>JBIKVN010000131.1:0-8808 GCA_044356865.1 Phycisphaerales bacterium | reverse complement strand
AAAAAAGAGGCCCCCCGCGCTCGCGCACGGGAGGCCTGAACTTCGGAGAAACCAATCCGTCCGGCTCAGCGGCGGCGGCGACCGGCGACGACGCCGGCGAGGCCGAGGAGAGCCAGGGCGCCCGGTCCGGGCACCGTCGAGGCGAAGGCCATGTCATCGACCGTCGGGAAGACGCTCGAGGCCCCGCTGACCGCCTGGACGGTCAGGCCGGTGATCGCCGCACCGGTCGAGAAGAACCCGGTGAAGGTGTTCGGGTTGCTGACCACGCCCGCGTAGGTGGTGCCGTCGCTCAGCGAGATGAAGAGCAGGGCGGGCACGACGTTGAAGTCGATGTCCGTGCCGAAGAAGTTCCCGCCGACCCCGTAGACCGGGGCGCTCGAGAAGCTGAAGCTCAGCAGCTCGGGCGTGCTCGTCGAGAACTCGCCGTCGTTCACGAACAGGCCGTTCGTGGCGGTCGCCGTCCAGTCCACCGGGCCGGTGCTGTGGGCGAACGGCGACGCGTGGAAGCCGTTGGCGATGTCGTTGAAGTCTTCGTTGAAGATGTAGTTGCCGGAGAGGCCGGCGAAGACCTCCCAGGTCGACCGCTGGTCGAAGACGATGATCGAGGCGGAGGAAACCGACGCGACCGAGGTCGCGGCGACGAGGGCGGACAGTCCGATCTTGAGGTTCATGGCTGACTCCGAAGGGAACTCGGGCCATCGGGCCCGAAGGAAGGGAACGAACTCGAGCCACCGCACGGTGGCCGCTGCGGATCCCGATTCCCGTGGAGTCGCGTCTCGCCGCAAGGGGGCGAAACGAAACGACGGGAACCGGCCATGCCCGAAGGCACGCCCAATTCCCGTCCTCAGCCTGAAAGGTGCCTCCGGATCGGGCGGAGTCAAATCGCGACGGCGAAAGCACCTCGAACCCAAGCAGTTTTTCCCGTCCAGCCACGGTTCTCGGGCCGGGCCTGTCCCGAGCCACGGCGATCAGCGCCGCGAAAAGGAAAAACCTCCCGCGTCTGCACGCGGGAGGTTCGAGTTTCGGAGGAGCCTTCCGGGGGATCAGCGACGGCGACGGCCGCCGACGAGGCCCGCGAGGCCGAGGAGGGCCAGGGCGCCCGGGGCCGGAACGGCCGTGGCGAACTTCAGGTTGTCGACGCTCGGATAGACCGGCGCGCCGCTGCTGAAGGCCTGGACCGCGATCGAGGTGATCGCGGCGCCGTTCGAGTAGAAGCCGGTGAACGTCGAAGTGCTGGTGATGACACCGGCGTACGACGTGCCGTCGTTCAGCGTGACGAAGATGAGGGCCGGCACCAGGTTGAAACTGATGTCGGTGGCGAAGAAGTTGCCGCCGACGCCGTTCAGCGGGGCGCCCGAGAAGTTGAAGGTGAGGGTCTCGGGGAGGTTCGTCGAGAAGACGCCGCCGTTCACGAAGAGGCCGCCGCCCGCGGTCGCGGTCCAGTCGACCGGGCCGGTGCTGTGGGCGAAGGGCGAGGCGTAACCGCCGTCGGCGATGTCGTTGAAGTCCTCGGTGAAGATGAAGTCACCGTAGACGCCGGCGAAGGTCTCCCAGGTCGTCTGCTGGTTGAAGACGAAGATGGCGGCCGACGAGACCGAGGTGATCGCGGTCGAGGCGGCGAGGGCGGACAGTCCAAGCTTGAGGTTCATGGCTTTCTCCGAAGGGAACTCGGGCCATCGGGCCCGACGGAAGGGAACGAACGAAGGCCACCGCACGGTGGCGTTCCGGACATCCCGATTCCCGTGGAGTCGCGTCTTGCCGTAGGGGAGCAAAACGAACGACGGGAACCGGTCGCGCCACGAGGGCACGCCCAATTCCCGCTCTCTGAGGCCGAGAATGCACCAAGATCCGGTCGAGGCAAATGGCCGGGACGAAAAACCCGTCGGAGGCCGGAGAATTCTCGGCGGCTGATCGTTTCCGGACCCTGTCGGTCCCTTCCGAAGCGATCTCGGCACCGATCAACTCATTCGCGGGGTGCCGCCCGATAGCATCCTTCCCGTGGCCGTTTTCGCCTTCATCGCCCGCGATTCCGCCGGAAAGCGAGTTTCCGGACGTCTCGACTCGGTCACCGAGGCGGCGGCGATCGCCGAGATCGAGGCGCGGGGCCTGGTGCCGGTCCGACTGGATCCGGCCAAGGAGCCCCGCCGCGGGCCGGCCCGGGTGCCGGTCCGCACCGTCGCCCGGGCGTATCAGCAGATGGGCGATCTCCTGCGGGCCGGCGTACCGCTGTTGAAGGCCCTTCGCCTGCTCGGCCGCGGGAAGTCGAGTCCGGCCCTCGCCGCCGCCATGAACGACGTCGCCGACCGGGTCGCCGAGGGCGAGCGGCTGGCGGAAGCCCTTGAGCGGCACCCGCGGATCTTCCCGACGATCCAGGTCGCGATGGTCCGCGCGGGCGAGCGGGGCGGGTTCCTCGAGGACGTCTTCGGCCGGCTGGGCACTTTCCTCGAGCGGCAGGCCGACGTGCGGGCGAAGGTCGTCGGAAACCTCGTCTATCCCGTGGTCCTGCTGGTGGTGGGCGTCGGGATCGTGGTGGCGGCGCTCGTCTTCTTCGTCCCGAAATTCAAGGACTTTTTCGCGAAGATGACGCTGCCGCTCTCGACGCGGCTCCTCATGTTCCTGAGCGAGGTGCTGGTCGGGTGGTGGCCGCTGGTGCTGCTCGGGCTCGGGGTCGCGGCGGGATTCGCGATCTGGGCGGCGCGGCGCGAGGAGTGGCGGCGGGGGGCCTCGGACCTGGTACGGAAGGTCCCGAAACTGGGGCCGGTGCTCGTCTCGATTGCCGTCGCGCGCTTCACCCGCACCCTCGGCACGCTGCTCGACAACGGGATCCCGATCCTCCAGGCTCTCCAGATCGCCCGCGACGCCGCTGGCCTGCCCGCCCTCTCCGAGGCGATCGACCGGGCCGCCGAGGCGGTTCGCGCCGGCGAGCCGCTGGCCCGGCCGCTCGGCGAGAGCGGGCTCATCGAGGAGGACGTGATCGAGATGATCGCGGTCGGCGAAAGCGCCAATAACCTCGGCAAAGTCCTGCTGGGCGTCGCCGATACGCTTGAGGCCCGCACCGAGCGGGCCCTCGGGGTGCTCATCCGCCTCATGGAACCCGCGCTGCTGCTCTTCCTCGCCGGGCTGGTCCTCTTCATCTTCATGGCCCTCATCGTTCCGATGATGCAGTTGAGCTCGTCGCTGTGATGCGGCGGCGCTCGCCGTAGAATCCTCGCTTCCCCGGAAACGCCGGCGTCCGACGCCGGTACCTTCGCGGCCTGTCCAGGAGCCCTTTCCATGCGTCGATCCAACCCCGTCGCCCGCCGCGGCTTCACCATCCTCGAACTGCTCATCGTGATCGGGATCCTCATCGCGATCTCGGGTCTCATCCTGGTGAACGTCCTCGGGTCGAGCGAGAAGGCCGACAAGAGCCTCGCCCTCGTCCAGATCAAGGCATTCGAGGGGGCGCTCGAGACCTTCAAGGCCGAGGTCAAGCGGTGGCCGACCGAGGAGGAGGGCCTGGCGGTCCTCTGGAGCCGCGACGCCCTGCAGGAGGAGGCCGACCGCGCGAAGTGGGGCGGGCCCTACCTCAAGGAGCCGAAGCCCAACGACACCTGGGGCAACGCCTGGATCTATCGCCAGCCCAGCCAGATCATCGAGGGTTTCGCCTTCGACATCGTCTCCCTCGGGCCCGACGGCCAGGAGGGCACCGAGGATGACATCACCAACCACGACGGCAAGAAGGGCGAGGACGGCGAGATCGACGAGAGTTTCAGCGATTTCACCTCGGGCGACGCGCCCACGAACTGACCGATGCGAGACCGGCGTTTCCATCTTCCGGGCCTGCGTCGCGGGCTCACCTTGATTGAGGTCCTGATCTGCATCGGGATCGTCGCGACGCTGCTCGCGATCGCCCTGCCGATCGGGCTGCGGACGCTCGAGGAGGGCGAGGTCGCGAGCGCCGAGGAAGAGGTCGCGGCGGAACTGCTCAAGGCGCGGGTGCGGGCCCAGGAGGGCCGGCGGCCGGTCGAGGTGGTGTTCGAGGGGAACCCGCCGCAGCTCGTGGTGCGGTGGTTTGACCCGGCGATCCTCGGTGAGCGCGACGGCGGGCGAACGGATGCGGAAGCTTCGCCGTCCGACGGGCGCCGCCAGACCACGCTGGCCGGTTCGTTCCGCGTCGTGCCGATGACGGACGTCGAGGCCGAGATGGGGTTGCCCGCGACCGAGAGTCTCGAGCGATCGGAGTTCGACGATTCCCTGCGGGTCGCGGTCTTCCTGCCCGACGGAACGCTGCTTTTCGCGGCCCCATTCCTCCTGCTGCACGACAACGGGATGCGCAGCAGCATCTCGGTCGACCCGTGGACCGGCCATCCGTCGGTGTCGCGGAGGACGACCGACGCGGCGGCGGGTGGCGAAGTGCCGCTCGACGCCGAAGGATTCCCGCGGCTCGAGAGCGGCGATCGTCCGGAGTTCGACGACGAGAACCGTTCCGACGCGCCGCGCGGCCGCGGTGGAGCCCGGGGCTCGCGGTGAACGCGCGGCGGGGAAGCGTCCTGCTCGAGATCCTGCTTTCGATCGCGCTCTTCGCGGGGGCGGCGGTGTTCACGCTGGCGGCGCTGCGGAACGCGCTGGCGGGCACGCAGCGGGCGTCGCTGCGGATGCGGGCGGTCGATCTTGCGGCGAGCCGGATGGCCGAGCTCGAGCGGGGGATCGAGGCCGAGGAGGAGAGCGAGCCGGATCCGGACGGGTTGCGGGTGGTCGTCGAGACCGATCCGTCGGGTTTTCCGGGGCTCTTGCTGGCCACGGTGCGGGTGCGGGCGCCGGCCGAGACCGGCGGCGACGAGCGCGAGGTGTTCGCGCTGCGACAGCTCGTGCGAAGCGATCGCTCGCCGCGGCTGCGGCGCCGCAGGTCGCGACCCGCGGGCGGCTTCACGCTGTTCGAGATCCTGGTCTCGGTCGGGCTCTTCGGGCTCCTGGTCTTCGCCATGAGCTCGTTCCTCGGCGACGCGCGGCGGGTGCGGACGCGGGTCGCGGCCGATGTCGAGCGGAATCTCGCCGTCGCGGCGATCGTGGGCGAGCTCTCGAAGGCGGTCGCGACCTGCGTCGCCGACGACGGCGGGCGCGGCGTTCGGGGCACGGCGACCTCGATCGAGGTCGCGTTCGCGGGAGTGCCGGCGTGGAAGATCGCGACGGCCACGCCGCGGGCGGCGCTCGGGCCGACCGACACGCTTTCGCTGCGTCTCGACGACGGCGACGGCCGCGTCGAGATCGGTCGCGCCGGCGGCGCCGCGACGCGGACCGCGATCTCGTTCGAGGCGATGCGCTTCCGGTTCCTCGACGACGGCGAGTGGCGGGATGAGTTCGACTCGGTCGCAAGCGGCCGGCTGCCGCAGGCGGTCGAGATCTCGATCTGGTTCGCGGGCCGCGAGCCGGTCGCGGTCGAGCGGCCGGAGTTCGACGCGGCCGACGACGGGCCGCTCGCCCCAGCCCGGCCGGCCGACCGCCGCCGGTTCATCGCGGTGCCCGACGCCGACGAGCCGGCGGAAGGCGGTGGGTCGTGAGGCGCGAGGCCGGGTTCGTGCTGCTCGTCGTGCTGGTGGTCGTCGCGGCCGCCGTGCTGGCGGTGACCGGCACGATCTTCCTCATCCGAGGCGAGGTGGCGGGCACCGCGAACGCGGGCGAGGCGGTCCGGACCCGCGCGGTCGCGTGGAGCGGCGTGCAGGCGATCGCGGCGACGCTCGGCCAGGCCCGCGGCGAGATCCTGGCCGGCGGCGATCCGATCGTCGAGGCGAGCTTCACGGTCTGGGAAGAGGGTGGCGAGCGCGGCACGGTTCGCTTGCTGCCGCTGGGTCCCGCGGCGCGGACGCTGGTGGCCGAGAATGCGAAGGTGGATCTCGGGCGGCTCGGCGCCGAAGACCTGGTTCGCAGCGGCGCGCTCGATGCCGACGCCGCGGCTCGCGTGGTCGCCGCCCGCGACGCGTGCGGCCCGCGTCCGCTCGATCTGTCGAGCCTACTGGCCCACGGGGCCCTTCCCGAGGACTTGCACGGCGAGCTCGATGAGGCGTTTCTCGCGGCGTTCGGCGACGCCGATTCCGACGACGCCGAACTGGCCGCCGCGTCGCGCGATGCGGCGATGGCGATTGCCCGCGACGCGGCGCCCGCGCCGCGCGGGCTGTCCGATCTCGCGACGGTGTTCGCGTTCGACCCGCCGGTTCGGGCCGACGGGTCGCCGCGGATCGTGCTGTCGGGCGAGCTCGACGCCGCGGAACGCGAGGAGATCGAGGAGCTCTTCGGCGAAGGTGCGGCGGCGGCGCTCGAGCGGGTCGCCGCCGACGTCGCCGACGAGGCCGCACTGCTTGCCGCCTGGGCTTCGGTCCGGCCCGATCCGGCGGCGTGGAGCGCCCTGCTCGCGGCCGTGACGCTCATCGAGGGCGGCCTCGACGAGGGACGGATCGATCTCCTGCGGGCCGACGAGGCCGCGCTGCGGGCGTTGCCCGGCCTGCCGGACGAGGCCCCGGCCCGCATCGTGCGCGAGCGCGAGGCGGTGCCCGACGACGACCGGCTCGATCCGGCCTGGCTGGTCAAGCGGGGCATCCTCGATGCGGAGACCTTCCGCACCCTGCTGCCGCGCCTCGCGACCCGATCGCTCTTCTGGCGAGTGCGGGTCGAGGGACGGATCGAGCGGACTGCGGGGGAAGGCGAGCCCACCGCCGCGTCGCGCACCATCCTCGAAGCGGTCATCGACCTCACCGGCGAGCGACCGAGGCTGGCGAGCCTGCGCGACGTCACGGCGTTGCCGGACGCTATCCGCATGCTGGCGGCCACACCCGAGCGCGAGGTCGCGGTCGAGCCCGAGGAGGAATCCGTCGCGGACTTCACGCCCGAGAACGACGTGCGATCGGATGTTCCCGAGCCGTCGCCGACCACGATCGACGCGGACCCCGCGCCCGCGGCGCCGGTCGAGCCCGTTCCGGCCGCGCGTTCCGGCGCCACCGGCATTGGGCGCTGGAAGCGCGGGGGCTAGCATGGGTCGCATGCCCCGCCACCACCAGGTCGTCGTGCAGTTCGACGGGGCGCTGCTGCGCGCGATCGAAGTCGATCTCGGCGGGCGTCGCTCGACGGTGACGCGGGCGACGGTGCGATCGGCGCCCGAGGGGCTCGACGGGGACGCGAAAGCGGCGGGCGAGTGGATCGCCGAGTCGCTCCGGTCGGCCGGTTTCGATGCGGATTCGGCCCGGTGGGCCGTGGGCCGCGAGAGTTTCGCGCTTCGCGCCCTTGAGTTGCCGCGGGCCGCGCCGGCGGAACTGCCGGGCATGGTGCGGCTTGCGATGCAGAAGGAGCCGGCCCTCGAGTCGTCCGGAGCCGTGATTGACTTTCTCGCCTTCCCCCGCCGCGCCGCCCGCGACGGCACCCCGACGATCCCCGTCCTGGCCGCCGGCCTGCCCGCGGCCGCGCTCGACCGGATGAAGGCCTGGGCCGCGGCTTCGCTCGGCATCGAGGCGATGGTGCCGCGATTTCTCGGTTCGATCGAGCTCGCGGATCCGGGCGACGCGACCGTCGCGATCCTCGATGCGACGGGCAACGGGCTCGAGTGCCTGGTGGTCCGTTCGGGCGAGGTGCTCTGGTCGCGGGCCGCGTCGGTCGAGGGCGGGCCCGACGCCCTCGCGGCCGAGGCGAAGCGGACCTGGCTGGCGTTCCGGCTGGCCGAGCCGACGCTCGAGGTTTCCGCGTCGATCGTCCTGGGTCCCGACGACTCGTCGGCGGCGATCGAGACCGCGCTGGCCCGCGTCGCCGGCGTTTCCGCCCGCCGGATCGACCCCGCCGACCGGATCGAGGCGCTGCGCGGCGTCGATCCCGCCGTGCTCGCGACCTGCCTGCCGCTGGTCGGCGTGGCGCGGCTCGCATCGCGCGAGGACCGCATCGATTTCGCCTCGCCCCGCAAGGCTCCGGACCTGGCGGCGGCCCGACGCCAGCGGGTGATCGTCGCCGGGGGCTTGGCGGCGCTGGCGGCGCTCGGCGGCTGGACCCTCGGCAACCAGGAGCGGAAGTCCTTCTTCAGCCGCGTCGAGGATCTTCGCGAGAAGGCCGTCGCGTCGCTGCCCGAGCACCAGCGCTTCAAGCGTGACACCTTCCGCCTGCGGCATCTGGAGACCTGGGCCTCGGTCCGGCCCGACTGGCTCGACCATGCGATGTACCTGCACGCATTCGCGCCCGACGCGAAGCAGGTCGTGCTCGACGGTTGGAACGGATCGCTCGAGACTTCCGACGTCGAGTACGGCCGCGACCGGCGCTGGAAGGTCGAGTCGCAGCTGAAGGTCACGCTCGACGGCGAGGCCCGCGATCGCGAGGTCGCCGACGCGTTCCGCGAATCGCTCGTCTCGGATCGCGTCTACACGCTGAGCTCGACCGGCGCCGACGGCCGCGGCGGGAAGCGGCTCGGTTCGCCCTTCTCGTACCTGCTCCGGACCGTCCGGCTCGAGGATCCCGCGGCCGCCATCCCGCCGCCGGCGGAAGCGAAGGGCGGTTCGCCGTGAAGATCGACCTCCGTGGCGGGGCCGAGCGCATCAGGACGGCCGTCCGCGACAACCCGCGCGGGGCTGCCGCGGCCGTCGCGACGGCGCTCGCGGCGATCGGCCTCGCGGCGGGCGGCTACCTCGTGGGTTCCGCGCGGTTCTCGCCGGAACGGGCGAAGGCGACTCGCGACGAGGCCACCTACCGCACCGCGCTGCTCGAGATCCGCGACGAGCGGACGCGGCGCGGGAAACTCGACGCCGGGATCCAGTCGTTCGTCGACCGCACGCTCGGCGGCACCGCCGAGGCCTGCGACGCCCA
>JBIKVN010000010.1:0-28349 GCA_044356865.1 Phycisphaerales bacterium | reverse complement strand
ATCCGCAAGCCGTGGCCGGGGATGCTGCGGGGAATCCACGGGGATCGCCCGCGATTCATCGAGACCTACTGGTCGCGGATCCCCGGCATGTACCTCGCCGGCGACGGGGCGCGGCGCGACGAGCGCGGCTACTTCTGGATCATGGGTCGCGTCGACGACGTGATCAACGTCTCGGGGCACCGGCTCGGCACGATGGAGGTCGAGAGCGCCCTCGTCGCCCACGAGGCGGTCGTCGAGGCCGCGGTGGTCGGCATGCCGCACGAGATCAAGGGCACGGGCATCGCGGCGTTCGTGACGCTCGGCCCGGGGCACGAGCCGAGCGAGAAGCTCAAGAAGACGCTCATGGAGTTCGTCGCCGGCCAGATCGGGGCGATCGCCCGGCCCGACATGGTGCGGTTCACGCAGGCCCTGCCGAAGACGCGGTCGGGCAAGATCATGCGGCGGCTCTTGCGCGACATCGCCGCCGGCAGGGAATCGCGGCAGGACGTGACCACGCTCGAGGACTACACGGTGCTCGCGAAGCTGCGCGAGAGCGACGAATGAGCGGCCGGAAGGGCAAGGCGAAGCCGACGGCGCGGGTCCACGGCCGCGTGCGCCGCGAGCATTCGTCCGAGGCGGCCGAGGACTACTGCGAGGCGATCGACGACCTCGTCGCGGGTCAGGGCCAGGCGCGGGTGACGGAGCTCGCGCGGCGGTTCGGGTTGAGCCACGTGACAGTGAGCCGGGTGCTGGCGAGGTTGCGCCGCGAGGGCCTGCTGCGAAGCGGGCCGGGGGAGCCGCTGGCGCTCACGCCCCGCGGGCGAACGCTGGCGCACGCGGCGAGGTCGCGGCACCGGGCGGTGGTCGAGTTCCTGCTGGCCCTCGGGGTGCCGAAGGAGGTCGCCGAGGCGGATGCCGAGGGCATCGAGCACCATGTGAGCCCGGAGACGTTGGCGGCGTTTGCGGCGGTGACGGCGGCGCGGTCGCCACGACGTCCCTGACTCTCACACCCCCCGCAGCGTCGCCAACAGCGACTGCGTGTCGACGGTGCGGGCGGTCTCCTCGATCTGCGGGCGGTGCTGGCCGTAGAGGCCTTTCGCCCGCTCGACCTCGCGGGTGAAGATCGCGCGGAGGTCGACCGCGGACAGCCGCCGGCCGCCGGAGTAGTACTGCTTCGCGACCTGGCCGAGGGCGTAGGTGGTCGCGAAGCTCATCGCGGCCCCGGTGGCGGTTCCGACGAGTTTCCCTGCCTTCTTGCCGAGGAACTTCTTGGCGAGTCCGCCGAGCAGGTCGCGGGCGACGTTCTCGACGACCTGCGAGGTCATGCCGACGCCGACCGTCGCGATCAGTTCCTTGACGTGTCCGCGATCGAGCGTGACCCCGTACGACTTGCCGACGCCGTAGACAAGTTTCATCTGCAGCGGGACGACCGCCATGGTCGCGAGTCCCTGCGGCAGCAGCTCGAGCGCGCCGGCAAGGACGGCGTGCTTGAGGATGCTCGAGTCGACCTCGGCGGTCGCGTCGGACCGGGCCGGCGGAGGCGGAGGCACGGCGAGGGGATCCGCCGGCACGATGTCCGCGAGGCCGTCGGCTTCGGCCACGAGCGCCGCCGACTCGTTCGCGTCGAGCCCGAGCGTGGTGCGGAGACGGTCGACGAACGCCCGCTCGGCGTCGCCGAGGCGGCCGTCGGCGTCGCAGACCGCGACCGCCATCTCGAAGGCGTAGCGGCGGAGCTCGATCGACTCGAGGTTCCGGGCCTCGCGTTCGACGTCGGTCTGGCCGAGCATCGCCCGCCGGCAGGCCGACGCGAGGGCCTTCGCCTCGTCGCCGTCGCCGAGACCTTCGAAGACCGCCCGTACCTGGGTCCGTTCGCCATCCGCCATGGATCCGTCCGCCATCGCGGCGAGGACGCACAGGGCTCCGACCGACTCGATTTCCTTCGCGTGCATTCAGGGAATCCTCCGGGGTCCGATCTTAGGCCGGGGGGCGGGCACGGGAAGGAAGGTCGTGAAGACTCCGGACGAGGATCCGGGCGACCGAAGGGGCCGGGGGGCCGAACCCGCGCAATCCTGTAGCATACGCTACAACCCATGCCTCGACACCGGACGATCGCCGGAATGGCCGTTTCGTTCCTCGCCGCCTGCGGCGAGCCGGCGGCCTCGCCCGACGGTTCCGGCCGCCTTCGCCTCGTCGCCACCACGCCGATGGTCGCCGACGTCGCGCAGGCCGTCGGCGGCGATCGCGTCGACGTCGTGACGCTCGTCGGGCCCGGAGTTGACCCGCATCTCTTCCGGCCGACGCGGGCGGCGGTGGCCGAGATCGTCGCGGCCGATCTCGTGGTGACGAACGGCTTGCATCTCGAGGGGCGGCTCGGGGCGGCGCTCGGTCGGGTCGAGGCGGCGGGGCGACCGGTCGTCGCGGTGGCGGAGGCGGTTCCGGAGGAGATGTTGCTCGAGGAAGAAGGCGCGGCCGATCCGCACGTCTGGATGGACGCGTCGCTGTGGGCGAAGACCGCGTCGCCGGTGGCCGAGGCGATGGCGGCGGTCGATCCGGCGAACGCCAGCGGGTATCGCGAGCGGGCGGTGGAGTTCGCACGCGAGGCGGAAGCGCTCGACGCCGAGCTTGCGGCGATGTACGCGACGATTCCGGACGGGCGACGAACGCTGGTGACCGCCCACGACGCGTTCGGCTACCTCGGTCGCCGGTACGGCATCGAGGTGGTCGGCGTGCAGGGACTCTCGACCGAGAGCGAGGCGGGATTGCGCGATCTCGAGGCGACGGTCGCGATGCTGGTCGAGCGGAAGATCCCGGCGGTGTTCGTCGAGAGCACGGTCTCGCCGCGGACGGTGCAGGCGCTCGTCGACGGGGCGCGGGCCCGCGGTCATGAGGTGCGGATCGGCGGCACGTTGTTTTCCGATTCGACGGGGCCGGTCGGGTCGGATGCCGAGACCTGGGCGGGGATGCTGCGGGCGAACGCGCGGACGATCGTCGGGGCGTTGCAGGGAGAGGTGGGAGAATGAGGTGGAGTCACGAGGCGTTGCAGCCGCAATGGAAGCCGGTGAGTCCGGGCGATGGGTTGCACGATGCGACGGGGCATGGCCCCGTCGCGGATCAAGACGGCGGCCTGAGTCCCGCCCGGCCAAGGAGTCCCCATGACTGATCAATCGCTCCTCCGCCGCCCCGAACACTCGGCCGACAGCCCGCTCGCGGTGCACGCGATGACCGTCGCGTACCGCCGCAAGCCCGTGCTGTGGGACGTCGACTTCGACGCGCCGCCGCGATCGCTGGTGGCGATCCTCGGCCCGAACGGGGCGGGCAAGAGCACTCTGCTCAAGGCGGCGGTTGGCCTCGTTCCGCGTTCGACCGGCGAAGTCGCGTTCTGGGGTCGGCCTTTCGAGGCGGTGCGGAAGCGCGTGGCTTACGTGCCGCAGCGCGAGTCGGTCGACTGGGAGTTCCCGGTATCCGCCCTCGACGTGACGCTCATGGGCCGGGCGGCGAGAAGCGGCTGGTTCGGACGGGCGGGCCGCGACGACCGCGAAGCGGCGCAAGCGTGCCTCGATCGGGTCGGGCTCGCGGCGCTGGCCGATCGCCCGATCGGGCAGCTTTCGGGCGGCCAGCAGCAGCGAGTGTTTCTCGCCCGGGCCCTCGCCCAGGAGGCCGACCTCTTCCTCATGGACGAGCCGTTCGCGGGCGTCGACGCGGCGACCGAGGGGCTGCTCGTCCGCGAACTGCGGTCGCTGCGCGAGCGCGGGGCGACGGTAGTTTGCGTGCACCACGACCTCGAGACGGTGCGGAGCTACTTCGACGCGGTGATCATGGTGAACCTTCGCGTGGTCGCGGCGGGGCCGGTTGCGACCACGTTCACGCCCGACAACCTTCAGAAGACCTACGGGGGGCGGCTCACGCTGCTTGACGCGGCGAGCCACGCGGTAGCGGCCGCAGGAGGCGTGCCGAGTTGAGCGACGGAGCGACCGCCTTCCTCGAGGCCCTCGCGTTTCGCGGCGGGCACAACACCGCGATCGTCGCGACAGGATTGACGCTGCTCGGGGCGGCGGGCGGGCTGGTCGGCACGTTCACGCTGCTGCGGAAACGGTCGCTGCTGGCCGACGCGGTCGGACACGCGACGCTGCCGGGCATCGCGGGAGCATTTCTTCTCGCCCCGCTCGTCGGCCTGACCGGGCGCGAGCTTCCGCTGCTGCTTGCGGGAGCGGTGGCGGCGGCGGCGGTCGCGCTCGGGGCGATCGACCTGCTCGCGCGGCGGCGGATCGCGGCCGACGCCGCGATGGCGGTGACGCTGTCGGTCTTCTTCGGCATCGGCGCGGTGCTGCTGTCGATCGTGCAGGAGAGCGAGCGTGGGGAACAGGCGGGTTTGCGGTCGTTCCTGTTCGGCTCGGCGGTCGGCCTCGGCCGCGGCGAGGCGACGCTCGTCGCGGCGATCGCGGCGGCCGCGCTGGCGATGGCGCTGGTCGCGCGAAGACCGCTCGCGACGCTCGCTTTCGACGACGAGTTCGCGGGCACCGTCGGACTGCCGATCCGCAAGCTTGACGCGCTGCTGATGGCCCTCGTCCTCGCGGTGACGATCGCCGGGTTGCAGGCGGTCGGCCTGGTGCTGGTGATCGCGGTGCTCGTCGTGCCGCCGGTGACCGCGCGGCTCTGGGCCGGTCGCGTGCCGGGGATGCTGGCGGTCGCCGCGATCGTCGGGGCTGCGACGGGCTGGATGGGCACGGCGTTCTCGACCGTCGCGCCGCGGCAGCCGACCGGGGCGATCACCGTGCTCGTGGGCGGGACGATCCTCGTCGCGTCGCTGCTCTTCGCGCCGCGAGGGCTGCTCGTCGCCTCGGCCCGCCGGCTGCGCGACCGCGTGCGGATCGCCGCCGACGACCTGCTGCGGGTCGCCGCGGAAGGACGGCACACCGAGCTGCACATCCCCCCCGCCATCGCGACGCTCGCGAGGATCTCGCTGCGACGGCGCGGCGAGGCGACGCGGCGCGACGGCCGGCTCGAACTCACCGAGCGCGGCCGGGCCCGCGCCGCCTCGATCCAGCGGAATCGCGAGCTCTGGTCGGCCTATCTCACCCGCCACGCCGACCTCGCCCGCGACCACGTGGACCCGAGCGTCGAGCGGATCGAACATGTCCTTGATCCTTCGCTCGTCGCGGCCCTCGCCCGCGAGGTCGATCGGCGGCCGGAGGCGATGCGGTGACGCCGCTCGACGCGTTCCTGGCCGTCGACCTCGTGCCGCTCGCGACGGCGGTGCTTGCGGCGGCGACCTGCGCGACGCTCGGGAACTGGCTCGTGCTGCGCAAGCAGGCGATGCTCGGCGACGCGACGAGCCACGCGGTGCTGCCGGGCATCGTCGTCGCGTTCCTCGTGGTGGGTACGCGTGACCCGTGGGCGCTCTTCGTCGGCGCGACGGTCGCCGGGGCCGTCGCGGCGCTCGTCGCCGATTCGCTTCGCCGCGTCGCGCGGATCGAGAGCGGCGCGGCCCTCGGCGCGTCGCTCGTCGTGGCGTTCGCGCTTGGGGTCTACCTGCTCGAGCTCGGATCGCTGCGGAACGTCGATCTCGACCCGGACTGCGTGGTCTTCGGGTCGCTCGAGGGGCTGTTCTGGATCCCCCCCGCCGGTGCCGCGCACCTGTCGCCGGCCGGACTGTCGACGGTGCCCGGCGAGTTCCGGGCGCTCGGCGCCGTCGCGGCGGTGTCGCTCTTCGGCGAGCGGCTGCTGCGGGGCCGCCTCGCGATCGCGAGCTTCGATCCGGAGTTCGCCGAACTCGCCGGCGCGCGGCCGGCCCGAATCGCCCGCCTGCTGGTGGTCGCCGTCGCCGCCGCCGCGGTCGCGAGCTTCACCGCGGTCGGCTCGATCCTGGTCGTCGCTCTGCTGGTCGCCCCGCCGGTCGCGTCGCGATTCTGGACCGATCGCCTGGCGGTGCAGGCACGACTCTCGATCGCGTTCGCGACGGTCGCGGCGCTGTTCGGCTACGCGATCTCCGCCTTGCTGCCGACGCCGGTGAACGCGGCCGGAACGATCGCGGGCATGGCGGGCGTTCTCGTCGCGATCTCGATGCTCGCGAGCCCGTCGCACGGCGCCCTCGCCGCGTGGCTTCGCCATCGGGAGCTCGCCCGCTCGCTGGCCGCGGAAGACATGCTGGGAGTCCTCGGCCGTGCCGCCGAGATGGGGGCGGGCGGCTGCGACGCGGCGACGCTGGTCGCGGCGGGCGGCGGGAACGGGGCGGCGCGGCGCGGGTTCCTCTCGTTGCGGCGGAGGGCGCTCATCGCCCTGGACGACGGGCAGTGGACGTTGACCGCGGCGGGGATGGAGGCCGCGCGGGAAATCCTCTCGCGCCACCGCGGCTGGCAAGACTTCCTGGTCACGAGGACCGGCATGCCGCCGGACCATGCGCACGAGGCGGCGCATCGACTCGAGCACCTTCGGAGGGATCCGAAGGAAACCGGGAGCTGATGGCCATCCGTCCCGGCCGCCCTCGGAGGGATGCGAAACGGCTGCAGTTATAGTGAAGCCGTGCACCCCCCGGACGAAGTCCGCCCGCCGCCCGACGACCATTCGGCGTTCGAGCCCGATGTCGTGGTGACCTGCCTCAAGCGGCGATTCACGGGCGTGTCCGGCACCGTCAATGCCCTGCTGCCGTGGCTCGCGAAAGAGCTTCGGATCGCCTATGTCGGCGAGGACCTGCCCGGTATGGCACTCGCGGAACGTCTGCACCCGGCGAACGTCCGGAGGTTCGGTCTCTGGGGGGCGATTCGCCTCGGGTCGGGCCGGTCGCGGAACTCCGGGCGGAAACTCGTGTGGCATGTCCGCCGCAATCACGAGCTGCTGCTGGCCGTCGTGCTGCGGGATGTCCTGCGCCAGCCGATTCGCGTGCTCTTCACCTCGGCGGCGATCCGGCGGCATTCGCTCCTGCCGCGCTGGCTGATCGCCCGCGCGGATGCGGTGATCGGCACCACCGAGCAGGCGTCGGCCCTCGTGCCGCGGGTGGTCGCCACCATCGGTCACGGGGTCGACACCGATCGCTTCCGTCCCGCCGCCGATCGCGACGCGGCGTGGCGGGCCGCGGGCCTGCCCGGCCGCCACGGGATCCTCGTCGCGGGAAGGCTGCGGCGCGAGAAGGGAACGCATGTCTTCCTCGAGGCGATGCTCGCGCTCCTGCCGAAACACCCCGAGTGGACCGCGGTCCTCGCCGGCCTCTGCAAGCCCGAGGATGCGGCGTTTCTCGCGCCGCTTCGCGCGGCCATCGACCGGGCGGGGCTGCGCGACCGCGTCGTCTTCCTCGGTCCGGTCGACGCGGCGGAGATGCCCGAGTGGTACGCCCGCTGCCTGGTGACCGTCGCCTGTCCGCTGTACGAAGGCTACGGGCTGACGGTGATCGAGGCGATGGCGTCGGGTGCCGCCGTGGTCGCCTCGCGGACCGGAGCGTTCGAGTCGATGGTCGAGGAGGGGTGCACCGGATCCCTCGTGCCGCCGGGCGACGCCGAGGCACTTGCGGCCGCGCTCGAGCCGCTGCTGGCCGAGCCGTCGCGGGCCGGTGCGATGGGAGAGGCCGGACGGGTCCGGGCGATCGAACGGTTCTCGATCGAGGGGGAGGCGCGGGGGATTGCGGGGGTGGTGAGGGGGCTGGGAAACCTGTCGACTCGATCAATGGAACAGGGCCGGTCCCGCGATCAGGGCTGATCGACGCCACGTCAGCCTCGCGTAGTACACTTCCGGCCGATTCAACGGAGTCCACCATGTCTCGTCGCGTCGAGGCGTTCGTCATCAGCCTGTCGGACAACGCCCAACGCCGTAGGCACGTCGAGCGGATCATCGGAGCGTGCCCGGTCCCCTGCACCGTGATCGATGCCGTCGATGGGCGCCGTATGGCCGAGGAGGAACGGGCCGCCTTCACAGCGCGAAACCTCCACGTCCCAAGGTATCCGTTCGCCTTACGGCCGGCCGAACTCGGCGCCTTCCTCAGCCACCGGAAGGCATGGAAGGAGATCCTGGATCGCGGCTTGCATGCCGCGGCAATCTTTGAGGACGACATCGAGCTCTCACAGCCCGGCTTCGGGATCGCCCTTGAGGCCGCAGTCACCGCCCTCGCCACCGCCGACCTAGTCCGCCTGAGATTCATGCACCGTATCTCGGCCAACCTACGATCCAGTCCCGTACCGGTCACCCTCTGGCCGACGGTCACGCCGCTCGGGGCTTTCGCCCAGGTCGTCGGGAGGAACGCCGCCCGCAAGCTTCTCGATTCGACGGACCGGATCGATCGGCCGGTCGATTCGTTCATCCAGATGCGATGGATCTCACATATCTCGGTCTGCGAAGTCGCCCCCTCGCATGTGCTTGACCGGTCGGAGGACCTCGGCGGTTCCACCATCCAAGTCCGCGGGAACCGTTGGTCCGGCCAGTTCCGCCGCAACCTCAAGCGGACCGTGTATAGAGCCCGCATCCGATGGCTGTCGATGCGGCACCCGCCCGCGTCACACGATGTGTCGCCTCGCCCATGACCACGATCGGCTTTGCTGACTACGGCCTGCCACGGGGCCAATTCGCCGACCTCGCCCGATCCGAGGCGACGATCTGGCGGGACGGCGGCTCATCCTGCGGCACCCGGGTCCCGATCGGCGATCTCGGCGCATCGGATCATGCAGTCGTCTTCGTCTCGTCCCGCGCCTTCACCGCCCGACTGTCGGTGGTACGGTGCCGCGTTTCGCTGCTGCTGCTCGAACCTCGCGTGATCCACGGCCGGTACTACGCGATGCTGCCGCTCGTCGCACGCCGCTACCACCGGATCTTCACGCACGACCTCGACCTCTCGAGGCGGCTCGTGAACGCCCGTCGCATCACGCATGGGGGCTCGTGGCTCGAGACCACCGTCGACCCAATGTCGGAGCGTTCTGGCCACATGTCGCTGATCGCGTCGGCGAAGGCGACCACCGAAGGGCACAGGCTTCGTCACCGCATCGCAACTTGGGTGTCGGCAAACCATCCAGACGTACAGCTCCTCGGCCGTCGGTACCGACCGTTCGAGGACCGTTCAGAAGGGTTTCTTCCTTTCCGCTACTCGGTCGTCATCGAGAACTGTCGGAGCGACGGCTACTTCACCGAGAAGCTCATCGACTGCCTGCTGTGCGGCACCGTGCCCATCTACTGGGGCGATCCCGCGATCGGGAAGTATCTCGATCTCGCAGGAATCCTCGCCTGTGCGGATGAGTATCAGTTGCGTCAGGCCATCGCAAGAGCCTCGGTCGAGGACTTCGCGGCACGAGCCGAGGCCCGACGTCGCAATGCCGAAGTCGCCCGGGAGTTCATCGATCACCGCCCGGCAATCGCCGCGATCCTTGCGCGCGACGGGTGATGCGCATCACTTCTTATCGCCCACGCTCGCATCGTCCGCCCAGCGCCCGCTCGTAACACCGGATGTGCTTTCGCGCCGATTCGCTCCAGGTCATCGTCGCAGCCCGGGCACGACCCGCACGTGCCAGGCGTGACCGCTCCGATTCGCTTCCGAGCAGAACATCCATGTTCGCCGCGAGCGCCTCGTAGTCGGCCACCGGCGCGACCAGCGCTGCGTCACCTGCAACCTCGGCGCAGCCCGGCGCCTCCATACACAGCACGGGGCAGCCCAGCGACATCGCCTCCAGGATCGGAATCCCGAATCCCTCGATCTGCGACGAGACGACGAGTCCGCGTGCGAATGCGTAGAGCGTGGCCAGTGCCCGGTCATCTGCCGCTCGGGCCTCGACGAGCTCGGGAGGGATCCGGAGCTCAGAAAGAAGCGCCCGCTCGGCCGTTCGCCACGGTCCACCGCCCACGTTCACGAAGACTCCGTCGAATCCGAGGCGCCGCACCCGCGAGAAGGCCCGCAGCGCGGTCGGGAAGTCCTTATACCCGCCTCGGCCGCCGACGTGCAGAAGGTAGGGCTTTCCCACCGGATCCCGGTCGCCCGGTGCGGGCAGACGCGACCCGTGCGGTATGACGTCAATCCGGTCGGCATCGACCCCGTGGACGCGTACCAGCGTATCGCGCGTCGCCATCGACGGTACCCCGATCCGGCGTGCACGCCCGATCGCGTCCGCCTTCGCACGCAGCGATCGCGATCGCGACGCACGATACGCGGGCGACTCATCGTTGATCAGGTCGTGCACCGTGATCACGACCGGCATGCGGTCGCCGTGTTCCGCCGCGAACTCGTATCCGGTGTCGTGCACGATGTCCGGCGGCGTCCGCAACGCCGCGAGAAATCGCCTCCGTGCCCATGCGTAGGCCAACCGCCTCGCCTCGCCCGGCAGGGGCAGGTGACGGCCACGCACCACCGACATGCCGTCGTCGGTGACGACCCCCTCATGCACCAGATCGCGAAGATGGAGATTGCCGTGGAAAGCAGCCCGTAGGCTGGGTTGCCACCCCAGGTCAGGCTCCAAGGCCATGGCTCGCGCGATCTCGCAGAATGAACGCGTCACACCCCCTCTCCGCTGGGAGAGAAGCCCTTCCGGGGAAAAGAAGACGCACCGCTCCATGTCGGCACAGCCTACCTCCGCCGAGACGAGCTTGGTCAGCAAAGCCCGGAGGACATCGCGAATCTGGTGTCCGGGATTGCATGGGCCAACGGCGGGTGCCCAAGCAGCCACGACTTTCGCCATGGCACACGCTTGCCTCGACCATACCCCGCCCGGACGCTTGCACCACGGCGCTCCGGCGCGGTGCAGGCGGCCTTGAGGACCGCGCCGGGGACGCATGCTGCCCAAACCTCCCTTCAGGCACCGACCGTGCGGATGACAGACCCTACTCCAAGGCCGAGGCTCGTGAACGTGCCCGCGCAAAGGTACGCACGCCCGCATCGGTAACCTAACGACGCAGGCTTACTGGAGGCGCCATCGCGTAGGAAAGCCGTTATGATTGCTCCGCGGCTTGCGTACGGACGCGCATGGGGTGTCCGGACCTCGAAAGACGTCGGATCCTCTATCATCCTGATCCGCGGTCAGATTCCTGCCGTCTATAGCCGGGTTCCGCCGTGCCTCTTCGAGACCTGCTCAGCCGTTTCCCCCCGACGCCGCGATCTTTGGTCTCGTCCTTCATGCAGCGGATGAGGCCCATGCACACGGGCTTTCCGCTCATTCGCATCGGAAATGCCCACGATGGCGGATACCTGGTGCCGGACGATCTCGACGGCATCGCTGCGGTGTTCTCTCCGGGTGTCGCGGACACGGTGGATTTCGAGATGCACTTCGCAAGTCACGGCGTGCCCTGCTTCCTCGCCGATGCGTCGGTCACGGCCCCGCCAGTCGTACACGAGCGAGTCCACTTCATCCGCAAGCACCTGGGACCGGTCCCGGACGAGCGGCACGTGTCGCTCGATGGATGGGTTCGCACCCACGCTCCCGCCGAGGGGGACCTGCTGCTCCAGATGGACATTGAGGGGGCGGAGTACGACATCCTCCGGAGCACGCCCGCGGACGTGCTCCGCCGGTTTCGGGTGATCGTCATCGAATTCCACGGCCTGCATCGAATATGGAGACGCGACGGAGCGCGACGAATGTTTCCGGCGTTCGAGAGGATTTTGGCGGATTTCGCCGTCGTGCATATCCATCCGAACAACTGCGCGGCACTCCGGACGCGCCGCGGGCTGTCGTTGAGCCCGGTCACCGAGTTCACGTTTCTCCGCCGCGATCGCGCCGCTTTGCTGATGCCTAGGACTGACCTGCCGCACCCGCTCGATCGTCCGAACGTCCCGGGCAGGCCGGACCACCGGCTTGATCCGACATGGGGCGGTACCCGAGCATCCTCATGAGGACGTTCGTGGTCCACTATCGAGCCCTGGTTGAACGGAAGCAGGCCATGCTCGCGCAGCTCTCGCGGGAGGGCATGACGGCGGAGTTCGTCGAGCAGTATGAACGAAACACCCTGAGGGAGGAGGATCTCGGAATCTTCGTTCGCGGCCGACGTTTCCCGTGGCTCCGGCCGATTATCAGTCCGGTCCAGATGGCCATCACCCTCTCGCACGTGCACTGCTGGCAAGGTATTGCGGGGCAGGACCTGCCCGGCCTGGTTCTCGAAGACGACGCGATTCTTGCTGTGGGGTTTCGGGATCGTCTGTCCGAGTACCTGGCCGAACTGACCGGACCTTGGGACATGCTGTTCCCCGGAGATGGGTGCGGACTGCACATCCCCGAACGGATGCGGGTCGCGGGCCGGCATGTCTACCCAAAGGGCCGGGAGCCGAGCGATTGGGGTGGACTCGGCGCCACCCGATGCACCGATTCATATGTCGTGACCCCTGTATGCGCGAGGAAACTGCTCCGGCATCTTGGGTCCCGACCGGCCAGCATCGCGAAGCCCGTCGATCACTGGCTGAACGACGCCATCCGCGAGACCGGAATTGAAGTCTTCTGGGCGGAGCCGACGATCGTCACCCAAGGATCCGAGGCGGGACTCCACCGGCGTTCGTACTGATTTCCGTCCTCCGCCGGTCCGTTCCGGCATGCCGGACGCGGCGTCCCGCACCGCTCGGCGGCTCAGGGCGCTTTCGTCACCCGCCGCCGAATCCCCTCCGAAGCCAGGCTGCCGGAACCAGCCGATGGCGTTCGGCGAGCTGGTGGACCTTCCGGAGCAGCCATGTACGGTGGTTGCAGTGGACCCGTTCGAGGTGGCGTTGGAGGTCGGCGTCGAGTTCGACCGTCGGGGGATGTCGAAGCGGAAAGGGCATCGGGCTGGTGGGCAGCTCCTGCCAGAGGCTCCGCTTCTGAAGGTGGGTTCCGGATTCCGAGAAAATGTTCGTGACCAGGTTCCGGCGGGGCGATGCGACGAGCCCCCCGTTCCGGAGGTGGGCGAAAGCCCACTGGAAGTCCCAGGTGGAAGGTGTCCCGGCAGACACCGACCGAAATCGCTTGCGCCACTTTCGGATCGACACTCCGGACGTCGACGGATAGTTCTCCAAGGGCAGCGCATCGATGGCTTCCTGCGTGAGATGGAGCTCGTGGAGCCGCCAGGCCCTCGCCCACGATGCCCAGCCCCAGACATGCGGGGACCGGATGAAACCGTACGAGGGCGACCGGGGATCACGGGGTCGCACGTCGAAGTTGGACCCGTTGACCGACATGACGCGCTCGTCGTCGCGGTAGCGATCGAGCAGTTCGGCCGCGAACCGGAAGAAGGTCGGGTCGGGCACGCAATCATCCTCGAGGACGATCCCTTCTGGTTCCTGCGCGAAGAACCACGAAAGGGCGCCGCTGACCGCCCCGGCGCAGCCTTCGTTGACCTCCAGAAAGCGTGTCACGGCCGGGCTCGCCCACGGATAGGACATCGCCAGATCCCGGCACCGACCGATCAGTTCCTGGTCGTCAAGCCGTTCCCGCCGGGGACCGTCGCAGGCCAGATAGACCCTCCGGGGGGAAGCCGCGAGCACGCGATCCAGCACCAGCCGGAGGGATCGGGGGCGATTGAAGAAAAGGACCAGTACCGGAGCGGAAAGCATGCGGGTACGAAGTGTACTGCCGTGACGAATCCGCCCCATGGGAAGACGGGCCGGAGTCCGAACTTCGCGACCGCCCTGGTTGCGATCACCCGGGATCCCGGCAATCCGCACGACACGGCGATCCCTTTCGACGCATGGAGCGTGTCCACACTTCGGCAAGCTGTCTCTGTGCGACCGATGCTTCCCGGCGCGCGTCGGCTCGGAAAGGACGGTCGAGGCCGAATCGGCGAAGGATCGCTTCAACAAACTGGTGTGGATCGCAGGACCTCGCGGGCTTGCACGGTGAGGGGATTTTGGTCAAATGAGCTTCGTCGACAACGACCGCCGAAGCCCAATGTCGGTCGGCCGAAAGCCCGTCATCGAAGATGAATCGGCCTGGTTCACTTACTGCATGAGACCACTGTCCCCCGCAAACGACCTCAACGCCCGGGTCCGACTCCTCAAGACACTCCATGCGATGGCTGCGATCGCTTGGATCGCGGGCTTAGGTCTTTTCACCGCTCTTGAAGGCATCGCGTTCGGCATACTCATGGTGGTCACGGCACTCCGGTGGCGCGCCACCATGCAAGCGGTCCAGGATCGGACCGTTCGTGTACCGATGCTTTCATTGGCCCTGTTGCTCGGGTGGATGCTGATGGCGATGTCGTGGGGCGTACCGGGAGTTGACGGACGCTCACCCTTGCCGCATCGGGCTTTTTTGGGGATTCTTGGGGTACTCGGCGCAAGCCTGTCGACTAGGGCGATCCTTGCGGCGGCGTCCGTGGGCGGAGCCTGGTGGCTCATCGCGATTCCAATTGCCGAATCAGGTCTGGTGGGCCACAAGGCGTTCCACCCGGGCCACCCGAGCCTGACCTACTTCGGTCTGATGGGCTTGACCGCCTCGGGAATCGGCGCCCTGTTTGGCGGCCCCTCGGTCGCCATGCGATCGGTCGGGTTCGTGGCCGTATGCGCGGCCCTGTTGGGAACCGCTCACTATGGCAGCCGAACATGCCTGGTTTCAGGGATATTCGCCGTCGCGTCGTCCGCGATATTCACGACGACGAAACATCGATTTTCATGGACCATTGCCCTGTGCGGCGCCCTCGTCGCCGGTACGGGGATCATGGCGTTCTTCCTCTCCGACGCGTGGGACAGGACGAGGATTCAGTACCTCCAAGCGAGGCAGGCCGGTCATGACTCGATTGGGGATTGGGCGGTTTCGACCTATAGATCCACAAGTTCGTCACGAGACGTACTCCACGCGTGGACGCTGGACCGAGTCCGCCAGGCGCCGATTGTGGGCCACGGCGCCCGCACCTGGCGAGCGGAGTTCAAGGCATCCGACTCGCAATCCGACCATCAGCTGGCGGGAGGCGCCGAGACCTGGCGCAGTTTGCGTTCGAATGTCTCCGAAGCTCACTCCCTCTACCTCGAAGTGCTCCACGACTACGGCGCGATCGGCTTGGCGATGCTGCTTTGTCTGCTCGTGTCCCTGGCCGTCCCCCCGTGGATGTCGCGGTTCGGCGTCCGATCCGTAGCCGCCATCGCTTTCCTGTCGTCCGCGTGCGCGATGGGTGTCTATGAAGGAACGCTCAATTCACGTCCCATGATCGGATTCCTGGCCATCATCCTCGCCCTGGCCGCAACGGGTTTGTCGTCCGGCTCGAGGACGGAACGCCCATAAACGAAGCACCCCAAGCCGCGTCCGGGTAGCTGCTCTCTGATGCGGCTCCCAAGTGATCCTTGCGCGCCGTTCGGCGCCTGTTGGGGTTGCGCCTGTCCCGCGCTCCCGCGCATGATGCGTCCTCTTGAGACAAGGAGGCCGCATGCACGCGAAGGAACAGGAACCCGGCGATGGGAAGAGGCTCGCCCGGATGATCAAGTCCGAACGCGACGCCATCCAGCGGGATCGGCTGCGATGCGTCAGCCTCGCCCTCAAGGGCCATGAGACGCTCGACGTAGCCGTGATGCTCGGGCGCAGCCGCCGCTTCGTCCAGCGGTGGGTCTACGCCCATCGCGACCACGGTCTCGGTGCTGTGCACGGCAGGACGGCCCATGGCCGCGTCCGCCGTATCACGCCGGAGCAGGAGGCACGCTTCATCGAGCGGGTGCGGAGCGGCGCGACCTCCTAGGATGGCGTTTCCGCGTTGCGTGGCCAGCAGGTGCGTCAGATCCTCGAGTTCGAGTTTGGCGTCCCGAACTCGCTCAACGCCGTCTACGCGATCTTGCATCGCAACGGCTTCTCCTGCCTGATCCCGCGGCCGCGGCATCCGAAGCAGGATCCCGAGACGATCGCGACGTTCCGGCGCCCCGCCCCCTTTTGTCAAGAGTGTGCAGGACGCAAGGCCGCGGACCCGGGTGCGGGTGCTCTTCCAGGACGCGGCCCGGTTCGGGCAACAGGGAACCCTCAGCACGGTGTGGGCCTCGACCGGC
Source organism: Phycisphaerales bacterium (assembly GCA_044356865.1). Lineage (GTDB taxonomy): Bacteria > Planctomycetota > Phycisphaerae > Phycisphaerales > SM1A02 > JBEIUL01. The sequence goes on along the minus strand of JBIKVN010000010.1, from coordinate 12,487 downwards.
TCGCGGCCGAGCGTGATTCGGCAGAACGGCCGCAAGTCCATCCGGGTCTTCGCGGCGATCGAGCCCGCGACGGGCTGGTCGACGGCGATGACCTTGCGCCACGCGAACACCGGATCGATGCAGGATTTCCTCGACCATGTCGGCTCGCGGATCCGGCCGCGGGAGCACGCCGTCATGATCCTCGACGGCGCGGGCTGGCATCACGCGAAGCGGTTGCGATAGCCCAAGCGGATCACGCCGCTCTTCCTGCCGCCGTACTCGCCCGAGCTCAATCCGACCGAGCGACTCTGGCTTTGGCTCCGGAACAACCACTGGAGCAACCGCGCGTACGCCGACGAGGCGGCCCTCGAGGCCGAAGCCGAACGGAGCCACCGCACGATCGATCGCCGAACCCTGCGATCGGTCTGTCGAGCCGATTGGATCACGCGCGAGGTTCAACGGTGAGCCGTATGAGTTCAAGAGAACTTGCGAGCGGTAGATGAACCTGGGACGATCGCTCAACCCGTCCACTCGGCCCGGTTTCGCCTCGCGATTTCCAAGTTTCCGGCCGCCTTCTCCGCATTGAACCCGGCTTCCCTGATGCCGCCCGCCCGGAGACTCCGGGGCCATGACGACACCTCGATCCTCCGCGACTTCGACTCCTCGGGCCTGATCGCCGCGAAATGCTGCGTCCGCCGCGGACAGTCCCGCTCGACCATTCACCGCCGGCGGAAGCGGCTCCGGCATCGACCCTCGCATGGGTTTATCAAGGCTTTGCCGCCCGCCGCGAAACCCACTGCGTGCTCCGCGACGACCGTCGATCTCCGCGGCGCCGCGGATACGGTTTGCCCGAGCCAAAGGGCCGAAGGCGGCACGTTCCGACTGGGAGAAGCCGCGCCGGAACTTCGCCGCGGCGGACGGATGCTATCGATCGGGGCGCGTTCCCGAACCCCCGTGCCGTCCAGACCGATCGCTTACTCACTGCGGCTCGAGCACCCAGTCCACCGCATCCGCCTGGTCGGCCCAGAACCGCATGTCGCGCAGCTCGTCCGGCGTGCGGACCTCGACGTGGCCGGCCACGAACCCGCACACCGTGCGGGCCCCGTTCCGCCGGGCGACCTGGCCGCAGCTCGCGGCGTCCTCGTCGAGGTAGCGCTCGCCCCAGCGCGACGCGGTGAACATCGGGCTGCGCACGCGGAACCAGCCGTCGAGAATGCTCTCGCCGAAGCCCGATTGCGGATCGGCCCCGCGGGCCGACGCGCACACCAGCAGCCGCTCGGGGTGGCGGACCCGCGAAAGCCGGTCGACGAAGAACTTCCCGTACACATTGAGGTACGCCGGGCTGAAGCAGCCGTCGTTCTCGTCGCCGCCGACGAACGTGGTGTTCAGCCCGAGGCTCGGGAAGACGCTCGTCTGGTAGAGGTAGTTCGAACGGTCGGTCGCGGCGAGCTCCTCAAGCGTGCGGAGGTTCGCGTCGAGATACAGCCCGCGAAAGTCGTGGCCGAGGTAGGGGGCGATCCGCCACGGGTAGCGGGCCGCCGCGACGCCGATGGTCTGCGTCGCGATGGACTGCCCGTTCTCGTCGAAGGCGGGCAGGCCATTCCGGTAACCGGGCAGGATCGCGCCCGCGTGATCGGTCGCGTAACCGGTCCACGCCACGAGCAGCTGCCGCGCCGCCGAGACCTCGACCGCCTGGGCCGCCCGATTGCGGACCGATTTCGCCGCGGGAATCACGAGGGAAACGACCAGGACCACCAAGGCGACCACCACGAGCAACTCGACCACCGTGAAGCCGGCGGTCGTCGGTCGGGAAGTTCGCGGAAGGTGCGGTCGCACGGAAATCTCGCGGGAGAAACCCCGAAACGGTTGAACCCGCGCGGGGGAAGCGGGAACTATACGCCCATGCCCGCCCACCGTTCCGCCTTCGCGACGATCCTGCTCGCTTCCGCCACCGCGACCTCCGCGTTTGCAGGGAGCGACGACCCCATCGCCGTCGAGTTCGCCGCCCCGTGGGCCGACCGGTGGAACTATCCGTTCAACCCGACGCCGGGTACGCGAGCGACGGCGTCGGTCTTCGGGAACGAGCCGGGCGGGACGATGTTCGACAACCGCGACGGCCAGATGATCGTCGGCTTCCTGACCGCGTCGCAGCTGCCGACCGGGCTGTCGCCCGATCGCTACGAGATTCTCGACGCGACGCTCGTCCTCGAGTTCTCGAGCGACCTCACGTTGGCCTACGACCCGACGCCCGACCCGTGGCCATCGTTCGTCGCCGCGAACGATCCGGCGTGGATCCCCGACGCCGACGCGGGCGAAGCGGTCGAGGTCTTCGGGGTCGGCTTCCGCAACGGCATGAGCCGCGCCGCGTGGCTCGCGAACACCCCGTTCACCGTCGCCGGGCAGAATGTGCTGAATCCCGGGGTGCGCAGCGCGTTCGCGCTCGGCTCGCGGGATGGCGCCGCGGTCGACGTCTCGAACTCGGTCCGGGAGCGCTGGGATCCGGCGCCGTTCGCCACGGGAACCATCGACGGGCTGAAGCCCGGCGAGCTCATCCCGGTCGGCACCGAGATGCGGTTCGATCTCGCGAGCGCCGATCCGTTCGCGGCGTCGTACCTCCAGGGCTCGCTCGCCGACGGGAAGCTGCTGCTCTCGATTACCAGCCTCGCCCGCGTCGTGCAGCAGGGCTCGGCGTTTCCCGCGTTCTACTGCAACGAGAGCCCGCTGGTGCAGGGCGGGTTCGCCAAGGCGGCGCGGCTTTCGATGACGGTGCGGATCCGGCCCGCGTGCCGCGCGGCCGATCTCGATTGCGACGGGACCGTCGGCCCGGCGGATCTCGCGGCCCTGCTCGGGGCGTGGGGAACGGCGGGCGGGCCGGCGGACCTCGATGCCGACGGCAGCGTCGGCGCGGGGGACCTGACCGCGATGCTCGCGAGTTGGGGGTGAGGGGTGGTGCGGACGGCGCGGTTGGCGACAGGGGAACGGTCGCGCGGATGGGAGTGAGCGACGGCAGGAAATCGGGCGTGACGTCGGCGACGGGGCATGGCCCCGTCGTTCCGGGGCCCGGGCGCCGGACGGCGCGGGCGTGGGTCAGGGGTGCGGCGGCGCGATGGCCGTCGCGTGCGTCAGGCCGCGCGACGCTTCGGCTTCTTCACCAGCGACTTGACCTTCGCAGTGGCGCGATCAAGGCGACGGGTGATCTCGTCGGGCGAGACCTCGAGCACCGCGGCGATCTCGAGCACGGTGAGCCCGTCGGCGTGGTGCAGGCAGACGATGAGCCGCTCGGGCAGGGAAAGGGCCTGCACGAGCTGCAGCAGCGTGGCGCGATCGATTCCGGTCATCGGGCTGGCCTTCGGGTTGACCATGGCGGGAACTCCCGGTCGGAACATGCGGGCGTCATCCGGGACCGTCCATGGTCGCGGCCGACGCCGGCGGAGTGGATGCGGGGATGATGGCCGCGCGGATCGCGAACCGTCAAATCGCGCTTCACTTCGCGACGACCGAGCTCACCTTGAACATGGGCAGCAGGACCGCGAGGGCGATCCCGCCGACCGCGCTGCCGAGGAAGAGGATGGTCAGCGGCTCGATCATCGCGGTGATCCGCTTGACCTCGGAATCAAGTTCCTCGTCGGTGAATGCCGAAATCCGTTCCAGCGTCTGCGGCAGGCGTCCCGACCGCTCGGCGGCCGAGACCATCGCCGTCACGTCGGCGGGCACCAGCCCGTCGTCGGCCATCGCGTCGGAGAGCTGCCGCCCGTCGCGCACCGCCTTCTCGAGCCGATCCCAGAAGAGATGGAGCCGCGAGTTGTCGCTCAGGCTGCGGGCGATCGAAAGCGCGTCGAGCAGGTGCACGCCGCCCGCCAGCAGCGTGGCCAGCGTGCGGAAGCCGCGGGCGAGGAACGCCGAGCGGTTGAGCGAACCGAGAGCCGGGGCGGCGAGCGCCGCGCGATCCAGCGTGCGCCGGCCGGACGCCGAGCGTCGCCAGAGGAATCCCGCGACCGAGATCGCCGCCACCGCGGGCACCCAGGCCGTCCAGCCGTGGACGAGCGCGTCGGACAGCCCGAGCAGCATCCGCGTCGGCAGCGGCAGCGTGGCTCCCTTTCCCGCGTAGATCGCGGCGAAACGAGGCAAGACGAAGGCGACCAGCCCGCCGACGATGAGGATGCCCGCGCCGAGCATGATCATCGGGTAGGTCAGGGCGCCCTTCACGCGGCGGCGGGTCTGCTCCTCGCGGCTCAGGTAATCGCCGACGCGGCCGAACATGAGGCCGAGCGAGCCCGACGCCTCGGCGGCGCGGATGAGGCTGATGACGATGGTGGGAAACGCCCGCGGCCGGCGGGCGAACGACGCCGAAAGCGCCGAGCCCGCGTGGACCTCGGCGCTGACGCCGGCGAGCAGGGCCTTGAACTCGGGCGAGCCGGCCCGCACCGAGACCGCGTCGAGCGCCTCCGAGACCGGCACGCCGGTCTCGAGCATCACGCCCATCTGCCGGCAGAAGCCGACGAGCTCGCCCCGCCGCACCCGGCGGTCGCCGGTCCCCTGCTCGCGGGCCTGCCGCTCGCGCCCGACCATGCCGGGCAGGTCACGGATGATCTCGAGGACGATCTTCCCCTCGGCCCGGACGCGGCGGCTCACCTCGGCCTCGTTCGCGGCGCTGATGCTGCCGGTCACCACGCGACCGCTCGCGTCGACGGCCCGGTAGGCATAGGCGGCTCGTGCTTCCATGGGGGTGCTCCGAAACTCAGGCCGCGGTGGCGAGCAGGACTTCCTCGACGGTGGTCAGGCCCTCGAGGGCCTTGCGGAGCCCATCGTCGCGCAGCGTCCGCAGGCCGCTGGCCCGCGCGACCTCCTGCAGCTTCAGGAGCGGGGCGTTCGCCGAAACTGCCTCGAGCAGGGCCTCGCCGGGCACGAGCATCTCGAAGATGCCCAGACGCCCCGAGAAGCCGGTGCCGCGGCAGCGCGGGCAGCCGTGCCCCTTCCAGAGCGAAGTGACCTCCGCGAGCAGACTTTCCCCCGCCGCCCCGAGCGCCGCCCGGGCGCCGTCATCGACCGGATGCGATTCCTTGCAGTGCGGGCAGATCTTGCGGACCAGCCGCTGGGCCAGGACGCCCCGCAAGACCGCCGCCACCAGGTACGGCTCGATGCCGATGTTCACCAGTCGCGTGACGGCGCTGCAGGAATCGTTGGTATGCAGGGTCGACAGCACGAGGTGCCCGGTGAGCGCCGCCTGCGTGGCGACCTGCGCCGTCTCCTCGTCGCGGATCTCACCGACCATGATGATGTCGGGATCCTGCCGCAGCAGCGCCCGCAACGCCTGCGGGAAGCCGAAGCCGGCCTTGTCGTTCACCTGGAACTGGTTCACGCCGGGCAGCGTGGCCTCGATGGGGTCCTCGACGGTCGAGAGGTTCGCGTCGTCGGCGTCGAGGCTCGCGAGGGCCGAGTAGAGCGTCGTGCTCTTGCCGCTGCCGGTCGGGCCGGTCACCAGCACGATGCCGTGGGCCGAGTTCACCGACGACTTCCACGACGCGAGCGTCGGGCCGCCCATGCCGAGCCGCTCGAGGGCGACGATCGCGTTGCGGCTGTCGAGGATACGGATCACGACCTTCTCGCCGAACTTGCCGGGCATGGTCGAGATGCGGAGATCGATGGGCCTCCCCTCGAGCATCACGTGGATGTCGCCGTCCTGCGGCAGGCGCCGCTCGGCGATGTCGAGGCCGCTCATGATCTTGATGCGGCTCACCAGCGCGGGCGCCATCTGCCACGGCGCCTGCTGGCTCCAGTCGTGCAGCCGGCCGTCGACGCGGAAGCGGATCCGCAGCCGGTGGTCGCCGGGCTCGAGGTGGATGTCGCTCGCCCCCTCGTGCACGCCGGCCCAGATCACGTGGTTCACGAACTTGACGACCGGGCTGTGGCCGGCGACCTCGGCGAGGTTGCCGATCTCCTCGACCTGCCGCTCGAGGATGCTGAAGTCGGCGTCGTCGATGTCGGCGCAGAGGTCGTCGATGACGAAGACGTTCGCGGCCGGCAGGTACGCGGCGAGGGCGTCGCGGATCTCGCGGGCGGTGGCGGCGGCGATGCGGATCTCGCCGCCGTGCCGCCGCCGGATCTCCTCGATGAGGAAGATGTTCTCGGGTTCCGAGATCGCGATCGAGAGCGTGCCCTGCACGAGGAACAGCGGAAGCACGCAGCGATCCTCGAGGAACTCGCGGGGCAGCCGCTCGAGGGCCTTCGGATCGGCGATGCGCGACGGCTGGCGCACGAACGGGATGCCGTACGCCTCGGCCACCGCCTCCATCACCTGCTCCTCGGTCGCGAGGCCGAGCTCGACCAGCGTCTCGCCGAGCAGCTTGCGGTGGCCGCGCTCGGCCTGGTGGGCCAGCGCGTCGGCGACCTGGCGCGCGGTCACCACGCCGCGGGCCACGAGCAGCTCACCGATCTGCACCCGCTGGGCGGGCGCGGCGCGGGGGGCGGGTGCCGCCGGGGCGGGCGGGGCCGGCACGTTCTTCGCGGGAAACAGCCTCATGCCGCGGCGCGGATCGAGCGACCCGCCTCCTCGATGCTGGGTGCGGTCTCGAAGCGGTCGCGGAGACCGACGATGCGGAAGACGAGGTCGAGCGTCGCGTCGGGCTTCACGAGGGTGAGCCGCCCGCCGCGGCGGCCGCACTCGGCCTGCAGCCAGAGCAGGAACTCGAGGCCCGCGCTGTCGGCGCCGCCGATGTGCGAGCAGTCGACGATGGTCGAGCGGACGCCGGCCCCGAGGCGGTCGGCGACGGCGCGGCGGGTCCGCTCGAGGCCCTCGCCGGCGAGGTCGCCTGAAAGCGTGAGCACCAGCACGTCGCCGTGGGTCTCGAAGGAGTGGGTCATGGGTTCGGTTCCTCGGCGCCGGCGAGGTGGTCGGCGAGCAGGCGGTCGAAACCGGTCAGGTCGAGCGACAGGAACGCCTCGACCAGCCGCGGGTCGAACTGCGTGCCGGCGTGGCGCCGGATCTCCTCGAGCACGGTGGCGCGGTCGCGGCCGAGGCGGTAGGTCCGGTTCGAACTCATCGCGTCGAAGGTGTCGGCGAGGGCGATGATCCGCCCGAAGAGCGGGATCGCCTCGCCCGCGAGGCCGTGCGGATAGCCGCGGCCGTCCCAGCGCTCGTGGTGCGAGAGGACGCCGTCGAGCATGCCCCGCATCTGCGGGATGTCCTTGAGGATCCGCCAGCCGATCTCGGGGTGGCGCTTCACCTGCGCGAATTCGGCGTCGTCGAGCCGGCCCGACTTCCGCAGGGTCGACTCGGGCACGCCGATCTTCCCGATGTCGTGCACGAGGCCGGCGATCCGTACCTGCTTCACCGTCGCCTCGGGAAGGCCGATCGCGCTCGCGAGCTCGCGGGCGAGGAACGCCACCCGCTGCGAGTGGCCGCGGGTGTAGGCGTCCTTGGCGTCGATCGCCGCGGTGAGGGCCTCGAGCGTGCCGAGGAACATGGCGTCGAGATCGCGGTAGAGCGAGGCGTTCTCGAGGTGGATCGCGAGGTGGTCGGCGGCGGCCTCCGCGAGCTTCAGCTCGACGTTGGTCGCCGCGGGCAGGCCGCCGGCGACGAGCATGCCGAGGGTGCGCGACTCGCGCCGCACCGGGCAGGCGAGCACGGGGCCGGCGAGTCCGAGGGCGGCGAAGGCGGGATCGCGCGCGTCGACGAGGACCGGGCCGTCGTCGGAGGCGAGGCGGGTTCGTGCGAAGGCCGCGAGGTCCGCGCGGGGCGGCGCCGCGTCGCCGGCGACCACCAGCCCGTCGGGGCCGGCCCACGCCGGCGACTCGCGCAGGAACACCGCGACGAATCCGCCCGAGAGCGTCGCGACCAGCTGGTTCGCGACGAGATCGAGGTAGGTCGACGGGTCGCCGCCGACGGCCATGTTGCCGGCGAGCGTGTGCAGGAGGTGGATCTCCTCGTAGCTCGCGGCGAGCTGCTCGCCCATCGAGCGGCAGGCGGTGCGGTCCGCCTCGCGCTCGCGTTCCGACCGCTGCACGATCCGCACCAGCCCCGCGAGCCGCGGCACCTCGGTCCGCGCGGCCAGCGGCGCGTCGGCCAGCGCCGCCCGCAGCGCCCGCGCGTCGAGTCCCGCCGAAGCGCACAGCCCCGGCAGGAACGGCGAGTCGCGGAACTCGGCCAGCGGCACCAGCGCCACCGCGACCGTCGCGTGGCGACGCCCCGACGGCGTGGCGATCGCGACGAGGCCGGGCAGGATCTCCGCGGAACCGTCGAGCGTCGGGATCCGTTCGGCCAGGGCCCGGCGGACGCCCGCCGAGCGGAACAGCAGCGTCGCGAGGAAGTCGTCGGCGGGCGGAGCGTCGCCGGCGGGCCCGCCCCCGGCGTCGCAGGCGAGCCACACCACGCCGAGCCCCCGCAGCTCGTCGCGCAGGCCCGCGAGGGTCGCCGCCGGGCCGGCAGGCCGTGCGCGGCTCACGCGGCCTCCCGGGCCGGGGCCGCCGACAGCTCGCGCTCGATCTCGGCCAGCAGCACCCGCGGGCTGAACGGCTTCGCCACCAGCCCCCGCAGGTTCGGGGTCGAGCGCTCCCCGGGCGCGATCGCGTAGCCGCGGGCGGTGAGCAGCAGCACGGGAATGCCTCGGGTGCGCTCCGACTCGTGCAGCTTGCGGGCCAACTCGGTGCCGGTGAGGTACGGCATCATCTGGTCGGTCACCACGAGGTCGATGCGATTCCGGTGGGCCAGCTCGAGGGCCTCCTCGCCGTCACCGGCGGTGATCACCTCGTAGCCGGCGTTCCGCAGCTTGAGGGCCACCACCTGCACGATGTGGGGCTCGTCGTCGGCGACCAGGATGGTTCGGTTCGGCATGGTCCGTGTTCCTCGCGGCTCAGGCCGCCTTCCGCCCGACGCTGGCGACGGGCACCGAGAACCAGAAGCGGCTGCCGCGGCCGACCGTCGACTCGACGCCGATCTGGCCGCCGTGCAGGTGCTCGACGATCGACTTGCAGAGGTTGAGGCCGAGACCCGTGCCCTTGGCGTGGCGGCGGAGGTTCTCGACGCGGTAGAACTTGTCGAAGAGCCGCGGCATCGCGTCGGGCGGGATGCCGAGGCCGGTGTCGGTCACGCTGGCCACGACCGAACGGGTGAGCGGGTCGGTGTCGACCCCCACCGCGACGCGACCGCCCTCGGGCGTGTACTTGATCGCGTTCGAGACGAGATTCTGCATCACCTCGAGCAGGAGGTCGGCGTCGCCGTCGACGGTGCAGTCGACCGGAGCGGTGCGGACCGCGAGCAGGATCGACTTCGCCCGGGCCTGGCCCTCGAGGGCCTCGACGGCGCGGCGGGCGGTCGCGGTGAGGTCGACCGCGGTCCGGTCGATGTGCCGCAGGCCGCTCTCGATGCGGCTGATGTTCAGCATGTTGTCGAGCAGCCGCGAGAGCCGCTCGGTCTCCTCGGTCGCGATGCGGAGGAAGTCGGCCCGTTCCGCCTCGCTCGCGGCCTCGCCGTCGGAGATCATCTCGAGGTAGGCCCGCAGCGACGCCAGCGGCGTGCGCAGCTCGTGGCTGGCCTGCGAGACGAATTCGTTCTTGAGCCGGGCGAGCTCGCGCTCGGCGGTCAGGTCGCGGGCGCTCGCCACCGCGAGCACGCCGTCGCCGCGTTCCTCGCGCAGGGTCGCGAGGCGGACCTCGAAGGGCCGCTGCGAGCCGTCGGCGCCGAGGTCGAGCTCGAGCCGGCGGTTGACGGCCGCGGCATCGGGCCCGGTCGCGGCGTCGAGCGCCGACTGCAGGGCCTCGACGAGCGCGGGATTCCGCAGCGATTCGGTCGCCTTCCGCCCGATGGCCGCGTCGCGGGCGACCGCCAGCAGCGGATCGGCCCCCCCGCTCACCAGCTTCACCTCGCCGAAGCGGTCGACGGCGACGGTGGCGTGGTCGAGCGAGTCGAGCACCCGCTCGAGCCGGCGGGCCCGGGCCTCGGCGGCGCGGCGCACCGTCTCGTGGTCGCGCACCTCGGCCTGCAGCCGCCGCAGCCGCTCGGCCCCTGCCGCCGCGGCGGCAAGTTCCATCGGCGCGACCTTCGGCGAAGCGTCGGCCTGCCCGGCGAAGAGCCGGGCGCAGCGGCTCGCGACCTGCCGCCGCGTCGCGCCGCGGCCGAGCACGATGCCGAGGGCGCAGGCGAGGCAGCCGCTCACGAGGGCGAAGGTGTAGGGATCGAGGAACATCCGGTATTCGGCGGGATTCGGCGGGATTCGTGCGGGATTCACTCGGTCGGCGCGGAGGTGATCTCCACGGGTTCGTTCGCCCGCGGGCCGGCGACCGGCGCCGGCGGCAGCGGACGGCGTCGCTCGAGGGCGAGCAGGGCCGCGGGGACCTCCGACGACCCACCGGCCAGGGTGCGGGCCTTCTCGAGCATCGCACGGGCCTCGTCCGACCGGCCGGCCTCGCGGGCCACGAGGCCGAGCAGCAGGTAGCCCTCGAAGCGGCGCGGGGCGAGCTCGACGAGGCGGTCGCCGGCGGTACGGGCGCGGTTCACGTCGCCGAGCATCCACGCGGTCGTGCCGAGGTCGAGCCAGGCCGACTCGTCCTGGGGATGCTCGCGGGTGAGTTCCGAGAAGAGGATGCGGGCGTCGCCGAACCGCTCGAGCCGGACCAGGCAGCGGCCCTCGATCCGCAGCAGTTCGGGGGCGCGGCCGTCGGCCCGCTCGCGGCGGAGCCGCCGCACGTTCTGCAGGCATTCCTCCCACTCTTCCGCCGCCCACTGGGCGCGGACGAGGTCCTCGAGCACCATCGGCAGCGACGGGGCGAGCACCATCGCCCGGTTCAGCCGTTCCGCCGCCTTCGCCGCGTCGCCCTGGAGCAGGTCGACCTTCCCGATGAGCTGGTGCAGCACGCCGCTGTTGCCGAACCGCTCGAGCTTCGGCTCGAGGTAGGCCAGCGCCTCGGCGTACTGCCGCTCGGCCACCAGCATCTCGCCCGCGGCCAGGGCGTAGGCGAGCTTCTCGGGATTGAGCCCGGCCGCGGCCTCATAGTCGGCGCGGGCGAGGGCGTGGTCGGCCCACCGCTCGTGCACCAGCCCGCGGCGGTAATGCGCCTCGGCGTTCTTCGCGTCGAAGCCGATCGCCTTCGTGAAGTCGCGCTCGGCCTGCTCGAGGTTTCCGGTCTCGAGGCCGATGCGGCCGCGGAGGGTCCAGAAGCGGGCCTCCTCGGGCAGGCGGAAGATCGCCTCGTCGATCTCCTTCAGGGCCCGTTCGAACTGCCCGGCCCGGAACGACTGCATCGCCTGGTCGTAGACGATCACCGCCGAGGCCTCGGCGGCCCGCTCCTTCGCGGCCTTGCGGGCCTCCTGGCCCGCCTTGGTCGGACCGCTGCAACCGACGACCAGCGGAACGGCCAGGAGGGACGAGGCGAGGGCGAGACGGGCGATGCGCATGGCAAGGGCTCCGGAGTCGGGAACGCGGCCCCGGCGAAAAGCCGGACGGCCGATCCCCCACCTGAGGATCGGCCGTCCGGAACAACGTGTTCAGGGAAGTCCGCGAAGTCCCGCGGATCCGCTCAGTCGTCGAGCGACGACGGGGCGTTCGCGACCGGGGTTCCCGGCCGTGCCGGCGCGGCGGCGGCCGGTTTCGCGGCGGGCGCCGGGGTTCCGAGCTCCTTCTCGAGCAGGAACCGCAGCGTGTCGCGGTCGTAGTCGTCGGTCGCCGACGGGTCGAGCTGGCCGCGCAGGCGGATCATCTCGGGCTGGTCCCAGTTGATCGAGAGCGAATTGTTCACGTGGTACAGGGCCCGCTCGCGATCGCCCGACGACAGGGCGTCGAGGGCCAGCTGGTTCTGGGCGACGCTCATCTTCTCGCGGCTGAAGGGCAGCAGGCCCTCGCGGGCGCCGATGCGGGCGGCGTCGGCGAAACCCTCGGCCTCGTCGGCCCACTTCGCGATGACCGCATCCTTCATGATGGTCGGGGTGACGAGGAAGATGATCTCCTGCCGCTTCACGTTGTTGTCGTAACCGTTGAAGAGCAGGTCGAGCACCGGGACGTCGCCGACGTACGGCACCTGCCGGCGGGTGATGGTGGTCTTCTCGCTGAAGAGGCCTCCGAGCACCAGCGTCTGGCCGTCCTTGACCCGCACGTTCGTGGTGATCGTGCTGGTCACCTCGTTCGGGATCTCGACGCCGCCGCCGGCCGCGCCGGTCACCGTCTTGTACTTGGCCTCCGAGGTGCTCGGCGAGAGCTCCATGCGGATCGAGTCGTCCTTCGAGATGAAGGGCCGGAAGACCAGCTTCACGCCGGTATCGAGGTACTGCACGGTCTGCGTGCTGGTGGTCTCGGTGGTGGTGGTCGACAGGTAGCCGACCCGCTCGCCGATGAGCACCTCGGCCCGCTGGCGGTTCAGGGCCAGCACCCGCGGCCGGGCCAGCACGACGGTGTCGGTGACCTCGTCGAGGACCCGCAGGAAGAACGAGACGTTCTCGCTGATCACGCCGACCTTCATGCCGCCGGCCCGCGCGGCCTGCCCGACGTTGCTCGACAGGGCGTAGGCCTGGTTGTCGGCG
>JBIKVN010000130.1:0-8856 GCA_044356865.1 Phycisphaerales bacterium | reverse complement strand
CGCGATCGAGCCGAAGCGAGCGGAACGGGCCGCGGCGCTCGATCTCGGTCAGGCCCTCGAGCTCGCGCCAGAGTCGCGCCTCGGTCTCGGCGACGGCCGCGAGGTGGCGCTCGCGCAGGCGCAGGAATGCCAGCAGTTCCGGCGTGTGCACCGGATCGAGGTCCTGCGAACGGTGGTCGTAGCTGAAGGAGGCGGGCAGCAGCACCAGCATCGCGCGGCCGTCCTTCTCGCGCAGGGCGTCCCAGGTCGCGTCGTACTCGGCGGCCAGTTCGGCGAGCCGTTCGCGGCCCTTCGCATCGAGGGCGAGCTTCTCGCCGAGCAGGGCGATCTCCCGCGCGGTCATCGGCTCGGGCAGGTGGCGGCGGCGGTGGGCGAGTTCGCGCTCCTCGCGGATCGACTCGGGATCGGCCGCGGGCGGCGCGGCCGGCGGTTCTGCGGCGACGCGGGTCGCCACGGCGCGATCGCCCTCCCGCGCCGGCGGCGACTGGGCCGCGCCGATCGCCGCGGGGGCGAGCGCCGTACCGAACGCCAACGCGGCGAGAAAAGTCCGTCCGTCGGTCATGCCGGGCCTCGTCGGGGCGGAGCATACCCGTCGCCGCCTCGACGGCGCCCCGAACGGCCGCGATATCGTGCGGGCATGTCCGCCGCGAAAAGTCCTCCGGCCCGCTGGCTCGTGAAGACCGAGCCCGAGACCTACTCGATCGACGATCTGGCCCGCGAGCGTCGCACCCGCTGGGAGGGCGTGCGGAACTACCAGGCCCGCAACCTCATGCGGGACTCGATGCGGGTCGGCGACGAGGTGATCGTCTACCACTCGAACGCCGAGCCGCCGGCGGCCGTCGGTCTGGCTCGGGTGAGCCGTCCGGCCGCGGCCGATGCGACGGCGCTCGAACGCGGGTCGGACCACTTCGACCCGAAGGCCACCGCAACCGCGCCGATCTGGGTCTGCGTCGAGCTCGAGTTCGTCGAGCGCTTCGCCCGGCCGGTGCCGCTGGCCGAGATCCGCGCCACGCCCGGGCTCGAGGGGCTTCCGCTGCTGCAGCGCGGCCAGCGGCTGTCGGTGCAGCCGGTCGGCGAGCGGGAATTCGCGATTCTCGTCAGGTTGGGGCGAAGCGCCGGCAAGAGCCCGCCGGCGACGCCGAAGAAGGCGGTCGCCGGGCGAAAGGCGGCCGGGCGACGCTGATCGGCTGATTTCGCTCGCTTGCGGTCGGGCCGCGGTTGCCCGATGCTTCCGTTTCACCATCGCCCCCAACCGGGGTGAGAGGAGGTTCCCGTGCTTGCCGTCGTTCTCCTGCCGATTCTCGGGTTGCTCGGCCTGCTGGTCGTGGTCGTTCTCTTCGTGATCGTGGTCTACAACAGCCTGCAGCGGCGTCGGCTGGCCGCGCAGACCGCCTGGAGCGACATCGACGTGCAGCTCAAGCGGCGGCACGACCTGGTCCCGAACCTCGTGAACACCGTGAAGGGGTACGCCACGCACGAGCAGGGCGTCTTCGAGCGGGTCACGCAGGCCCGGGCCGCCGCCGCCGGGGCCCGCGGGCCCAACGAGCAGATCGGCGCCGAGAACGTGCTGACGCAGGCCCTCGGCCGCCTCTTCGCGGTCGCCGAGGCGTATCCGCAGCTCAAGGCCGACGCGAACTTCCGCCAGCTGCAGGAAGAGCTCACCTCGACCGAGAACAAGATCGGCTTCGCCCGGACCAATTACAACCGTTCGACCGCCGCGTACAACGAGGGGCTCCTGGTGTTCCCCTCGAACATGGTCGCCGGCATGTTCGGCTTCCAGGCCCTGCGGCTCTACGAGGTCGACGACGCGGCCGAGCGGAAGGTCCCGACGGTCCAGTTCTGAGCGGATCGTGCCCGACGCGAACCCTCTCGTCACGTACCGCGACCTGATCGCCGCGAACCGGCGGCACAGCGTGATCCTCATCGGCTGCATGCTGCTGCTCTTCGCGTTCGTCGGTTCGGCGGTGGCGGTGGCGGCGACCGCCCGCGGCGGGGGCGAGGTGGTGGCCTCGGCGGCGGTGACCGGGGCGATCGTGGCGATCGCGGTCGGCGGGCTGGTCTCGGCGTGGTCGTGGTTCGGCGGCGGCAAGGCGATCCTGCGGATGGCCGGGGCCCGGCCGATGCGCAAGGAAGACGATCCGCAGCTCTTCAACGTGGTCGAGGAGCTTTCGCTCTCGGGCGGACTGCCGATGCCCGAGGTCTGGATGATCGAGGACCCGGCCCTCAACGCGTTCGCGACCGGTCGCGACCCGGCCCACGCCGCGGTGGCGATCACGCGGGGCTTGCGGACGCAGCTGACCCGCGACGAGCTGGCCGGCGTCATGGCCCACGAGCTTGCCCATGTCCGCAGCTACGACATCCGGTTCGCGATGCTCATGGCGACGCTGGTCGGGATGATCGCGTTCGCGTCGGAGGTCTTCCTCCGCATCGGGATCCGCGGCGGGCTCGCGGGCGGCCGCCGCTCGGGCGGCAAGGGCGGCAACCCGATCGCGATCGTGCTGGCGATCGTGGCCATCGTGCTGCTGGTGCTGTCGCCCTTCGCGGCGATGGCGATCCGCATGGCCTTCAGCCGCCGCCGCGAGTACCTCGCCGACGCCGGCGCGGTCGACCTGACCCGCGACCCGCGGGGACTGATCTCGGCCCTGCGGAAGCTCGGCGGCTCGACCGTTCCCGTCGCGAGCCACAACGCCGCGATCGCCCCGCTCTACATGGTCGAGCCGGCCAAGGCCCGCCGCCCGGGTCGGCCGGAAAAGGCAGGACTTTTCGACACGCATCCGCCCTTGGCCGAGCGGATCCGCCGGCTCGAGGCCCTGTTGTGATCGAGCCGACCGAGGAGGGCCTGAAGTTGTTTCTCGTCGCGATCGTGGCGGTGGCGGTCGGGGCCGTCGCGATCCTGGTGATCCGTCACCTCGCGAAGCTCGATGCCCAGAGGCGGGCCGCGTACGCCGCGCTGGCGGCCAAGTACGGGCTGCGGTACCGCTCGGGCCTCGGGTCACCGGCGGACCACATCTTGCCCTTGTTTTCCTGCTTCGAGCAGGGGCATTCCCGCCGGGCGAACCACCTGCTCGACGGCCGGGTGCGGACCGCCGAGGGGCACGAGATCGACCTGCTCGCGGGCGAGTGGCGGTTCCTCGTGACCACCAGCAACGGCAAGTCGACCACCACCACCGAGTACGTCTTCGGCTTCGTGGTCATCGGCCACGGGGCCGGCCCGTGCCCGGGGCTGCAGGTCCGCAAGGAGAACCTTTTCGACAGGCTGGCCGGGGCGATCGGCTGGGACGACATCGATTTCGAGAGCGTCGAGTTCAGCAAGAAGTTCCACGTGAAGAGCCCGGACAAGCGGTTCGCCTACGACCTGCTCGATCCGCGGATGATCGAGCTGTTTCTGGTCGCCGACTCGATCCCGCAGGTCGACCTGGTGCACGGGCACTTCTGCCTCCATTACGGCCGATCCTCGCGACTCGAGCCGCCGATGCTCGATCTCCTGATGCAGTGGGGCACGCTGTTCGTCGATCGCATCCCGCGGGTGGTGCGGGCAGGCCTGGCGGAGGGGCGGTATGGGAGGTGAACTCATGTGGCCGGTGATCGTCGCCGTCGGGATCCTCGCGCTGTTGCCGCTGATCTGGCTCATCGTGATGTACAACCGCTTCGCCTCGATCGGGCAGCACCTGCGCGAGTCGGCGGCCGACGTCGATGTCGAGCTCAAGCGGCGGTACGACCTCGTGCCGAACCTGGTCGCGACGGTCAAGGGCTACGCCGAACACGAGCGCGAGACCTTCGAGCGGGTGACCACGGCGCGGCTGCGGGCGATGCGGGACGCCGAGGACGCCCATCTCGGGCGGCGCTCGGGCCAGGAGGATGCGTTCGGGCGGTCGATCCGCCAGCTCTTCGCGGTCTCCGAGGCGTATCCGCAGCTCAAGGCCGACGCGAACTTCCTCGAGCTGCAGAAGGAACTGGCCCTCACCGAGGACCGGATC
This sequence comes from Phycisphaerales bacterium, assembly GCA_044356865.1. Taxonomy (GTDB): domain Bacteria; phylum Planctomycetota; class Phycisphaerae; order Phycisphaerales; family SM1A02; genus JBEIUL01. Next base: position 4,879 of record JBIKVN010000130.1, on the reverse strand, counting down.
GCGGCGGCGCGGCGGTTCTACAACGGGAACGTGCGCGAGCTGAACGTGCTGTGCGCGTCGTTCCCCACGAACGTCGTGGCCGCGATGTTCGGGTTCCGGCCGGAAGGGTTCTTCGAGCTCGGCGACGCGGCCGAGCGGGCGGCGCCCGCGATCGACCTCCGTCGCTGAGGCTTGAGTTTCCCGGCGATTCGCGTCACCCTGCGGCGATGCGGTTCCCTTCGCTCGCCGTCGCGTCGCTGGCCCTCTCGCTGTCCGCGCTGGCCGAGGTGCCCGGGGGGACCGCGGCCGACTACGAACGCGCCGCCCGGCTGCCGGGCGAACTCGCGGGCCTCGTGCGGAACGAATCGATCGACGCCCGGTGGATCGACGCGGAGACGCTGGAGTACGTGTGGACGGCGGCCGACGGTTCGCGCGAGCGGCGGCGGATCGAGATGGCGACGGGCGAGATCTCCGTCGCCGAGGGTCCGATCGGCGATCTCGCCCCGCGCAAGGTCCGGCGGTCGCGCGACGGCGGCGGATCGATCCATCTGACCTTCGTGAATCGCCTCGACGTTCCGCTCCGCCTCGCGTGGCTCGACCGCCGCGGCGAGCGGCGCGACTACGGCGAGATCGCACCCGGGCAGGAGCGGCGGCAGCAGACCTTCGCGGGTCACGCGTGGGTGGTGGTCGGGTCGGAGGACGAGATCGTCGCGGGCTTTGTCGCACCGTCCGGTGACGCGACCGCGAACGTCGACGAGGCGGCCCGCGAGGCGTTTCGCCGCCTGCCCGAGCCGGGGTCGTCGCGCCCGGCCGGTCGGGGCGAGCGCGAGCCGGGGCCGACTTCCGAATCGCCCGACGGTTCGCGGCGAGTGCGGATCGATGGGGGGAATCTGGTGCTCGTCGATGCAGCGAGCGGGGCGGAACGGCGCCTCACCGACGACGGCGGCCCCGCACGCAGCTACGACCCCAACGCCTTCTGGTCGCCCGACGGACGATTTCTGGCGGCGCTTTCGGTCGATCCGGTCGAGCCGCGGATGATCCCGATCGTCGAGGTGGCACCGGAAGGTTCGCTCCAGCCTCGGCTCGAGTCGCTGGCGTATCCGAAGCCGGGCGATCCGATCGCCCGCGTGCGGATCTCGATCTTCGACGCGGCCTCCGGCACCCGCATCCCCGTGGACGACACGCTCTTCGCGAACCCCTGGTCGATCGATCGCCTCGCCTGGAGCGAGGCGGGCGACCGGCTCTCGTTCGTCTACCAGGAACGCGGCCACCAGGTGCGGCGGCTGGTCGCGGTCGAGGCCCCGAGCGGCGCGGTCCGGGCGATCGTCGACGAGCGAAGCCCGACGTTCATCGATTACGCCCACAAGACTTTCCTGCGTCGGCTCGCCGGCGACCGGGCGATCTGGATGAGCGAGCGGTCGGGCTGGAACCACCTCGAACTGGTCGATCTCCGCGACGGCGCGACCCGGCCGTTGACCGCGGGCGAGTGGGTGGTTCGCGCGGTCGATGAGGTCCGCGAGAGCGACGAGGGCTCGTTCGACGTGCGCTTTCGCGCGATGGGCATCCGCCCGGGCGAGGATCCGTACCACGTGCATGTCGGCCGCTTCAGCGTCGGCCCCGACGGCGTCGCCGGCCCGCTCACCTGGCTCACCACGGGCGACGGCACGCACGAACTGATGTTCGCGCCGGACGGCGAGCACTACTTCGATCGCTGGTCGCGGGTCGACCTCGCACCGGTGCACGAGGTGCGTCGCACTGCGGACGGCTCGCTCGTCGCGACGCTGGCCGAGGCCGACGCCTCGGCCCTGGTCGCGAGGGGCTGGCGGGCTCCCGAGCGCTTCGTCGCCCCCGGCCGCGACGGCGCGACGCCGATCCACGGCGTGATCCTCGTCCCGAGCGACTTCGACCCGACCGCCCGCTATCCGGTGATCGAACACATCTACGCCGGCCCGCAGGACCACTTCGTGCCGAAGGCGTTCTCGACCTGGCTCGGGATGCGTGACCTCGCCGAGCTCGGCTTCGTCGTCGTGCAGGTCGACGGCATGGGCACGAACTGGCGATCGAAGGCTTTCCACGATGTCGCGTCGCGCAACCTCGCCGACGCCGGGTTTCCCGACCGCATCGCGTGGTTGAAGGCCGCCGCCGCGACGCGGCCGTGGATGGACCTCGATCGCGTCGGCATCTACGGCGGCAGCGCCGGCGGGCAGAACGCCCTCGGCGCCCTCCTCTTCCACGGCGACTTCTACGACGCGGCGGTCGCCGACTGCGGCTGCCACGACAACCGCGTCGACAAGATGTGGTGGAACGAGGCGTGGATGGGCCATCCGGTCGGCCCGCACTACGCCGAGAGCTCGAACGTGACGCACGCCCATCGGCTGCGCGGCGAGCTGCTCCTGATCGTCGGCGGCGTCGACCGGAACGTCGATCCGGCCTCGACCATGCAGGTGGTCGATGCCCTGGTGAAGGCCGACCGGGACTTCGAGCTGCTCGTGCTGCCGAGCGCCGGCCACGGCGCGGCCGAGACCCCGTACGGCCGCCGCCGGCGGGCCGATTTCCTGGTGCGAAAGTTGCTGGGCGTCGAGCCGCGCCGCGAACGCGAGGTCAGCGGGTTGCCCGCGCCTTCCGCGCGAGAAGAATGAGCCCCGCCCCGAGCCCCGCCGCAAGCAGGAGCAGCACGACGCCCCACCGCGCCGCCCGGTCGATCGCGTCGTCGAGCCGGGCCTGGCCCCCGTCGAGGATCGCGTTCGCCCGCGTCTCGAGCGTGGCGATCGCCGGATCGTTCGCGAGACCGCGGGCGTCGGTGATCGCCTGCCGCAGCTCGGCGAGGGCCGCCCGCGTGTCGGCGGCCAGCCGCTCGAGCTGCTCGAACGAGAAGTCGTCGTCAGTCGCCCCGCCGGTCTTCGCCTCTTCCTTCGCGACCAGATCCTGTACCGTCGCGACGAGCCTCTCGGCTTCGACCGCGGTCTTCTCCCACGCGGCCGCGGCGCCGGTCGCCTTGTCGGCCAGCACGCTCGCGTCGGCGATGGCCGCCCGGCCCTCGTCCAGCGTCCGCACGGTGTCGGCCGACGCGGCTCGGTAGCTCTCGAGCAGGCCGCGGAACTCCTCGCTCTTCGCCGCGATCGCTTCGAGCAGCTTCGCGGCCTCCTCCCGCGCCGTGACCAGGGCCCGGTCGATGTCCGCGGGCAACTTCTCCGCCGCATCCGCGATCCGCCGGCTCGACTCGCCGCCGTCCCGCATCGCCGTCTCCGCCGACTTCGCGAGCGACGACGAGTAGAACTCCTCCATGGTGTCGTCGAGGATGTCGCGGAAGCGGTCGGGATAGCCCTCGACCGAGTCGACGACCCGCTTCATCTGCTCTTCGCTGGTGCGGGCCGCGTCGCTCACGCTCTGGGCCGCGGTGAAGGGCGAAAGCGGCAGGCCGAGCACGCCGACCACGCCGGCCCCCGCCCCCGAGTCGAAGAGCCCCTCGGTCGCCTCCGTCGAGTCGTCCTTCTCGAAGTCGCGGTACTCGATGCGGTCGTTGGCCGCGATCCGGTCGATCTCGGCCTCGACCGCGGCGAAACGGTCGGGTGGCACGTACTTCCGCGCGATGCCCACGATCGAGTCGTACATGAGCTTGACCTGCTCGTGGGCGAACGGGTCGTCGCGGAAGAGGTTCTTCGCGTCTTCGCTCTTCACGAACATCTCGTAGCGGTCGAGCAGCCACCACAGCTCGAGCATCGTCCCGAACGCGTTCGGCGACCGGTAGGCGTTCGCGATCGCGTTCAGCGTACGGCGCCGCGCGAGCTCGGCGGCGTCGCGGATCTCGTTCGACCCCGCCGCGTCGATCGCCCGCCGCCAGATCGCCTGCGCGGTCGCGTTCGCGTTCTTCCGGTAGAGGCTCAGGTCCCGCACGAGGCCGGGACTGTTCACGTCGATGCCGGCCAGCGCCGGGTTGCGGCTCGCCGGCGGCGGCGCCGACCGGCACGCGTACGGCCCCGCGAGGCACGCGACCAGCGCGAGGCCGAGGATTCGGACGGTGGGCTGGATGGGTCGCGGCCGCATGGGAACCCGGGTTGCGTCGGGCGGGAAGGCGGCGATGATACGGCCCGATGGCCCGAGATCGTGTCGTGTCGGCGGCGGAGTCGCCCGGTCCCGAGGACCAGGCGAACCATGCCCTGCGCCCGACCCGCATCGCCGAGTACGTCGGCCAGCGCGAGCTCATCGAGCGGCTCTCGATCGCGATCGAGGCCTCGCGCGGGCGGAACGACCCGATGGAGCACGTGCTGCTGCACGGCCCGCCCGGACTCGGCAAGACGACGCTCGCCCACGTGATCGCCGCCGAGATGGGCTCGCGGGCGTACGTCACCAGCGGCCCGGCCCTCACGAAAGCCGGCGATCTCATCGGCACGCTCACGAAGATGCAGGAGCGCGATGTCCTCTTCGTCGACGAGATCCACCGCCTGCCCGCCGCGGTCGAGGAGTACATCTATCCCGCGATGGAAGACTTCAAGGTCGACTTCACCGTCGACAGCGGGATGCACGCGAAGGTCATCACCATCCGGCTCAAGCCGTTCACGCTGATCGGGGCGACCACGCGGGCCGGGCTCTTGACCCAGCCGCTGCGGAGCCGTTTCGGCATCTCGCACCACCTCGACTTTTACGGCGAGGAGGACCTCATCGCGATCCTCGCCCGGGCCGCGAACCTGCTGTCGATGCGGGCGATCGATCCGGCGGTGTTCGCGTCGCTCGCCGCCCGCAGCCGCGGGACGCCGCGGGTGGCGCTGCGGCTCTTGCGGCGGCTTCGCGATTTCGCCCAGGTCCGGGCGGAAGGGCGGATCGACGCCGAGGTGCTCGACGCGGCCCTCCAGCTCGAGGGGGTCGACCGCCTCGGGCTCGACGAGCTCGACCGGAAGTACCT
>JBIKVN010000129.1:0-8861 GCA_044356865.1 Phycisphaerales bacterium | reverse complement strand
TCGAGCTCGGTCACGACTTTCGCCACGAGGTCGAGGTAGTTCGGCGTGCCCGAGACGAGCAGCGAGTTGGTGCGGTTGTCGACGGTGATCGAGAGGGCCTGCCGCTCGTCGGGCACGAGCGAGAGTTCGCTGCCGAGCAGGCCCTCGCCGCCGGCCGAGGCGGGATCGATGCCGGCGTCGCCCGCCTCGCGGGGCCGCAGCACGTAGAGATTGCCCTGCTGCTTCAGGTTGAAGAGCTCGGTGAGCACCCGGGCCATCTGCTCGGCGTCGGCGTTCGCGAGCCGGAAGATGCGGATGTTCTGGGCGCCGGCGGAGGAGCCGTCGAGGTCGCGGATCATCCGCTCGATGAGCTCCATCGACTCGCGCGGGGCCCGCACGATGATGGTGTTGGTGCGGACATCGGGCGTCAGGCTGATCGACTGCCGCAGGGCCGCCGACACCTCGAGCTCGATCGGCTCGCCCGGCCCGCCCTCGTCGCCCGCGACCTGCCGCAGGTACTTGAGGACGATGGCCTGCTGCTGGTTGCGGCCGCCGGCAAGGCTCGAGCCGCTGAGCACGGCCTGGATGAGGTTGACGGTCTCGATCACGTTCGCCGACGCGAGCGGGATGTACTTGATCTCGACCACCGCGTTCGGCTTCACGCCGTCGAGCTGGGCGACCATGCGACGCATGGTCTGGAGATCGACCTCGGAGCCGCTGAGGATCACGGCGTTGATCCGCTCCTCGGCGGCGGCGGCCACGGTGTTCGCGCCGCGGCGCCGGTTCTCCTCCTGCATGTACAGGTCGTCGAGCAGGGCGACGATCTCGCCGGCCTTGCCGCGGGAGAGCGTCACGATCTCGAAGGCCTGGCCGCCCACCGCCTTCGCGGCGGCGTCGGCGAGGAGGGCGGCGAGGCCGCGGATGACCTCGACGTTCTCGGGGCTCGCCGCGACGATCAGGCTGTTGCTGGTGACATCGGCCACGATGGCGACCGAATCCGACGGCTCCTTGCTCTCGCCGAGGCTCGTCGCCCGTTCCTTCATCAGCTGCTCGAGCCGCGGGGCCATGAGGTCGGCGCGGCCGCTCGCGAGGGCGATGACCTCGACGCCCACCGCGAAGTTGGCGGGCGTGGCCTCGAGCTTCTCGACGAGGTCGACGATCGCCTTGAGGTCGTCGGGTCCGGCGCTGACCAGCAGGCTGCTCGTGCGGGGATCGGTCAGGATGAGCGGCTTGACGCGGCGGCCGACCTCGTTCGGCAGGTCGGCGTAGCGGCGCTCCATGATCTGGTTCAGGGCCGACGCCACGCGCTCGAGGTTCGCCTTCTTGAGCGGCACCGCGGTGAGCAGGCCCTGATCGACGAGCTCCTCGCGGTCGAGGTCCTTCACCAGCGCCTGGATGACGCCGAACGCGTCGGCGCCGGCGGCGACGATCAGGGCGTTGGCGCGGCCGTCGGACAGGACCGTCGCCCGCTCGAGGTCGGCAGTCTCGGGGGCGACCTTGCGAAGCCGCTCGAGCCGGGCGTCCATGAGCGTCTGCACCATCGGGGCGAGACGGGCCGCCGAGGCGTTCTTCAGCTCGATGGTGCGGATTTCCTTGATGTCGGGCGGCAGTTCGCGGTCGAGCGACTTGAGGATCTCCTCGAAGATCGCGAACGACCGCGGACTGGTCGACACGATGAGCGTGTTGGTCCGCTCGTCGGCGATGGCCTTCAGGCGGTCGTCCTCGCGCAGCACCTTGCTTCCCCGCTGCTGGTCGAAGAGTTGCGCCGCGAGCGGGGCGATCCGCGAGGCCGAGGCGTGGGCGAGCGGGTAGACGCGGACCAGCGCCGCGGGCGAGGCGGCCTCGACGTCGAGCTGGCGGACGAGCTCGGCGACGATCGCGACGTTCCCCTGGCTGCCGACGACCATGAGGGCGTTCAGCTGCGGCTCGGGGCGGATCACCAGCTGCGACATCGGGACGAAGACGTCGCTGTCGACGATGGCCCCGCCGTTGCCGTCCATGCGGGCCATGCGGATGCGGCCGACCTGCTTCTGCATCGGCGTGGCCTCGGGAAGCTCGGTCTTGCCCTCGACCAGCACCGACTGCAGCGTGGTCGCGAGCGTCTCGGCGTCGGCCCAGCGCAGCGGCATGATCCGCGGCTCGACCCAGCCCACGCCGAGCTCGCCGTCGAGGCGGGTCTTGAGCACGTCGACGAGGGCGAGGGCGTCCTCGGGGCCGGCCACGATCACCGAGTTGGTGCGATCGTCGACGGTGATGACCACGTCCGAGAGCAGGGCCTTGCCGGTCGCGCCGGCCGGCAGCCCGGCGAGATCGGTGCCGGGAATGCTGCCGAGCTTCTTGCCCTGCTCGAAGAGTTCCCGCAGGATCCGCGAGAACTGCTCGGAGGAGATGTTCTCGAGCGGGTAGATCTGGACCTGCACCGCGGTGGTGAGCGGAAGGCTGTCGAGGGTGCGGGCGACCTCCTCGAGGGCGCTGATGTTGTCGGGCGTGCTGGCGATGATCACCGCGTTGATCCGCTCGTCGGCGGTGATCTTGGTGGGCTTGGTCAGGTCAAGCTTGAGATCCGGCTGGCCGGCCCCGTCGCGGCGGATGGACAGGCGGCGGATCTGCTCCTGCATCGCCTTCGCGAGGCCGGTCGCGGCGGGCGCCGCCTCCGGGGTGAGCATCGCGGTGAGGGTCCGGGCGACCGCGGCGGCCGCGGCGTTCCGGAGCCCGACGATGCGGACGGTGCTCTCGGCCATGGTCGGCTCGCTGTCGAGGGCGCGGACGAAGGCGAGGATCGTCTCGCGGTCGGCCGGGTTCGCGACGACGATGAGGGCCGGACGGCCGGGCACCGCCGAGACCTTCACGGGATCGATGATGATCTTGGCGCTCGAGCCCGGTTCCTGCGGGCGGTCGAGGCCGATCTCCTCGATGACCCGCTTCGCCGAATCGGGCGGGACGTTCGCGAGGTCGATCACGAAGATCGCCTGTCCGGCGGCGGGCGCGAGGGCGTCCATCCGCTCGACGACGGCGCGGATCTCTTCCTGCAGCGGCCCGCTCGCGGCGACGACGAGGCCGTTCGTGGTGACGTCGACCTGCACCGAGAGCGGCAGCTTCGCCTGCTGGGCGCGAGTCTCGAACGCCTCGCGGATCGCGTCGGCGACGCGGCCGGCGTTCGCGCTCTTGAGCGGGATCAGCCGGACCGAGAGGCCCTGCGCCTCGGCCTGCTGCTGCAGCGCCTCGGCCACCGCGAGGATCTGGCGGTACTCGTCGTCCGGGGCCCGCACGATGAGGGCGTTGCTGCCCGCGTCGGCGACGATCCGCAGCCGCGAGCGCTCGGCGTCGCGGCCCGAGCCGGCGGGCGGAGCGTAGATCCGCTCGATCGCCGACGCGAGCTGCTCGGGATTGCCGACGGTCACGGGAATGAGTCGCGGCGTCGGCAGCCGGTCGAACTCGGCGATGTCGAGCTGCTTCACGATCGCCTCGACCTTGGCCATGTTCATCCGCGTGGCGGAGATCACCAGCGAGTTGGTCTGGCGTTCCGCCGAGACGTTCACCCAGTCGGCCCCGTCCACGAGGACGGTCGGCGGCGGGTCGCGCTCCTCGTCCTCGCCGCGGCGGGCCGGCCGCCCCGCGGGTTCGGTCCGCGGTCGGAACGCGTCGTTGATCGCGGCCGCGACGCTTCCCGCGTCGGCGTGGACCAGCGGAACGACCTTGAGCTGCAGGCTGGCGTCGTACTCGGCGCTGTCGAGCTTGGCGAGCAGCTCGCGGATGCCTTCCCACTCGCTCTCGTCGGCGCTGATCACGAGGCTGTTGCTGGCCGGATCGGAGACGATGCTCACGTTCTGCTTGCCGGGCGTGTCGGCCTCGGCGGCGTAGGCCCCGTAGAAGTACGAGAGCGCGTCCCGGACCTTCTCGGCCTCGGCGAAGCGCAACGGCACGAAATCCGTCTGCCGCGGCCGCGTCGACGGCACGTCGATCGCCTCGAGCACCTGGTCGATGAGCGCGAACTGCTCGGCGGTGGCCCCGACGATGAGCCGGTTCTCGAGGCGGTTCGCGTCGACGGTCGGCGCCGGCTCGCCCGGCCGCACCTGCTCGCGAACCAGGCGGCGCAGGGTGAGCGAGACGTCCCCGGCGATCGCGTGCTCGAGCGGGATGACCCGGAACTCGACCGGCGCCGCCGCGGGCACCGACTCGAGCTTCGCGATGATCTGCTCGATGATCGGGAAGCTCTGGGCGGTCGCGGTGACCACCAGGCTGTTCGAGCGGCGGTCGGCGACGATGCGGGCGGTGACCTTCACCGCGGGCGAGTCCTCGTCGAGCTTCAGGGCCACGCCCCGCACCTGGCCGGCCGCATCGAGCTGCAGGGCCTCGGTGAGGATCCGCACCACCTCGTCGGCCTTCGCCTCGCCGAGCGCGAAGGTGCGCACGATCGTCTCGTCGGCCGAGTCGGGCGTGTCGAGCCCGGCGATCAGGCCCTTCACCTGCGGGGCCAGCGCGGTCGGGGCGTTCAGGATCAGGCTGTTGGTGCGGACGTCGGCGGTCACCGTCACGCCCTGCCCGCCGCCGCGGCTGCCGAACTGCTCGCCGACGAGGCGGGCGATCTCGGCGGCCTGGCCGTCGCGCAGCGGAACGATCTCGAGCACGCGGTCGCCGGCGCTCGACGGCTGGTCGAGCTTCGCGAGGAGGTCGCGGAGAAGGGCCAGATCGTCAGGACCGGCCGAGATCACCAGCGAATTCGCACCGTCGTTGGCCAGCACCGTCGCGGCGGGAGGCGTGCCGGTCGTCGCGGCCCGGCCGCGGAGGAACTCGTTCAGCGTGGTCGCGATCTCGCCGGCCCGCGCGAACTCGATCGCCACCACCGCGGTCTCGCGGTCGGGCCGCACGAGCGACGACTCGAGGCCGGCCAGGAGCGCGGCGATCTCCTGCTGCTGCCGTTCGGTCGCGCTCACGATGACGAGGCCGCTGCGCGGCACCGGCGTGATGCGGGCCCGCGAGCCCTCGTCGCCCGGGCGGACCGCGCCGCCGAGGGCGTCCTTGAGCAGCTCGGCGACCGTCGCCGGATCGCCGCCCGCGGGCCGGTAGGTCCGCACCGTGCGGCGCTGGCCTTCCTTCGGCGGGGCGTCGAGCTCGCCGATGAGCTGTTCGACCAAGGCGAAACTCTCGCCGCGGCCGGTGACCACGAGGGCGTTCAGCCGCTCGTCGGGCCGGATCGCGACCGACGAGCGGTCCTCGCGGTTGCCGCCGCGGCCGAGGCCGCGCATCGATTCGGTCCAGAAGATCTGCCCGAGCAGGGCCTGCACGGTTCCGGCGATCTCCTCGGCACGGGCGTGTTCGAGCGGGTAGACGCGGAAATCGAGCGACTGCGTCGCGTCGGCGCTGTCGAAGCGCTCGACGAGCGACTGGATCTCGGCGAAGTCCGCGTCGCTCGCCGCGACGAGCAGCGTCGCCGAGCGCGGATCGCCGATGACCGCGACGCGGCGCGGCACCGTGCGTTGCCGCGGTCCCTGGCCGAGTTTCGCCCGGTCGTCGTAGAACCGCTGCACCGCGGTGGCCACCGCGGCGGCGTCGGCGCGGGCGAGGGCGATCGAGCGCACCGGGAACTCGCCCGACGGGGCCCGGTCGATCTCCTTCAGCACGGTGCGGATCTCGGCGAGGGCGCCGTCGGGAGCCCGCACCAGCAGCGTGGCCGAGCCCGCATCGGGCACGATCTGCACCAGCCGCTTCCGTTCGGGATCCTCGCCGACCACGGTGCGGGTCAGCAGGCCCGCCGCCGCGTTCGCCTCGAGGTGGGCGAGGGCGAGGACCTCGAGCGGACCGCGCTCGAGCGCCGAACTGGCGTCGAGCCGGGCCACGAGCGACTCGATCTCGGCCAGCTGCTCGGGCGCCGCGGTCACCACGAGGGTGTTGGTGCGGACATCGGCGGCCACCGTCGGCTCGGGCGGAAGGCTGCCGTCGGCGGCGCGGGGCCGGCCGCGGAAGACCGAGAGCAGCGTCGGGGCGATCGCGCCGGCCTGCGCGTTCTTGAGGGTGATCACCCGCACCGCTGACCCCGACGAGGCCGGCGCCTGGTCGGCGAAGCTCAGGTAACGGTCGACGAAACCGATCGCCTCGGCGGGTCCGATGATGGTGACCGAGTTGGTCGCCGCGTCGGGCACCGCCCGCACCTGCGACGGGTCGAAGGTGGCCTCGACGGTCGTGCCGTCGCGCTCGAGCGTCACGGCGAGATCGCGGAACCGCCGGTCGGCCCGCCCGATGCCGAGCAGATCGCGCAAGCCGCGCACCGCCCGGTCGGCGCCGACGTTCTCGAGCGCATAGACCTTCACGGTCACGCGATCGACGGTGTCGGCGCGGGCGAAGGTCGCGATGAGCTGCCCGATCGTCTCGAAGTCGCGGTCGGTCGCGGCGACCACGATCGCCCGGTCCTGCGGATCGACGACGATCGCCGAGCGCCGGCCGATGTCGCCCGGCTGGCCTCCCGGCGGGGCGATCCTCGCGAGCGTCTCGGCGACGAGCGCCTGCACCCGCGCCGGATCGGTGCCCTGTTCGAGCGGGATGCTGCGGATCCGGCTCGCCTCGGGCGGCAACTCCCGGATCGCCTGTTCGGCGAGGAGGCGGGCCCGCTCGATCGCCCGCGGGCTGCCGACCAGCACCAGGCTGTTCGTCGCCTTGTCGACGGCGATGGTGACGCCGCCCTCGTCCGCCGGCGCGGCGGCCGGCGGGTCGGCGACGGCGAGCGCCGCCGAGGCGAGGGCCGAAAGCGCCGCGCCGATCGCGCCGCGCGGCGGACCGCCGAAGCTGCGGGAGTCCGCGGGCGGCACCGCCTTCGGGCGCTCGCCGCCGTGGCGGCGCAGCAGCTCGTCGACCGGAATCACCTCCACGCCCCCGCCGGATTCGCCCCCCCGCCGCTCGAGCATCCGCTCGAGCATGCGGGCCACGTCGGCCGCGTCGGCCTTCGAGGCGTCGAGCGGGATCGTCCGCATCTGCCGGCTGGTCGCGACGGTGGCGCGGTCGATCTGGCCCACGACCTGTTCGATCGTCGCGAACTGCTCGTCGGTGGCGCGGACGATGAGTGAATTGCTGGCCGCGTTCACCCGCACCGTCGGCGGGATCTCGGTTCCCTCGGCGTCGCGAAAGACCTCCTCGAGGCTGCGGGCGAGATCGGCCGCATCGGCGTTCTCGATCGCCAGCACCCGCACCGAGCGGCGGAAGTCGCCGCGCGGCTCGATGTCGAGCTGGGCGATCATCTGCTCGGCAACGTTGAGGGCGGCCCCGGTGCCGCTCACCACGACCGCGTTCAGGCGGGCATCGGCGGCCACCTTCACCGGCGGCTCGACGGTCGGCGGCCCGGCCCGGCCGGCCCGTCGCGCCGCCTCGAGCCGCGCCGCCTCGGGCAGGCTCTTCAGGCCCAGCGGATCGTCGGCGACCAGCAACTTCTCGACGAGCGGCGCGACCTGGTCGGCGCGGGCGTTCCGCAGGAAGACCGTGCGCACCTGCGTCGCGTCGGCGCGGACCCCGGCGTCGAGTTCCTTGACGAGCGTCTGGACCTCGGCAAGATCGTCGGGCGTCGCGTTCACCAGGATCGCGTTGCTCGAGCTCTCGGCGGTGACCGTCGGGCGCACCGGTCCGGGGCGGGAAGGCTTTCGCGCGTCGAGCGCCGCCTGCACCGCCTTCGCGACGTCCGCGGCGTTCGCCGTCGACAGCGTGAACACCCGCAGCTCGCTGCTGCCGCCGTCGCCGCGGGGCTGGTCGAGCGTCGCGACCAGGCCCTGGACCACGGGCACCAGCTCGGACGGCGCCGACACCAGCAGGCGATTCGCCGCCGGATCGGCGGTCACGCGGGGCTCGGCCACCGCGACGCCGGAACGCGCCGCGAGGGCGAGACCTTCCGGCCAGCGCGAGCGGTCGGAGAGCAGCGGCTGCACCGCCGCGGCCGCGGTCGCGGCGTCGACGTGCCGCAGCGAGAGCACCGTGAGGTCGACCCGCGGCGCGACCCGCGTGCCGTCGTCGAGCCGGCCGAGCAGCTCGACGGCCCGCTTCGCCTCGGCTTCGGAACCGACCGCGACCACCGCGCCGCTGGCGGCATCGGCGACCAGGTCGAGCGTCGCCCGCTCGCCGGCGGGCCGCGTCTTGTCGAGCAGCGGTTTCGCCGTCGCGACCAGGGCCCGCGGATCGGCATTCCGCGGCGTGAAGGTGAGCAGCGTGCGCTCGGATCCGGCGTCGGCGCGATCGAGTTCGACCAGCAGCGTCTCGGCGAGGGCGACCGTCCGTTGCGGCCCGCTCACCACGAGGCTGTTGGTGCGGGCGTCGGCCTCGACGCGAACCTTCGGCACGAGGTCGATCTCGCCCCGCGAACGGCGAAGCCGCTCGAGCAGGATCCGCGGGTCCGACTCCTGCTGGTCGGAGAGCAGCCGCTGCACGACCGGGGCGACCTCGCTCGCGGTCGCGAACTTCAGGGGAAAGGTACGGGCGTCGATCGCATCGCTCGCCGGACGCGCGTCGAGCGGCTCGATGAGCTTCTCGACCTCGTCGAGGTCGGCGTCGAGACCGACGAGCAGCAGCGCGTTCGCCCCGCCCGCCGCGGTCACCTTCACCTGCATCGGCTCGCCGGTCGCCTTGCTGATCGTGCCGGCGAGGGCCTGCGAGAGGTTCGCGGCGGTGGCCGCGGCGTCGGCGAAGACCAGCGGCCGCACGCGGATCGACGGGTCGCCGATCGAGACGCGGCCGTCGTCGAGCTGCTTGATGAGCTCCTCGGCCAGCGGCATCACCGTCGCCGGGGCGTTGATGATGATCGTGTTCGAGCGGCGGTCGGGCGTGACCTCGAGCAGGCGATCGAGTTCCGCCGCCGCCTCGGGCTGGTCGGCGCGGATCCGGCCCGCGAGCACCTGCTTCAGCATCGC
>JBIKVN010000128.1:0-8875 GCA_044356865.1 Phycisphaerales bacterium | reverse complement strand
CGGTGCGGAAGTAGAGGTCCTTCGCCGCCGGATCGTCGTTGGCGGGGAAATCGAAGTAGCCCGACCACTGGTCGCGGGCGTACTTCACCATCGAGTTCGTGTCGGGCGACGGCCCGTTGTAGATGCAATTGTTTCCGATCGCCGCGACGATCGGCCGGCCCGACAGCAGGTCGTCGTACTCGCCGGCGTTGTGCCGCCAGAACTCGTCCCAGCGCCGCTGCTGCTCGTTGGCAGTGCCCTCGATCAGGTCCCCCGGCATGATGAGGAGATCGGCGTCGCGGGACTTCATCGCGGCGATGTTCTCGTCGTAGCCGACGGTCTCGGTCAGGAAGTAGGTCGTGCGGCCGCGTCCGGTGCCGGTCGGCCGGCCGGTGCTGCCGGGCGTCTGCGGCGTGGTGCGAGACCACTCGCGGAAACGCGTGCGGCCGAGCACGAGCGTCTCGCTGTCCGAGACGACGTGAAAACGCAGCGTGCGGTCGGTGTCCGGAGCCGGCGCGGTGCGGAAGGTGTTGGAGTGGGTAGACGCTCCCTGCGTGACCGTGAAGGCGTACTCGGTATCGGGCTGGAGACCGGTCACCGGCACGCGGTGCCGCCAGTTGCGGGCGGGCACGCCGGGCGAACTGAAGATCGCGGTGGTCGCGAAGGGGAACGCGCCGCCGGCCGAGAGCTCGGCCGAGGCCTGGTAGTCGAGCGTCGGCACCAGAACCGGCTCGCTCGCGATCACCCGCGGCGACTTGAGCCCCGGGCCGGTGATCGAGATCGAGCCGGGCGTATCGGAAGTGGTGAACCAGGTGAACAGCATGCCGTCGAGGGCGGGCTGCTGCTGGTACGGAAGCACGCGGAAATCGCCGACCTGGGCGAGGGCGTGCGGGGCGGGAATGGCCGCGGCGGACGCGGCGAGCGAGACGGCAAGGGCGCGAAGGCCCGGGGACACGGGAATCATGGTCTCTCCTCGGTTCATGAACGGCACTCGGTGCGCGATTGCGGATCGCGACCGTCGGACCCTCCGGACGGCGCGGGAACGATCGCGGCGCGGCGAAAACGACCGGTAAGCGGTCGTTTCGGAATCCGTGACCGGGCCGTTCGGGCCTCGTGAGGGCCCTTCGGGTTTGCCGTACCCTCCACACCGCGTGCGCGTCGCGGAATCCATCCACTCCCGCATCCTGGCGCGGGCGAGACGCCTGCTCGGCCGGATCGGCCTCGACCGCAACGCGGGACTGGTCGCGATCGCCGCCCTGCTCGGGATCGCGGTGGGCGTCGCGGCGCTCGGTTTCATCCTGCCGATCCACGCCGCCGATCGGCTCTGGGAGTCGGCGGCGGCGACGCATCCGGGGATCTTCCCGGCGCTCCTCGTGGCGGTGCCGACGCTGGGCGGCCTGCTCGCCGCGATCGTCACGCGGGCGATTCCCCTGCCCTTCGCCGGGCACGGGGTCTCCGCGGTGGTGTACGCCGTCGCCCTGCGGAAGTCGTCGATTCCCCTCGCCCTCGGCGTGCGGCAGTGGCTCGCCTCGAGCGCGACGCTCATGAGCGGCGGCTCGGCGGGTCCCGAAGGCCCGATCGCCGCGATCGGAGCGTCGATCGGCTCGAACTTCGCCCGCCGCGCCCGGCTCGACGCGGGTGCGGCTTCCACGCTGGTCGGAAGCGGCGCGGCCGCGGGCATCGCGGCGGTGTTCAACGCGCCGTTCGCCGGCGTCTTCTTCGCCCTCGAGGTGCTGGTCGGCGACTTCTCGATCCGGACCTTCACCGCGATCGTGGTCTCCGCGGTGCTCGCCAGCGCGACGGTCCAGACCCTGCTCGGCACGCAACAGCCGCTCTTCGGCACGCCGGAAGGCGGCTTCGACCGGATCGGCGAGCAGCTCACCGTGCTCGGGGCCCCGGTCTTCCTCGGCCTCGGCGTGGTGTGCGGGCTCGTGGCGGTGATTTTCATCCGTTCCCTCCGCGGCACCGAGCGGCTCTTCGCGCGGCTTCCCCTGCCCGCGTGGACCAAGCCGGCGATCGGCGGGCTGTCGCTCGGGCTGCTGGGCCTCGGGTACCTCGAGTTCTTTTCCGGCGTGCCCGACCGTCCGGCGTTCATGGGTGGCGGCTATCCGCTCGCGGCGGGGCTGCTCGACGCGGGGCGCTTCACGGCGATCGACCGCGGGTTCCTCGTCGCGCTTCTCGCGTGGCTCGTGCTGAAAATGCTCGCCACCTGCCTGACGCTCGGCTCGGGCGGCAGCGGCGGGCTGTTCGCGCCAAGCCTGGTGCTCGGGGCCATTGCGGGGGCGCTCTACGGTTCGCTCCTGAAGGCCACCGGCCTCTTCCCCGACTCGCTGCCCGCCCACACCGCGATCGTCGGGATGGCCGGCGTGGTCGCGGCGACGACCCACGCCCCGATGTGCGGGATCATGCTCGCGTACGAACTCACCCGCGACTACGGACTCATCCTGCCCCTCATGCTGACCGCCGTGATCGCGACGGTCTCGGGTCGACTCGTCGAACGCGAGAGCATCTACACCGCCGGCCTCGCCGCGATGGGCATCCATCTCGGCTCGCGGGGCGGGGTGAACCTGCTGCGCGAACTGACCGTCGCCGAGGTTCCGCCGCGGGCGGTGACGGCGCTGGTCGAGTCGACGCCGGTCGACGAGCTGCTCGAGCGGCTCGAGGCGGGCCTGCCCTTCGCGTCGGTGGCGGTCGTCGATGCCGAAGGTCGCTACGCGGGCAGCGTCACCGATGCTGACCTGCGGGAGGCCCTGCTCCACCGCGAGGCGACGCCGCTGCTGGACATCGGCGAGCTCATGCGGCGCGATCTCCCGCGGCTCGAGCCGGGCGACACGCTCGAGATCGCCCTCGACCGGCTGACCCGCACCGATGCGGATGCCCTGCCCGTCCTTGACGCCGACGGCCGTCCGGTCGGCGTGCTCACCCGCGACGCGGTGCTGCTTCGCTACCGTCGCCGGCTCGAGGCGACCTCGTGAGCGGGGCGCCGCGACCGTTCCGGTTCGGGCCGTCGGCCCGCCTCACCCACCGCCGCGAGTTCGCGCGGGTCCGCGACGGCCGGGCCCGGGTCGACCTCGGACCGCTCTCGGTTTTCGCGATCCCGAACCCGCTCGGCCGCTCGCGGCTCGGGATGAGCATCGGGCGCCGCCTCGGACCTGCCGTCCGGCGGAACCGGATGAAGCGCCATCTCCGCGAGGCATTCCGCCTCGAACGGGGCGGCTTTCCCGCCGCCTACGACCTGCTCGTGACCGCGCGGCCGCACGCGGAACTGCCCCTCGACGGGTATCGGGCGATCCTGCTCGAGGCGGTGCGGCGGCTGCACGAGACCTGGACCCGCCGGGCGGCGCGAGGCTCACCGTGAACGCGAGTCCGCGTCCCTCGCCCGCCGCCCGCCTGCTGCAGCGGGCCATCCACGGCTACCGACGCTTCCTCGGCCCGATCCTCGGCGGCCAGTGCCGCTTCGCCCCGACCTGCTCGCGGTACGGGCTCGACGCCCTCGAGCGGCACGGGGCGATCCGCGGCTCGTGGCTCACGGTGCGGCGGATCGCCCGCTGCCACCCCTGGGGCGGCTCGGGCGACGACCCGGTGCCGTGAGGGATCACTCCACCCGGTTGCGGATCGATCCCACCCGCTCGATCGTGACCTCGACCTCGTCCCCCGTGCCGAGGAACCGCGGCGGGGTCCGGCCCGCCCCGACGCCGGCCGGGGTGCCGGTCAGGATGAGCGTCCCCGCGAGCAGCGTCATGCCGCGGCTGAGTTCGGCGACGAGCTCGTCGACCGGGAAGAGCATCAGGCTCGTGCGGGCACCCTGCACGACCTCGCCGTTGAGCCGCGTCTCGATCCGGAGGTCCCGCGGGTCGCCGACCGCGGCGGCCGGGGCGAGGTCGGAGAGCGGACAGAACGTATCGAAACTCTTGCCGCGGCAGAACTGCCCCCCGCTGCCTTCCTTCTGCCACCAGCGGGCGCTCACGTCGTTCGCCACGCGGTATCCGGCGATCACCTCGAAGGCCCGCTCCCGCGGCACGTCGCGGCAGTCGCGGGCGATCTCGACCGCGAGCTCGCCTTCCCAGTCGACCTCGGGGCCGTGCTCGCGGCACGCGGCGGGAATCCGGATCGGGTCGCCCCCCCGGCAAGCGCTCGCCGGGTTCTTCATGAAGACCATCGGGTGGGCCGGACGGGCCTCGACATGCCCCATCTCCCGGGCGTGGTCCGAGTAGTTCCGGCCGATGGCGAGAATCGCGGGAAAGCGTCGGGAGGGGTCGGGGCCCATGCGGATCATTTCCTTTCCATCTCGCCGCGGTCCGCGGCCGGAGCGGACCGCGCCGCGGCCTCCTCGGCCTGGCGGAGGCGGAACTCGGCCATGCCGGGCGGCTCGGGGAAGACCTGCTCGAAACGCAGGGTGGCGGCAAGCGGGCTGCGGCGGAACTCGGCCTCGAGCGGCCCGCGGGTGGTGTCGTAGACCGCCCGCCGCTCGTTCTCGGGGGCCCGGTTCCAGATGGTGAGCCGGTCGATGAGCGGGGCGTTCGCGTCCAGCAGCACGCCGCGGAAGACATCCTCGACGCTGGTCCTCAGGCTGCCGATGAGGTCGCGCATGCGACCCTCGCCGAACTTGTTCGTGAAATCGTTGCTCTCGCGGCTCTGGAAATAGGCGGTGAGCTCGCCCGCGAAACGGATCGCCGCGTCGAGGATCTCCCGGTTGCCGCCCAGCAGTCCCTCGCGGAAACCCCGCGTGAGCGTCGCGTAGACGTCGCTGCGGGCGACCTCCGGCTGCATCTCGTACTCGCCGTAGGTCACGTTCCGCACGAAGGTCTCGAGGTCGGCCTGGTACTTCGCGTTCGGCACCACCCCGCCCGAGCCGTAGAGCGCATCGAGCTCGTCGAGGATCGCCTGCGCCCCGACGAGGTCGCCGGCCCGGTACAGCTCGCGCACCGCGGAACTCATGAAGTTCTCGTGCAGCGCCGTGAACGAGTCGCCGCCGCCGCCGCGGGTCTCGAAGTGCTTGTCGTAGAGCCGGCGGAAGTAGCGATCGAGCACCTTGATCCACCGCGGGTCGCTCAGCCGGGTCGGGTTGTCGCCGGCGAAGATGTCGTAGGCCATCAGCCCCGAGCGGGCGAGGGCCTGCATCGCCTGGATCTCGGTGCGGTCGTTGTTGACGATCTTGTAGATGTCTTCGGAGTTCTCGTACCGCAGCGCCCCGTACTGCCCGCCCTTGCGGGCCCAGTAGAGGGCGTGGGCCTGCGGGTGCCGCCAGTCGAGCGGCCCGGTGTCCCGCGTGTACTCGTACATGAGCCGCGGGTCCATGTTGTAGCGCTCGATCAGGACCTTCTTGCGGAGGAACGCCAGGAAGTCCTCGGCGGCCGCGCGGTCCTCGGGCTTCGCGTCCGGCCCGAGGGCCCCCGCGAACGCCGCGTCGATCGCCTGGAAGAGCCGGTTCTGGAAGCGGCCGCCCGCGTCCCCGTCCTTCAGCGAGAGCTGCGCCTCCAGCCCGAGCAGCTGGGCGTACGGCGACTCCCGCACCGCCAGCCACTGGCCGAGGTTCATGAGGAACTCCGCATCGAGCCGGAAGGTGAAGCGCCGGTCGAA
Source organism: Phycisphaerales bacterium (assembly GCA_044356865.1). Taxonomy (GTDB): domain Bacteria; phylum Planctomycetota; class Phycisphaerae; order Phycisphaerales; family SM1A02; genus JBEIUL01. The sequence goes on along the minus strand of JBIKVN010000128.1, from coordinate 3,316 downwards.
GCCCGAGAGGCCCTCGGCCAGCCGGGCCACGAGCTCCTTCACCTTCGGATCCCGCCGTTCGAGTTCGCCGAGGGTCTCGGGGGCGTCGGCGATCCGCCTGATCCAGGCGATGCGCTCCTCGTGCGACGGCGGCGGCGTGCCGAGCACGAGCTGCCACTCGCGGGCGAGTTGCCGCTTGTAGTGGAGGTGGGCGTCGTCGGCGACCCCGTCGAGCTTGTGGGCGAACCAGAACGCCAGCTCCTTGTGCAGGACGATGTCGTTGGGGTTGTAGCGCAGCCCGCGGTCGCGGACGAGGTCGATGCCGGCCTTCACCCACTCCCACCGCTCTTCCGGCGTGTTCGTGAGCACCGAGACGTTGTAGGCCATGTTGTGGCCGTGGAAGCCCCAGACCTCGCCGAACCTCGGCTGCAGCTTCGTGATGAGGTCGGCGTCCGCCATCATCTCGTAGAAGAGCCCCTTCTCCTTCATCATGTTGAGCTTGATCCACAGGTAGTCGACGATCAGCCCGCGGAAGGCCCCGAGCGCCGTGCCGATCGCGACCACCGGCGGGGCGCCCTCGACCGCGACGTCGGTGTAACGGAGCCCGTAGCCGTCGGTCCCGACGAGCTCGCCCTCGAGCGGGATCCGCTCGCCGTCGCGGAGGTAGGTGATCCGCACGTCGTCGCCGATCGCCCCCTGCCACTCCCGGCTGTTCGCGTCGAACTCGAGCTCGAGCCGCCCGGGATCCGCCTTCCGCGTCGGGGCGGTCGTCTCCATCTCGCGGAGCGCGCTGAGTTGGACGCGGACGGGCGCCGGCGCGGTCGACTCGCCCGCCGGCATCACCGGCTGGACCGTGAGGAACCGCTCACCGGCGCGGTCGACGATCCGCGGCAGCAGCGATCCCGACGCGAGGGCGACGGCGATCGCGAGGCCGAGGGCGAGGAGCTGGACGAGTCGGTCGCGGGTCATGGGAAAGGCATCGGCGGCGTCAGCCCTGGCCGCTGTAGATGGCGATCTCCTTGCGGCGGAACGCGAGGAATCCGGCGACGAACGCCAGGCCCGTCCAGGCCACGCCGATGACCGCGACGGTGCGGACCAGCGCCGACCACGGCACGAGCCTTCCCTCGACCACCAGGCGGTTCGCCCCGGTCTCGCCGAAGGCCCGCAGGAGCCACTCGGCGACGCGGGCGATCGTCCGCACCGAGACCTGCAGGACCTGCTGCAGGATCGGCGCCTCGGTCGACACCACGTAGTCCTCGATCGAGATCGAGAGGAACGGCGACAGGCTGCCGATCGCGAGCACCGTGAAGCAGAGCAGCGTCGCCACCGGGAACGAGAGGAACGTCGCGGTCGCCACGCCCAGCATCGCCAGGAACGAGAGCTTCACGAGGTTCACCAGCTGGGCCCGCACGAAGTTGGCCTCGAACTCGCCGGCCCGCCACAGCACCTCGAGGGAATCGGCCTTGAAGAGCAGCGGCCCCTCGCCGGGCGCCTTCACGACGCCCTCCGGCCCCGACACCAGCCCGGCGTTCTCGATGGTGACGGTGAGCGTCCCGTCGTCGTCGATCAGCTCGGCGGGCACCGGCAGCACATGGGCCTGCGACGGCACGAACATCCGGTCGGCGTAGTAGCCGTCGCGGAACTTGAAGATCACCGGATGGGTCTCGTGCGGATTCATCCGCACGATGTCGAACGAATAGCGGAGCGAGACGTTCCCGCCGAGCCGCTTCGCCGCCGAGAGTCCGGTGAAGGCATAGGCCCGTTCCTCGCCCGGCGGGACGGTCCGCTGCTGCGCGAGGTGCTCGGTGAGGATCCGCTTCCGCTGCTCGCGCTCGACCTCGGCGGCGTCGCGCTGGCCGTCCTCGAGCTCGGCCCGCAGCAACGGATCCTTCGCCAGCGCCGCCTGCACCGCGGCGTCGAGTTCGGCCGTCCCGAGCCGCCGATACTGCGGGTACGAGCCGGTGCGGGCCGCGAGGACCTCCTCGCGCACCGCCGCGGCGTCGAGGGCGTCCACCGCGGGCCGCGTGCGCATCGCCTGCACGGTGATGAGCGTCGCCCCGCCGGCGACCGCCAGCAGGATCAGGTTCAGGGCGACGGTGCCCGCCCACTTTCCGAGCAGGTACTGGAGCCTCGCCACGGGCTTGGTCAACACCTGCCAGATCTGGCGGTCGCGGATCTCGAAGGCCACGGTCGCCGCCGAGAGGAAGACGGTCATGCACGCGGCGAACAGGAAGGTGAGGCCCGTCGCGTTGCTCAGGTAGGTCTGGATCTGGTACCGAAGCGGGTCGTCGCGCGAGATCCAGAGCGGCAGGAGCGGCAGCAGCACCACCAGCCCACCGATGAAGAAGGCCGCGATCCGCAGCCGCAGCGATTCCCGCAACACGTTTGCGGCGATGGCCGAGAGCGGGTTCGGGCCCGAGAGCAGCCAGCTCGCCAGCCGGACCAGCAGCAGGAACGCGAGTCCGAGCCCGCCGATCCCGAGCACCGAGAGGCTCGGGGCCAGCCGCCCGCCGAGCCAGAACGGCAGGGCAAGGCCGAGCGAGGCGAGGGCGATCAGCAGGGCCGGCCCGAGCAGGCCGCCCCAGATCGTGCCGAGCGCCGCGACGAGGCAGAGCAACCCCGTCGCCGCGGTCGTCGAGGGCTGCTCGATCAGGAAGGTCGGCATCCAGGCGGGCACCGTCGCCGCCAGCACCACCGACGCCGCGGCGGAAGCGTCGAGCAGGCGGCCGCTCTCGTCGTAGAGGCGCCGCGCGGTCGCGGCGAGGGCCGGGTCGCCGAGGGTCCGCTCGCGCGGCGTGCCCGCGTCGAGCGTGACGGTGCCCGCTTCCGCGAACTGCACCGCGGCGGCGTCCTTCGCGGCCAGGTTCGCGACCGCCAGCGTCGCCATGATCGCGTTGGCGTCGGACCGCAGGCGACGGCCTTCCCGCCAGGTCATGGCGAAGGGAATCGCGATCGCGAGCGTCGCCACGACGGTGACCGCGATGCGGAACCCACGCCGTCGATCGAGCGCGTCGAAACGGGCGGCCAGCAGCCGGAAGAGCCCGATCACCGGCCGGAATCCTTCCCGCCGCCTTCCCCGCCGCCGAGCAGGTCGTCGATCACCGACGCGTCGACGCCCTCCGGGGCCTTCGGGGCTTCGGCCGTCTCGCGGGCCTTCGGAGCCTCGGGCGGCTTCGCCCGCACGAGCTCGCCGAGCACGTCCTCGGCCGCGCCCACGGCCCTCGTCGGCGCCGCCGTCTCGACCGCGCGGACCTCGGGGGCGGGCGCTCCGGCCACGAGCGTCTCGATGAGCTCGCCGCCGGCCCCGCCCTCGCTCGCCACGAGGAACGCGGCGGTC
>JBIKVN010000127.1:0-8885 GCA_044356865.1 Phycisphaerales bacterium | reverse complement strand
GTCACCGTCGACAGGTAGACGCTGTTCACCGCGAGGACGGCGAACAGCCCGAGCACGAGCTGAAGGACGATCTTCAGCTTCGGGCCGACCGGGGGCTGGAACCTGCGGGGAGCCGGCGAGCTCATGGAGACGAGTCTACAGAAGGGAACTCCGGGATCGAAAGGGCCTTTCGGCCCGAACCCGCCGGTTCGTCGGCCGGACCGCTAACTTCCCGAGCGGAATCGGGTGTTGAATCGGGCGTGCAGCGGCCCGGACGCGGGGTCCGGGGCCTCGCCGCGGGCCGGAAGCGGCCCCACCGTCTCGCCATTCCCCGTGAAGAGGTCCATGTCCTTGCACCAGCCGTCGGTCTCGAGGACGAGCCGGCGGGTCCAGCCCGTCGGGGTCTCGGCGACCGCCGGATCGAACCGGAGGCGGACCTCCTCGCCCGGGCCGAAGATCGCGACCGCGTCGTCGGTCGCGGCGACGAGGTCGAGACACGGGCCGAACTCGGTGTAGAAGCCCGCCTGGTGGCGGCAATCCCAGAGCGGGTCGCGCCGGGCGTAGTCGTAGTCGGGGCGCTTCCACGGCCGGTCGAGCCGCCGCGGATAGCCGCACTCGGCGACGCTCGCGGCGACGAGCGGGAACTCGACGCGACAGGCGTCGGGGCAGGGCTCGACGCCGACGACCGCGAGTGAATCCCAGTAGATCTCGAGGTTCGACGCGATGCGCAGCCTGGTCGTTCCCTTCGGCAGGCCCTCGAGCGGCAGCGACATCTCGCGGGGCATGCCCGCGGGATAGCCCCAGTCGACCAGCACGCGATGCCAGCGGCCCCCGGCAAACGCCTCGAGATCGGGCGGGTCGAACTTCGCGTCGCACTGGCTGGCCGCGAACATCGTCTGCGAGTACGGGTACTCGACCCAGCCGTGGGCGACGAGCGTCGGCGTGCCCGGCAGCGAGTCGAGCGGCTCGCGGAAGTCGAGCGTGACCTCGTGCGGCTTCTCGAGCCGGCCGAGGAAACGCCGGTCGACGGGCCCGGGATCGACCGGGGTGAAGTCGGCGCGGAGCACGGCCGACAGCACGTTCCGCCCGCGCCCGTCGCGGGCCGCGTCGGGCAGGCGGCGCTCGCGCCAGAACCTCGGCTCGCCGGTCGGGGCCGGGCCGCCGATGGCCAGGCGCTCGTCGACGGTCATCGACCAGCCGGGCGGCAGGTCGTAGGCGACGAGTCGCGCCGCGTCGAGGTAGCAGGCCTCTTCCATCGGCTCGCCGAGGCGGATCTCGAGGGCGCCGTCGCGGGGGGAAATCGCCAGATCCTTCGGGAAAAGCACCCGCTCCCACGGCCTCGGCGGGGCGTATTGCGGCGAGCCGTCGGGGGCGATTCCCGCGAGGTAGCCCACGCCGCCGACGCCGAGGCAATCGGTGACGAACGCGAAGCCGTCGCCGTTCGAGACGAAGATCACCGGGCACGACGAGAGCTGCCGTTGCGTCTCCTCGATGCGGCGGACGGAACCGGGCTCGACGCCGAGCTCGGTCTGGAAGACGCCATCCGACCAGAGGAGCGAGAGGAAGTCGATACGCTCGGCGCCGGCGAGCGGGATCGCCACCGGCATGAGCGATTGCCCGGGGCCGCCGGCGATCCGCACGCCGGCATCGGCCGCCCAGCGCTCGCCAATCCGCGCCGTCGCTCGCGTGCCGACGCCGCTCGCGTTCGAGCGCATCGCCTGGCTCGGGTCGGTACGGCCGCTGAAGGCGACGGTCGCGTAGGTGGAACGCGCGTCCGAGCCGACGAGAAGCCGCAGCTGGCCGTCGACGATCGCCGCGATCGACGGGCCGCGGGCGTCGAGCGTCGCGGGCGTCCACGCCTGCGGCGGTGCGTCGAAGGCGAGACCGAACGCGCCGCCGCCATCGAGCCGGTTCGCGGCGATGCCGAAGCCTTCGGCCGAGAGCGCCTCGGCCACGCCATCGCCGTCGAGGTCGACGATCGCGAGGCCGCGGGCGGCGCGGCCGCCGCGCAAGGCCTCGTCCTTCCAAGAGCCGTCGCGGGCCCGGGCGAACTTCCGGATCGCTCCCGCCCCGTCGACCGCGAACAGCTCGGCCCGCCCGTCGGCGTCGGTGTCGGCGGCGACCAGCTCGCGGAGGTCGGCGTCGGCGAAGGCCCCCGCCCCGTCGTCGACGGTCCAGTTCCAGAGGCGACCGTTCCGCAGCACGGTGTTCGCGCCGTTCGAGTTCGCGAGGGCGAGGTCGATGTCGCGATCGCCGTCGAGGTCGCCGAGGGCCACCCGCCGCGTGCCGCAGCCGTCGGCGAGGCCAAGCCGCGGGGCCTCGTCGCGGAACGATCCGTCGCCGAGGTTCATGAGCAGGCGATTCGGTCCGGCGATGCTCGCGAGGAAGAGGTCGAGGTCCCCATCGTGATCGAGGTCGGCGATCGCGCCGTCCGAGGCGTCGCCGGTGCCCTGCGGGATCTTGGCCGCTTCCGTGATGTCGGCGAACCGTCCGGCGCTGGTCTGGCGGAAGAGCCGGTCCTGGCCGGCCTCCCCGGCGAGGAAGACGTCGACGAGCCCGTCGTTGTCGACGTCGCCCCAGAGCGCGAAACGCACGCCCGCGACCTTCGCCAACGGATGGTCGGGCATGGCGCGGAAGCCGGGATCCCCGGACGCGCCGGGTTCGATGCCCAAGAGCAGCAGGTTCGGCGAGTTCGCGTCACCCGTGCCGGCGATGAAGAGGTCCATGCGGCCGTCGGCGTCGGCATCGGTGACGGTGATCGAGGGTGTCGCGCCCGCCGCGATCGCCGGCAACCCGCCGACCTGCGTGGACGCGGGCCGCAGCGCCGCGGCACCGCTTTCGACGACCGCCGCGACGCCGCCCGCCGGCAGGATCGCCTCGCCGAGCGTGCCCATCCGCGTGTACTTGAACTCGGCAAGCCGGGCCCGCGGATCGTCGGCCAGGGCCTGGAACTCGGCGAGCGCCGCCTCGGAACCGGCCTCGTCGCCGAGCCGGCCGAGCGTGCGCTGCAGGCCGAGGAACGAGGAACGCAGCAGCGGATCGATCGCGGCCGCCTCGCGGTACGCGGCGACCGCGCCGGCGAGATCACCCGCGAATTCAAGGCACTGCCCGACGTAGAACGAGCGGTATGCGTCGGGCTCGCCCGGAATCCCGGCGGCCCGGAACGCATCGAGGGCCCGGGCCGGCTCGCCGAGATAGAGAAGCGAGAGCCCCTTGCAGTAGTTCGCCCGCGGCGACAACGCGGCCGCGGCGGGCTCGGCGAGCAGCTCGTCGAGCAGCTCGATCGCCCGCTCCTGCGCCCCGTCCTCGGTCTGGTTCATGATCGCGATCGCGAGTGCGAGCCGGGCGATCGGATCGGCCGCGGCCAGCGGCGCGAGCGCCGTCTCGGCCTCGGTGAAGTCGAACTTCCCGATCAGGCCGACCCCGCGATTGAGTCCGGCCACGATCGCCGGATCAACGCCCAGGACCGGGACCGGGCCCGGGACCGCGACCGGGACCGGCGCCGCCGCTTCCGGCGCGACCGGAGCATCCTCGCTTCCGCACCCGGCAAGCGCCGCCCCGATCGCCATCGCCAGCATGTTCCGCCTCATCGCTCACCCCGCTTCGCGTCGGCGATGCGCCGGTCCAGTCCCTCGATCGAGATCACCTCGCGTCCGGCCGGCGGAAAGTGCGGCCGCGCGAGATACGAATGCGCCTCGCTCCGCAAGTGGGCCCGGGTGTCGTGCCCGCGCCGCCGCTCGCGTTCGGCCCGCAGGCCCGCGAGATCGATCGGCGCGACCACGACCTTCTCGCCCGGCCCCGGATCGGCCTGGGCCAGCACCCGCCCGTCGAAGTCGACGACCATGCTTCCGCCCGGCCACGAGAACGGCGGGTAGTTCGCGAGGCTCGCCCCCTGGTTCGCGGCGACCACGAACATCGTGTTCTCGGCGGCGCGGGCCCGGTTGAAGAGCGTCCACCAGTCCATCGGCGGCGTCGCCCCCCACGGGTCCATGTAGGCCGACACGCGGACCGCGACCTCGCACCCATTGAAGGCGAGCTGCCGGATCGCCTCGGGGAAGATCCAGTCGTAGCAGATCGCGACGCCGAGCTTCCCGATCTCGGTCTCGACCACCGGGAACGGCTCGCCGAACGGGAAGCCGAGGTCGTGCGGGCTCGCGTGCACTTCCCACGGGATCCACGGGTTCACCTTGCGGTAGAGCGAGAGGACGCCCGTCGGCCCGACCAGCGCCGTGGTGTTGAAGACCTGCCCCGGATGGTCGCGGTGCCGCTCGAGGAAGGTACCGGTCTGGATGAAGCAGCCGTGCTTCCGGCAGAGCGTCGCATAGCGATCGAGGTGCTCGTTGGGCATCTCGACGGCGAGCGTCTCGTGGAGTTCCTTCGGCGTGAGGAAGATCGGCACGGCGTGGGCGAACTCGGGGAAGGCCAGCAGCCGCACGTCGTGGAACGGCTCGTACCCGACGATCGTCCCCTCGGCGATCGCGAGCATCCGGTCGACCCGCGAGCCGATTTCCGAGCGGTCCTTCGGGCACGGGAAGTCGGTCTGGCAGGCGGCGGCGTGGTAGCGGGCGACGCTCATGGGGCCGAAGGGTAGCCGTCGCGGAAGCAAACCGGCCCCGCCCTTCCGTGAGGAGGGACGGGGCCGGCAGAGAAAGATCAAGCGTGTGCGGAAATCAGCCGAAGCGGCGGTTCGCCTCGTTCCAGTTCACCACCGACCACCACGCGGCCACGTAGTCGGGCCGGCGATTCTGGTAATGAAGGTAATACGCATGCTCCCAGACGTCGAGCCCGAGGATCGGCGTGCCGAGGACGTCGGCGACGCCCTTCATGAGCGGGTTGTCCTGGTTCGGGGTGCTCGTGATCGCCACCGTCCCGTCGGGCTTCTTGACGAGCCATGCCCAGCCCGAGCCGAAGCGACCGGCGGCGGCGGCGGCGAACTTCTCCTTCAGGCCGTCCATCGAGCCGAACGCGGCGTCGATCGCCTTCGCGAGCGAGGGTGACGGCGAACCGCCCTGGCCGGCCGGGGCGAGGGTGGTCCAGAAGAAGGCGTGGTTCCAGTGGCCGCCGCCGTTGTTGCGGACCGCGCCGCGGACCGCCTCGGGGACCTCACCGATCCGGGTGCAGATCTCGTCGATCGACTTCGCGGCCCAGTCCGGGTGCGTCTCGAGGGCCTTGTTCAGGTTCGTGACGTAGGCCTGGTGGTGCTTGGTCCGGTGGATGTTCATGGTCCGCGCGTCGATCGCGGGCTCGAGGGCGTTCTCGGCGTACGGCAGTTCGGGCAGGGTGAAAGGCATCGGGGGCTCCGTTCCGGGAAGATGGGGGCCGGAGTGTACGCGGAGGCGACGGCTCACACCGATGCCCGGCCGCTCCCTACGATTCAGTTTCCGTCCCCCTGGTCCATGGATCCTTCCCTCCGCATCCTCGACGCCGCCCGGAACCGCGCCGGCGAGGCCCTGCGCACCCTCGAGGATCTCGCCCGGTTCGCGCTCGATGACCGTGCCCTCTCGGTGGGCCTGAAGGAATTGCGCCATGGTCTCGCCGCGGCCTTCGCGGTCCTGCCGCCGGGGCTGCTTGCGGCGAGCCGGGACGTTGCCCGCGACGTGGGCCGCACCGTCGGGACGGGCGATGAGTATCGCCGCGACGGCTTGCCCGGCGTGGCCGCCGCCGCCGGACACCGGCTCGCCGAGGCGCTCCGTTCGCTCGAGGAGATCGCGAAGGTCGTCGAGCCGCGCGGCGAGCTCGCGCGGGCGCTCGAACGCCTCCGCTACGCGAGCTACCCGCTGGCCGCGGCGGTCGAGGCCCGCGTGCCGGGCCCGCGGCGCGAGCAGTGGACGGTGTGCGTGCTGTTGACGCGGGCCCTCTGCCGGAACCCCTGGGAAGACGTGCTGGCCGCCGCGATCGACGGCGGGGCGGACGCGATCCAGGTGCGCGAGAAGGCTCTCGACGGCGGCGAGCTCGTCGAGCTGGTCGGCGCCGCGATCGCCCGGGCCCGGCCGGCCGGCGTCCGCGTGATCGTGAACGATCGGATCGATGTCGCGCTTGCGGCCGGCGCCGACGGCGTGCATGTCGGGCAGTCGGATCTCTCGCCCGCGGCGGTGCGTTCGATCGCCGGGCGGCGGCTCTCGATCGGCGTCTCGACGCACGACCTCGCGGAGGCGGCGAAGGCCGTCGCGGACCATGCCGATTGCTGCGGCGTCGGCGCGATGTTCTCGACTTCCCTCAAGCCCGGCCTCGCGCCGTCGGGTCCCGCGTACCTCGAGCGATTCCTCGCCGCGCACCCGTCGACGCCCCACCTCGCGATCGGCGGAATCAGCCCGGCGAACGTCGGATCGCTCGCCGACCTCGGCTGCCGCGGCGTCGCGGTCTCGGGGTGCGTCTGCGGGGCCGAGCGGCCCGACGCGACGGTGCGGGCCCTGCGGACGGCGCTCGGCGCACCGGTGCGGACGGTTCCCGCATGAAGACCGCCCCGCTCGTCACGCTGCTCGGCACGGGCACCAGCGCCGGCGTCCCGGTGATCGGCTGCCGCTGCGCGGTCTGCACTTCCGACGACTCCCGCGACCGCCGCCTCCGCTGCGGGGCCCTGGTCCGGTTCCGCGACGCGGGCGGCGAGGAACGGGCGATCCTCATCGACACCCCGCCCGACCACCGCGAGCAGAGCCTGCGGCAGGGGCTCGACCGCTGCGACGCGATCCTCTACACCCACGCGCACGTCGACCACACCTTCGGCCTTGACGACGTGCGGCGCTACAACGCCCTCATGGGCCGGCCGATCGAGATCTTCGCCGACGACGAGACGCTCGACCACCTGCGCCGCGTCTACCGCCACATCTTCGAACGCCATCGCAACCGCAACGACTCGTTCGTCGCCGACCTCATCGCCCGGCGGATCGAACCGGGACAGCCCTTCGCCTTGCACGGCGTACGGTTCACCCCGCTCGCCCTGCTGCACGGCCGCCAGCCGGTCCTCGGCTTCCGGCTCGAGGCGGTCGATCCCGACGGGCGCCCGCTCGCCGAGCAGCCGGGCCCCTTCCCGTTCGCGTACTGCACCGACGTGAACGCGATCCCGCCCGAGACCTGGCCGCTTCTCGGCGGCCTGCGGACGCTGGTCCTCGGCATGCTGCGCTACCGCGCCCACCCCACCCACTTCACCGTCGACGAGGCGGTCGAGACCGCCCGAAGGGTCGGGGCCGAGCGGACCTGCTTCATCCACATGACCCACGACATCCGGCACGCCGAACTCGATCCGCGGCTGCCGGCGGGCATGTCGCTCGGCTTCGACGGCATGGTCCTGGGCGAACGGGACGGCTGAAATCGGCCTTCGCGGCCCCGGGAACGGGGTTCGGACGGTTGCCGCCCCTCCGGCGAACCCCTACACTCTCGCCCCCCATGGCCCAGATCCGCGAAATCAAGAAGAGGATGGTCGCCGTCGGCACCATCGCCCGCATCACGAAGACGATGCAGATGATCGCGACGGCGAAGTTCAACGCCGCCCTGGGCCGGGCCAAGGCGAGCCGACCGTACACCGACACCATCCGGGCCCTCGTCGGCGAGGTCTCGGCGGCCGCGGGCGATGTCCGCAGCCCGCTCTTCGAATCGCCCGCGACCAGCCCGAAGCGGACCGCGATCGTGCTGGTCACGAGCGACCGCGGCCTCTGCGGGGCTTTCAACGGGCACGTGACCCGGGCCACGATCAAGCTGATGAAGCCGCTTCGCGAGGCCGGCCACGAGCTCATGCTCGCGGTGCAGGGCAAGAAGGGCATGGGCTTCTGCAAGTTCCAGAAGATCCCGGTGGCGATGCCGCTCAACTTCGGCGACAAGGTCAAGTTCGAGGATGTCGACGCCCTCGCGACCCGGCTGATGGAGGAGTTCGTCGCCGGCAAGTACGACTCGGTGCAGGTCGTGTACATGCGGTTCATCTCGGCGGCGAAGCAGGAGCCCGAGGTGATGCAGCTCTTGCCGCTGAAGGCCGTCGCCCCCGCCGGCGGCGCCGCGGCGTCGGCGTGCGAGTTCCTGCCGAGCGCCGAGCGAATCTTGGCCGACCTCCTGCCCCGCTCGGTCAAGGTCTCGCTCTACCAGGCGTTCCTCGACGCGGCGGTCTCCGAGCAGGCGATGCGGCGCGTCGCGATGAAGTCCGCGACCGACAACGCCCGCGGCCTCGGTCGCGTGCTCAAGCGGAACTACAACCGCGCCCGCCAGGCGAAGATCACCACCGAGCTCACCGAGATCGTCTCGGGCGCCGCGGCCCTCGAGTGATCGCGAACGGTTGATTCCAAGACCATCGACGACGTTCCCGGGCCTGACCGCCCGGGAACGTCGCCATTTGCGGCGGAAGGCGCTGGAACTCGCGCGGACCGGCCGTACCATCGGCCCGGTCATGCGATACGCCTCTCCCCTCGCCGCCCTGCTCGTCGCCACAACCGCCCCGGCCCAGTGCCCGCCCGCGGTTAAGTGCTGGGGGCTGAACAACTTCGGCCAGTGCACCGTGCCCGCCGACCTCGGCGCGGTCTCGGCGATCGCGGCCGGCGGCTACCACACGCTGGCCGTCGTCGAGTTCGGCACGGTCCGGGCCTGGGGCTGGAACATCGCCGGCCAGTGCAACCCGCCGGTCGGGCTCGCGTCGGTCACCGCCGTCGCGGGCGGCGACCTGCACAGCGTCGCCCTCCGGAGCACGGGCGAAGTCGTCTGCTGGGGCTCGAACCTCGACGGGCAGTGCGCGGTGCCGGCGAACCTCGGGGCGGCCATCGCGATCGCGGCGGGCAAGGGACACACCGTGGCCCTCCGGGCCGACGGCACGGTGCGGGCCTGGGGACGGAACTGGGCGGGCCAGAGCACGCCACCCGCGGGCCTGCGTTCGGTCGTCGAGATCGCCTGCGCGGCGGGCGGCAACGACACGCTCGCGCGGCGGGCGA
>JBIKVN010000126.1:0-8901 GCA_044356865.1 Phycisphaerales bacterium | reverse complement strand
AGGCCGCCCAGGCCGTCGCCGACCGCTTCGGCCAGCCCGGCTTCGAGGACATCACCAAGGTCTACATCGACCAGCGGTACTCGGGCTACACCGCCGAGAACCAGGAGACCTGGCAGATCCTCTTCGATCGCCAGATGGAGTTCCTCGCGACCCGCGCGTCGAACGTCTACCTCTCCGGGGCCCGCTCGATCGGCCTGATCCGCGACCACATCCCGTACCTCGACGGCCCGAAGAGCATCAACACGCACCTCCAGCGGCTGACCGGCTGGCAGAGCAAGGCCGTGCCCGGCTACCTGCCGGCGAAGGCGTTCTTCGCCTGCCTCGCCCGCCGCGAGTTCCCGACGACGGTCGTCCTCCGGCCGAAGAGCTCGATCGATTACCTGCCGCAGCCCGACATCTTCCACGACGTCTTCGGCCACGTGCCGCTGCACGCCGACCCGGTCTTCGCCGACTTCCTCCAGACCTACGGCAAGGCCGCCCTCACCACCGACGATCCGGTGCACACCGAGCGGCTCTCCCGGCTGTTCTGGTTCACCGTCGAGTTCGGACTGATCCGCGAGGACGGCCGGGTGAAGCTCTACGGATCCGGCCTGATTTCCAGCCCCGGCGAGAGCAAGCACGCCCTCGAGAGTCCCGAGGTCGACCGCCGGCCGTTCGACCTCGAGCGGGTCTGCGACACGAGCTTCGAGATCGACCACTACCAGCCGATCCTCTACGTGCTCGAGAGCTTCGCCCAGCTGCGCGACGCGATGAACGAGTACGCAAACCGGCTGCTCGCCGAGAACGAGCGGAAGAAGCGGAGCGCCCCCCTTCCCAAGGGCGCGGCGGCCGGGGCGACGGTACCCTGACCGGATGCCGTCCGCGAAAAACGCCCCGTCCCGCCTCGATTCGATCCCGGTCTCCGAGTTCGCCGAGCGCCGCAGCCGCGTGCTGAAGGCGCTCGGCGAGTCGGCCAGCCTCGTCTTCGCCGGCGAGGGCGACCCGAACCTGCACCATCCGTTCCGGCCGCATCCGCACTTCGAGTACCTCACCGGCATCGTCGACGAGCCGGGCGCGATCCTGCTGCTCGACCCGACGAACCCGGTGCCCGACGCGCGGGCGACGCTCTTCCTGCGCCCGCTCAATCCCGAACTCGAGAAGTGGGACGGCTTCCGCGACACGATCGGGGCGAAGCTGCGCGAGAGGTACGGATTCAAGACGATCTTCCGGACGAACCGATTCGCCCTCACGATGCAGGCCGCGGCAAAGCGGGCCAAGCGATTCGCGTGCTTGCACCCCTTCGCGTTCCACAACGCGCCGGTCTCGCCGGATCTGGAGATCTACCGCAAGATCGCGGAGCGCATGCCCGGCATCGCGATCGAGGATCGCACGGAACTTCTCGCCGAGATGCGGGCCCGCAAGAGCCCCGTGGAACTCGCGGCGATGCGGCAGGCGATCGACATCACCGCCCGCGGCTACGAGGCGGCGCTGAAGACCATCCGCCCCGGACTCACCGAGTTCGACGTGCAGGAGGCGATCGAGCACGCCTACCGCACCAACGGAGCCCGCGGCACCGCGTACCGCACCATCGCCGGCACCGGCTTCAACGCGACCGTGCTGCACTACCACGCGAACGACCAGCCGCTTGCCGACGGCGACCTCCTCTGCATCGACTCCGGCTCGGAGTACCTCGGCTACGCGTCGGACATCACGCGGACCTTTCCGGTCAACGGCAAGTTCACGCCGCGCCAGAAGGAGATCTACGAGATCGTGCTCAAGGCCGAGCTCGCGGCGATCGCCGCCGCGAAGGCCGGGGCCACGTTCGCGCAGATCGACAAGGCCGCCCGCGACATCATCGTGAAGGCGGGCTTCGGCGACTCGTTCATCCACGGCATCGGCCACCATCTCGGCCTCGAGGTGCACGACATCACCCCGGCCGGCCCGCTTCCCGAGGGAGCGGTCATCACCATCGAGCCCGGCATCTACCTGCCCGACGAGCGGATCGGCATCCGCATCGAGGACGACATCCTCATCGGGAAGGGCAAGTCGACGGTGCTCAGCGCGATGATCCCGAAGACGGTGACCGAGATCGAGAAGGCGATGCGGGGCTGAGCCGCGACCGCGTCACGGCTTCGGCAGGTCCAGCGTCCACGACTCGAGCTCGATCCGGGCCCCTTGGGGGCGGATGCCGACCTGGGCCAGGGCCTTGGGGGGGAACGCGGCCTGGTGAATGACCTGCCCGCGGACCAGCCACTCGAGAACACCTTGGCCGCGCCGCAGTTCGATGTCGAGCGATTCACCCTGCGGAACCAGCCGAGCGGTCGCGGGAAGCTCGGGAACCCCGCGAATGTCCCGACCGATCAGCATCGCGGTGGCATTGCGATTGTCGAGCCAGAAGAGAACATCGAGGGGACCGACCTGCGGACCGCCCTTCTCGCCCATCGCTTCGCCGGCCCGCCAGCGCAGCCTCCATCGCATGCGGAAGGGTCCCTCGGGAATCGCGCCTTCCATCAGGAACGGCTCGCCGTCCGGACCCGACACGAGAAATCCCGCCGAATCGCCGCTTCCCGCCGACCAGCCGCCTGCCGGCACCTTCGCCTCGCCCGCCTCGACCAGCGTGCGACGGTCGAACGACTCGAGATCAAGCGAATCGCGGTATGGCCCGGAGCCCTCCGGCGGTTCCTGCCCGGTGATGGCACGGAAGACGTGGGCGGCGATCCGGGTGGCATCATCCGGAGTTGGCATCGGGACCTCGCCCGGAGTCGCGGCCTGCACCCGGAAGGGCTCGCCGAGGTCGATGAAGCCCAAGCCCCTTTCCCGGGCGAACTGGCTGAAGACGCCCAGGTTCGCCTCGCGGGCCGCGAGATAGATCGGACCGCGCCGGCCGCTGTTCAGCGTGGGGGGTGGCAAGCAAATGAATATGCGCGGCTCGGGGCGAAACGGCGCGAGTCCGGCGACGATCGCCTCGAGGCCCGCCCGCATCGCACCGGGATCGCTGCCCTCGGCGATCGCGAAATCCGAGCCGCCGAGGGCGATGAGCACCACATCGGCCCGGGCATCCTCGGCCTTGCGGAACTCGGGCATGTTGACCACGAATCGCGGCGTCGAAGGCTTGATACGGGTGCCGGTACGGCTGCAGTTCACGACCTCGCTGCGATGGCCGAGCATGCGGCCGAGCTGCTCGGGCCAACTGTCGAACGGCCGCTTCCCGTCGGCCATCTGGCAGTTCGAGTCGCCAAGCACCGCGACCCGCAGGGCCATGGGGACCGGTGCCGCCGGAGGCGTGGGCGGCGGCGATTGGACGGTGGCGAGGACCAGCGAAAGTGCGGCGACGAGCGTGTGGAACATGGCGTTCGGTTCCGGTGGAGGATCGACAGGGTATACGCCCTCGGCAACCCTCACCCCACCGGCCGCAGCACCAGGTGATCAAGCAGCAGGCCAAGCGAGTAGACGACCGGGGCGGCGCTGACGACGACCGCCGCCCATGCCAGTCGCCGCCCGGTCGCCGGCTTCCGCCGTCCGGACAGCTCGCAGGCGATCACCACCCAGACCACGATGGCGAACTTGAAGAGGATCGCACCCTCGAGTCCCCAGAGTTCGATCACCTCGCGAGCCACCGGATTCACCTCCTCGCCGCCCTTGTCGAGGATCTTCCACGTGAGCATGATGTCGAGCGCCGAGACGAAGACGAACCAGACATACGCGTTCGGATAGAGCATCTCCGGCTGGTGGAGCGGATGGATACGGTCCGCGTCCGAACGCGACCCGCCGCACTCGGGGCAGGTCGACGAGCCGGCGAGCGGATGGGCGCACGCGATGCAGAGGCCGCGCTTGCGGCGGGATCGGACCTGCCATGAACGCGGGATCGCGAACGCGGCCCAGGTCGCGGCCGACCAGAAGAGCACGTTCGCGACCAGTCCCGGCCAGATCGGCCGCAACGGCAGCATGAGGCGATTCCCGCCCATCTGGCCGAGCTCGAGCGTGCCGCGGAGCTCGGGCTCGGGTTCGAGCACGATCGCGGTCGACGTCCACGCCGTCGCGGGAAACCAGGCCTCGCTCCGGAAGCAACGGAACGGGAAGCCGCACAGCCCGGTGTCGATGCGGCCCCAGCGCATCGCCTCATCGGCGGGCGGCGGACCGGAGACCGTCGAGGGAAGCCGGCAATCTCGCAACGGGATCGTCGATCGCCACGGCTCGACGGCGGCGCGGTCGAGATCGCTCATCCGCAGGTCACCGTGCGGCCAGGCTGGAGACGGGCGATCCGGTGTCCCGACATCCGAAGGGAACATCTGGAACCAGTCGGCGAAGATGCCCCGCGCGAACTCGATGCGGCCACCGGCGGGAACGTTCGGCCATGCGGTGTCGAACCGCCACGGGAACCAGCCCCACGCGTGCGTCGCCCATTGCGCCGCGACCGTCACGGGCCACGCGAAGATCAGCGTGAGCAGGACGCCGGCGGCGAGGATGGTGACCAGCGGACGCACGAGACCCCAGTATCGCCCGGAAGGGGCGATCGGGCGTGCGAACGGTTCGGCCGCCGCCTCAAATCACCGAATCATGGCTCGGGATGTTCATCGCCGGGGCGAGATTCACCTGGACGAGCGTGGTTCCCTGCACCGAGCGGGCCGCGTCAGCATCGACGTAGTCCGAGTGGCACGAGGCCTTGCCTTCCTCGGCCCCGACCGACTTGCGGGTCTTGGCGGCCAGGCGGTGGATCTCGTCGGGCGACAGCACGCCGCGCTTCGCGAGGATCTCCTGCTGCTCGGGCGTGAGGGCGGCGCTCCGCACCGGCTTGTCGCGGCGGTACGCCTCGTCCTTGCCGCTGGCGAACTCCTGGATCTCCTTCGAGATCCGCACGCTGCACCAGTCGTGGCCGCACATCGCGCAGAAGTCGGTGTCGACGTCGAGGTCCTCGTCGTGGTAGGCCCGCGCGGTGTCGGGGTCGAAGCTGAGCTCGAAGTGCTTTTCCCAGTTGAGGGCGGCGCGGGCCTTGGTGAGCTCGTCGTCGCGGTCGCGGGTGCCGGGGATGCCGAGGGCGACGTCGGCGGCGTGGGCCGCGATCTTGTAGGCGATGCACCCCTGCTTCACGTCGTCCTTCTTCGGGAGGCCGAGGTGTTCCTTGGGCGTGACGTAGCAGAGCATGCTCGCGCCGTGGTAGGCCGCGGCCGTAGCCCCGATGCAGCTCGTGATGTGGTCGTAACCGGGGAAGATGTCGGTGACCAGCGGGCCGAGCACGTAGAACGGGGCCCCGTGGCAGAGCCGTCGCTCGAGCTTCATGTTGAATTCGATCTGGTCGAACGGCACGTGGCCGGGGCCCTCGATCATGACCTGCACGCCCATTCGCCAGGCGCGTTCCGTGAGCTCGCCGAGCGTCTCGAGTTCGGCGAGCTGGGCCTCGTCGGTCGCGTCGGCGAGACCGCCGGGCCGCAGGCCGTCGCCGATCGAGAAGGTCACGTCGTGGCGTCGCATGACCTCGCAGATCCGCTCCCAGCCCTCGTACATCGGGTTCTCGCGGCCGTGGACGAGCATCCACTTCGCCAGGAGCGACCCGCCGCGGCTCACGATGCCGATGAGCCGTTGCCGGATGAGCGGCAGGTGAGCCCGCCGAACGCCGGCGTGGATCGTGAAGTAGTCGACGCCTTGCCGGGCCTGGTGCTCGAGCGTGGCGAGGATGGTCGCCTCGTCGAGTTCCTCGAGCTTCCGGCCGATGATCATCGAGTAGATCGGCACGGTCCCGATCGGCACCGTCGCGTTCCGCACGATCGCCTCGCGGCAGGCGTCGAGGTCGCCGCCGGTCGAGAGGTCCATCACGGTGTCGGCCCCCCACCGCTCGGCCCACTTCAGCTTCTCGACCTCGGCGTCGGTGCCCGAGGAGACGGGCGAGGCGCCCATGTTCGCGTTGATCTTCGTGCGCGAGGCGCGGCCGATCGCCATCGGGTCGAGGCGGTGCGCGAGGTGATGCACGTTCGCGGGAATCACCATGCGGCCCGCGGCGATCTCGTCGCGGACCTGCTCGGCGGTGAGGTGGCCCTCGCGCTCGGCGACGCGGCGCATCTCGGGCGTAACGATCCCGAGCCGCGCCGACTCAAGCTGCGTGATCGGGGTGAAGCCCCGGGGGAAGACCACGCGACGCCATTCGCCGCGGGCCGAGGCGAACTCGACGACCGACTTGGTCTCGCCGCAGCAGTTCACGCACGACGGGCCGGACGGGGCCGCCGGCAGCGCGACCGTCGACCAGCCCTCGGGCAGGAAGTCCCAGGCGGTCCGGTCGCTCGGCGCCGGCATGCCCGGCGTGTCGGGCGAGCTGAACGCGTACGGGCCGCCGAGATCGGCACGGCGGGCGAAGGAACCGGGTGAGGTGCCTTGCAAGGCGGTTGATGGGTTGCCCGCCCCATGAAGAGGAAGGTCGTACGGGCGGGTTTCGGCGGCGGATTCGGCGCGGACCATCATGGGATGCTCCTCCCGGTCGTCGTGACGCGGAAGCGGAGCCGGCGGTCGACGCGACGCGACGGTGGTTCGCTTCCCTACGCCGGTCCGAACCGGATCAGGTTCCACGGGTGCTTCTCAGTCCGGACAGAGAGAGTGTCCGGACGCCCCGAGCGAAGGGGGAGTATAGGGGTCCGAGAAGGCGAAATCACCGAAGCTCACGGCCTGTTTGGTACATTTCATTCGTGGTTTCCGTCGGACGAATCCTTCTGGAGATGCCGCGCGGCGGCCGACGGTTCCTCGCGGGCGTGGTCGATGCGGGGCTGTTGGCGGCCTCGATGCTGCTCGCGGCGACTTGGCGTCTCGGCGATGCGGCGCTCTTCGAAATGGGCTATCTCCGTCTGGCCGCAGTTGCCGCGATGCTTGGCACGGGCACCTTCTGGGCCGTTGGTCTCTACCGTGAGGTGATTCGGTACGCCGGGCCCAGGATCTGGCTTCGCATCGGTTTCGCGACGGCTGCCGTGACCGTGATGCTGGCCGCCGGCAATGTGCTTGTGGGCGAGCGCGACATCTCGCGGGCGGTGCTCATCGGGTTTGGCCTCGTTTCGGCGGTCGCTTGCGGCGGCGTGAGGATGCTTGCGGCCCAGCTGCTGGCAGGACGCCGCCCCGAGAGCGGGTTCACCGGCGAGGTGACCCCGGTGATGATCTACGGTGCCGGGGCGTCAGGAGCTGGCCTGGCGGCAGCCCTGTCGCACAGTCCGCTGTACCGGCCCGTTGCGTTCATCGACGACGACTCCCGCATCGTCGGAAGCCGAATCCGTGACCTTCCGGTGTATGCGTCCAGCGAGCTCAGGAAGCTGAGCGAGCGGTACCCGAACGGCATGGTCGCCTTGGCGATCCCGAGCGCCTCGAGCGCCGAGCGGCGTCGTGTGCTCGAGCGGCTCCGGCCGCTGGGCATACGGATCATGACCGTGCCCGGGCTGCGGGAACTCGTGGTCGGCGAGGCCGGATTCAGCCAGCTGCGGGAACTCAACATCGACGACCTGCTCGGCCGCGACTCGGTAGAGCCGAACGAGCACCTGCTGGCCCGCTGTATCGCGGGGCGCAGCGTGCTCGTGACCGGCGCCGGCGGCACCATCGGCGGCGAGCTCTGCCGCCAGATCCTCCGGCTGCGGCCGAGCAGGCTGGTGCTGCTCGAGCAGGGCGAGCTGGCCCTCTACCAGATCGCAGGCGAGCTGCTCGCGGCCCAAAGGCAGAATCCGGAACTCAGGAGAGTTCCAATCTTTACCGTCCTCGGCAGCGTGACCAGCGGCGTACTGGTGGACGAGCTTCTTCGCGAACACCGGGTCCAGACGATCTACCACGCCGCCGCCCACAAGCACGTGAACATCGTCGAGACGAACGAAATCACGGGGATCGTCACGAACGCGTTCGGCACCGCGACGATGGCTCGTGCCGCCCTCAAGGCCAAGGTCGAAACCTTCGTGCTCATCTCTACGGACAAGGCGGTTCGGCCGTCCAGCGTGATGGGCGCTAGCAAGCGGCTCGCCGAGCTATTTCTGCAAGACCTTGCCGCCGAGCATCCCGTCGGCGTGGCGGGACCGACCCGCTTCGTTAATGTGCGTTTCGGCAACGTTCTCGGCTCGAGCGGCAGCGTCGTACCGCTCTTCCTCAAGCAAATCGCGGAGGGCGGACCGGTCACCGTGACGCATCCCGAGGTGACCCGCTACTTCATGACGGTGGGCGAGGCGGTGAACCTGGTGATCCAGGCCGGCAGCCTCGGTCGTGGCGGCGAGATCTTCATCCTCGACATGGGGGAACCGGTGAAGATCGTCGACCTGGCCCGGAATCTCATTGGACTGCAGGGATTCAGCATTCGCGACCCGAGCCGGCCCGACGGGGACATCGCCATCGAGTTCACCGGGCTGCAGCCGGGTGAGAAACTCCATGAGATACTCGTCTCGGAGGGAGCGCTTGAGACGACCGAGCACCCGAAGATCAGTCGGGCGATCGAGCCGGGGGTACGGGGGGCGACGCTTCGCGACGGTCTCGCTCGTCTCGAGGCAGCGTGCGACCGGTACGACACCGCCGAAACCCGCGGGATCCTGCAGCAACTGGTCGCGACTCCCTCGACACAGCCGGCGACTCCCGGAACCTGAACGCCGATGTACGAGATCTCGAAGCTACACACATGAGTGCGCTGAACAGGTCAACCCTTCGTTTGTATCCCCAGTGATCCTCATACGCTGTTTGGCCTTCCCCACGACCTGTGGACACCCCAACCGGCGGGATTGCCCCCGCCAGAAGGACGGTGTCTCATGTCGACGATGCGAAAGTACACGCGGGAGTTTCGTGAATCGGCCGTTCGCCTGGTCCTGTCGGGCGAGGTGACCTTGAGGAAGGCGGCCGAGGATCTCGGCATGCCGTACTACACGCTGCACGGCTGGGTCCGTAGGGCGCAAGGGGCGGGCCGCAAGGCCGTGCCGAAGGAGCCTC
>JBIKVN010000125.1:0-9132 GCA_044356865.1 Phycisphaerales bacterium | reverse complement strand
TCGGGCGGGATGGCCGGGGCCGCGGCCGGTCCCGCCGAGCGTGCCGGCTCGACCGTCGCCTCGCCGCCGCCTCGCGAGAGCAGGACGACGGCGACGACCCCGACCGCGACGACCGCGATCGCCGCGAGGCTCGCGAGGAACGCGCGTCGGATCTTCCGCTCACCCGCCCGGATCTCCTCCTCGGTCTGCGGGCGGTCCTCGTCGAGGTCAGTGGGCCGACTCATGCGACGGAGGATAGCCCTTGGCCCCCAGGCATTCGAGGATCATCCGCTCGTAGCGGCCGACCGCGTGGCGGGCCGCAAAACGGGCCGCGATCGACCGGGCCCGACCGCCCATCGCCCGCCGCAGGCCGGGCCGGGCGAGCAGCCGCGCGATGGCCCGGGCGAGCCGCCCGGGTTCCGCGTCGTCGAGGACCAACGCGTTGCCGTCGATGACCTCCGGGATCGAGCCGCAGCCGGTGGTGACCGCGGGCAGACCCATGGCCATCGCCTCGAGGAGCGCCGAGGGAATGCCCTCCGATCGCGAGGTCATCACGAAGAGGTCCATCGCGGCAAGATGCCGCGGCACGTCGTCGGTACCCGGGACGAACACGACCCGGTCGGCGACGCCGAGGGAGGCGGCCAAAGCGGTGAGGCGGCCGAGCTCGCCGAGGTCCGGTCCCACCACGAGCAGGCGCACGCGGTCGCGAGGCCCCAGGGTCGGCATCACGGCGAACGCCTCGAGCAGCGCGCCGCTGTTCTTTACCGGGGCCAACCGGCCGACCGTCCCGACCACGAGGTCGTCGCCACCGAAGCCGAGGGAAGCACGGGCGGCGTCGCGATCGACGCGCGACGGGTCGAATCGGGCGAGGTCGACTCCCGGGAACACCACCTCGATCCGCTCGGCTTCGATGCCCAGCTCGCCGGCGCGTATCGCGGTCAGGTCACGCAGCGTGACCGACTGGGCGACGACCCGGTCGAAGCGACCCTTGTCGGAGACGTGGTCGATCAGGTTCGGCCCGTCAAGCCGCTCGATCGCCACCGGGACGCCCGCGGCCTGCAGCGCCCATGCCGCGTGCCGATAGCCGAACACCACGGCCGCGTCGATGCGATCGCGGGCGAGGCACGATCCGAGACTTCCCCGGTACGTCTTGCTCTCGATCATCGCGGCGGCGTTCCAGTCGCGAGCCTCTCCCGGCGTCGGGTCACGCTCGGACCCGATGACCATGGGAATGCCCAGCTCACGGAACGACGGTTCCATCGAACCGCCGCGGAACGCGTAGAGGAAGGGCGAGAATCGTCGACGATCGAGGCCGCGGATCGTCTCGAGCGCATTCCGTTCCTGACCCCCGATCGCCAGCCAATCGCAGAGGAACGCCACGCGGACGGGCGGACTGCCGTCGAGCGCGGGCGGCGAACGCCAGTCGCTCGGCAGTTCCCCGGCGGCGAGGGCCTCGAGCGCGGCGACCCGGCCCCGCAGGGCCTCGCCCACGGAGTCCGCCGCCGCGGCGACGATCGTGTCGATCGCCCAGAAGAGCTCGTGCAGCAGGAACCGTCGGGTCGAACGAACCGAGCCGTACCCGCGAAGGAATTGCGTGCGGGCGGCAAAACCCATCGGCCAGCGTCCCCAGATGCGGGCGAGATGCCGATCGGGCAGGCCGACCTCGAGATGATGATTCCCGACGAGCACCGGACCGTCGGGGCCGCTCACCACGCTCGACGGCCGATCGTCGGCATGGACGAGCCCGGCGAACACGCGATCGGGTGCGTTCGAGCGGGCCCGCGCGGCGAGGCGTTCGGCGACCGCCCCGTCGAGATCGCCGTTCGCGACGAGCCGCGCGAGCCGGGCATCGAGGTCGACCAGAAGCGGCTCGACCGGGCGCCGCCACGGACGAAACTCGCGATGGCCGGCCGCCGAGGCCGAAAGCCCGCCGAAGAGCCTTCCGACCTGTTCGGCGAGCGCGGGATCGTCGATCGCTTCCGCGAAACTCGGTCCCGAGATCCAGCGTTCCACCACCACGCCGTCGCGGCAGGCGACGAGCGGAGCGAGCGGCACCCCCGCCGCCAGCGCGGCGAGCCGCGCGATCCGTTCGGCGCGGGCGGGCTCGACGAGCCGAGCCCGGAACGCGATGTCGTTCGCGCACTCGATGTGCCAGCCGCCCGAGGGACGGAACGCCGTCCGGACCGGCCGCCGGCCGAGCTCGACCATCGTCCGCGCGATCGCGCCGTCGACCGGACGCCGGTCGTCCCCCGCCACGCCGGCGAGATGCCATTCGGGATCGACGATCGCCACGTGGCCGGGAACCCCATACCACCGCGACTTCTCTCGCACGAGCCGCTCCGCCTCGTCGCCGACCACGCCGTGCTTGGCGAGCACCTTCCGCAGGTCTTTCACCTGCGCCTCGCGATCCCGCAGCGTCAGCCGTTCCGCGTCGTGGTCGCGATAGTGGTAGAGCGGCTCAGGCACGAGCCGCACCGTCGCCCCCCGATCGAGCAGCGTCCACGGCAGGTCGTAGTCGTCAGCGCCGGTGAGTCCGATCGAGGGATCGACCCCGCCCGCGGCGAGGACCGCCTCGCGGCGGAAGAGCAGGAAGTGCTTGAGGTACGACGCACGCTCCTCGTTCGTGCCGAGGCGTGCGTACCGCGCCGGATCCGCGACGCGCCGCCGCAGCACCCGGATCCCGTCGGCGGCGTACGTCACCATGCCGGTCGAGACGATGTCGGCGTCCTCGGCGAGGCAGCGCTCGACGGCCTCGGGCGAGAGCCAGTCGTCGGACAGGAGCAGGCCCACGCGATCGGCCCGGGCCCGGTGGATGCCGAGGTTGATCGCGTCGGCGAATCCCGCCCCGTCGGGCCGCTCGACGACGACGAGCCGCGGGTTCGCCGCCGCCATCGCCAGCACCGCGCGATTCGACATCGGCGTGAACGGCGAGGTCACCACGATCACCTCGGCGGGCACGGTCTGCGCGAGGGCGGACTCGACGGCGACCCGCAGCCACTCGTCGCGCTGCGACCGGAGCGGCAGGACGATCGTCGCCGGCGGAGCGACCGGCGCCGGACAGCCGGAGCGGAACGCGAGGGCCTCGCGGAGGCCGGGCAGCGAGTCGTAGGTGCGGAAGTCCTTTTCGCCGAGCCGCTCGTCGGCCGCGGTCCGCCGGCCGGCGAGCACGCCGAGCAGCGACATGAGGTTCATCTCGGACGGATCCTCGCGGAAACGTCGGAGGAACTCGACCGCATACGGCGCGAACCACGCGAGCTTGTCGGGGTTGCGGACGCGGCGCTGCTCGAGCGTGGCGTACCGCTCGAACGCCGACGACGGGTCGGTCGGGCCGCACTCGATCCCGAGAACGCCCCGATCGTCACGGTCGGGATATCGCTCGGGCGGCCGCATGATCGGATGCCCGTCGGCGGCCATCCGCCGGACCTGGTCCTTCTCGCACGACTGCACGTCGGCGAACGGATAGCGGCTCACCACCGCGTGGCGAAAGGCCTTCACGCCCTGTACGTACCGGTCGAGATGGTCGTCCCAGAGCCACGCGACGGTGAGGGCGACCTCGGGCGCGGCGGCCTTGATCCGGTCGCCGAGCGTGCGCACCGCGTGCGGACGGAGCAGCATGTCCTCGTCGACCTGGATGTAGTACGGCGTGCGGCAGCGGTCCATCATCGCCTGGAACGCCGCCGACATCGGGGCCACGTTCGCGATCACCTCGAGGCGGAAGCGGCAATCCTGCCGCTCGAGACAGGCCAGGCACTCGGGGAAGCTCGGGGCGCCGACCGTCGAGACGAAGACCGTCAGCTCATCGGACCGGTCGGGTCGCGCGTCGCCCTCGAGGGCGGGCGCGGGGGCCACGACGCGGCGGAAGGCGTCGAAGTACCCGCGGGCCCGCTCGGGCCATCCCCAGGCGCGGATGTCCCGCGCGAGGTTGGCCGCCAGCCGCGGGCAGTCGGCGAGCGCGCGGCGGACGCCGTCGTGCAGGCTCTCGAGGTCGCGCTCGACGAGGAACCCGTTCTCGCCGTCACGGACGAGCTCGGGCATGTTTCCGACCCTCGTCGATACGAGCGTGCATCCGCAGGCCGCCGCCTCGAGAGCCACGTTTGGATTGCCCTCGCTCTCGCTCGCCACGACCAGTACCGTGGCCGAGTCGTACCAGGCGGCCATCGCCGCGGCGTCGCGGCGTGCGCGGCCGTACGAGTCGACGAGGAGCGCCTCGCAATCGATGCCCTCGCTCCGCAGCCGCTCGAAAAGCGGTACCACGAGGTCGTCGTAGCCCTTGAGTTTCCCCTGCCGCTCGGAACCGCACCAGATCACCCGCGGTCGCCGGGCCGCGATCGGAGTCACGGGGCGGAACACCTCGAGATCCACCCCGTTCGCGATCGCCACGCTCGGCTCGGGACGACCCGCCCGGTCGTGGCAGTCACGGTTGTTGAAGATCACCAGATCCGCCGGCCCGAACGCCTTCTCGAGGTCCTCGCGGCGGTTCGGCCAGCCGTTGTTCCATCCGACCACGAGGCGGGTCGGCCAACCTCGCTCCCGGATCGCCCGGCGGACTCCGCGGGCCTCGTGGTAGCCGAGGACGAACACGACGTCGGGAGGGATGTCGCCCAACGCCTCCGCCACGGCCTCCGTTCGATTCTCGGGCGTGAAGCCCTCGGTGTGGAGGCGGGCGATCCGCACCCGGAAGTCGTCGGGGGCGTGCCGGGCGAGCGCCTCGGCCCGGCGATGGAAGGCCCATCCCTCGACGTCGTAGGTGATGAGCAGGTCGATCATGGCCGGGTCGCGCCGCATCGGGGCGCATTGGGGTTATGAGTCGATGTCCTGACGCGGCGACATCGCAGCAATCGCGGGCGTTATGCTAGCGGTTCGCCCCGGTGGATTCAGCGGTCCCACCGCGAATCACCGGTCTCCGGACGGAAACGCCATGAAGTTGCTCGCCATCGGCGCCCACCTCGACGACATCGAACTCGGTTGCGGCGGGACCATCGCCCGCGCGGTCGCCAACGGTGCGACGGCCAAGATGCTCGTCATGAGCCGATCGGCGTACGCGAACTTCGACGGCCAGGTGCTGCGGACCGACGACGAGGCGATTGCCGAGGGACGCGAGGCGGCCCGCCGGCTCGGGGTGACCGACCTCGAGGTGCTCGACTTCCACACCAAGGACATCCCGCACGAGTCGGAGACGGTCGAGGCGATCGACCGGATCGTGTCGGGGTTCCGGCCCGATCTCATCCTCACCCACTGGGCCTTCGACACGCACCAGGCCCACCAGGGCGTGTCGCGGTCGACGATCTCGGCGGCCCGGTGGTGCCGGTCGATCCTGATGTACGAGCCGATGCCGCCTTCGGGCCGGTCGTGGGTCGGGTTCCGGCCGCAGGCGTACGTCGAGATCGGCGGGCAGATCGAGGCCAAGATCGACTCGCTGCGGGCCCACGCGAGCCAGCTGCGGAAGTACGGCGAGGGCTGGCTCGACGCAGTCCGGGCCCGGGCCGTCTACCGCGGTTTCGAGACCGGCCATTCCCACGCCGAGGCGTTCGAGGTACTGCGGTACGGCCTCGAGGTCTGAGCGGCCCGGCGATGCCCGACGGGGGCGGATCGGGACCCATCGATGATCGTCACCATCCACCAGCCCGAACACCTGCCCTGGCTCGGCTTCTTCCACAAGATGCGGCGGGCGGACCGGTTCGTGATTCTCGACAACGTCCAGTACCGGACGAACTACTTCCAGAATCGCAACCGCGTGCTGGGCGCGAACGGGCCGTTCTGGCTCACGGTCCCGGTGCGGTCGCGGGGACACGTCGCATCGTCGATCGCGGACATCGAGATCGACGGGTCGCAGGCGTGGGGCGAACGGCACCGGAAGAGCCTCGAGGCCTGCTACGGCCGACACCCGCACTTCAGGCGATACGCGGATGTGTTGCGGACGATCCTCGACTCGCCGTGGCAACGGCTGGCCGACCTCAACATCGCGATCATCGAGGCGTTCCGCTCGGCGCTGGACATCGGGACGCCGATGGTGCGGGCCTCCGAGCTCGGCGTGGAAGGCCGCGGCTCGGAACTCCTGCTCGCGATCTGCGAGCGGATGGGCGCCGCGACCTACCTCTCGGGCCCGAGCGGCCGCGACTATCTCGACGAGTCGCTCTTCGCGAACCGGGGCATCGCGGTGCAGTACCACGAGTTCCATCATCCGGTCTACCCGCAGCGCGGCGCGAACGAGTTCGTCAGCCACCTGACCGCTCTCGACGCCCTCGCCAACCTCGGGCCCGAGGCGGTCGGGCTCACCTGAATCGCCCGGTCGGCGCGACGCACCTCACGGCGTCGACGAGACCCGCCGCGAGCCTTCGGCCGGCAACCCGTAGGCCCCGTCGCGATTGAGGTCGAAGATCACCACCGGCTCGGCCGCGGCGTTCGCCGCCGGATACCGCTGGCGGGCGAGGGCCACCGCGCGGTCGCGGGCGTTGTCGTCGACCTTGTAGGTCTCGTGGAGGGCGAGCTCGGCGAGGGCGGCCTCCTCGTTGCCTTCCTCGCGCAGGACCTGGGCCATCAGGTAGCGGGCGGTGGCCTGCTCGGAATCGATCGCGATCGACGCCTCGAGCTCGGCCCGGGCCGCCTGCACGAACTCGGCCCGCCGGGCCGTCGCGGTCTCGCCCCGCTCGAGCCGCGACCGCTCGAGCAGCGTCTCGGCCAGCTCGTTCCGGACGCGGACGTCGCGCGAGAAGTCGAAGCCCCGCTCGCGGGCGCTCGCCCACGGCGTCTCGACGAGCGAGCGGAAGCTCGCGATCGCCGCGTCCAGACTCCCCTGCTGCTTCTCGACCAGGCCGCCGAACCACGCGAGCGACCACGGCAGGGCCGGCGGCTCGCACGCGGCGGCCGAACGCAGCGCTTCCGCAGCCTCGTCGAGGCGACCTTCCCGCAGGTAGGTCCGGGCCAGCCCCATGAATCCTTCCGCATGCCCGCCGTCGGCCACGATGCGGAACGCGTCTTCCGCCTGCCGCAGCAGCCCGCGGCCCTTCATGTCGCCGGTCCGGAAGAGGCCGATGCCGTAGTCGTACATCCGCTGCCACGGCTCGGCCGGCTTCGGCCACGCGGGGCCGGGGGCGTCGGTGCGGGCGGCGGCGGGCGCGATCGGGAACTCGATCGAGTCGGTCGCGAGGGTCAGGATCGGCAGGTCGTTCTCGCGCTCGGGACCGTAGACGTACTTCAGGTACGTCGTGTCGAACTTGCGGTACCGCAGCGCGACCTCGACCGTCAGCGTGCCCGTCGCATCGGTCGGCACGGACAGCAGGTATTGCGTGAGCTCGGTCGCGCCCGGCGGCACCTGGCGGTTGTAGAGCGGGACGAAGATCTCCTGCACGTTGCGGCGGTCGATCCGCTCGCCGTCGCGGTCGAGCATGAACATGTTCAGGAACTTCGACCACGGGTCGACCTCGCCGTCGGGGCCGAGACCGCCGCTCTTCCCGACGATCCGGTCGCCGTTCCGCACCGTGACCTCAAGCCACGGCTCGTTCGAGTCGGCGGTGCCCTGCGTGAACTCGTGCCCGACGCGCAGCGTCCGCACCAGCGTGTCGAGGAGGTACCGCCGGCCCTGCTCGAGGGCCGGCACCTCGGGCCGCAGCGGCGCGACGACCGGATCGTCGACGTCCTCGCCGGCGTGGATCGCGACGATGTCGACCCGCATCGAGCCCTGGTTGAACCGCTCGACCTCGGCGAGGATCGCGTCGCGCTCGGGCAGGCCGACGAGCTGCGGGATCGCGGTGTTCGCCGCCGGGAAGAGGTGGCTGCGGACGGCGAGCTTCCCGTCGAGCACGCCCTCGCGGCGCTTCGCCCCGAAGTCGTCGCTCTCGACCGGCTGCATGTGGCAGTCGTTGCACGAGCCCTCGGCCTTCGGCGGGTAGTGCCACGCCTGGGCCCCGTGGCCCGAGAGGCCGCTCAGCAGGAACGAGTCGTAGTGGTTCTGCCCGCGCACCCACTTGTAGTCGATGACCGATTCCGGCAGCGAGACCTTGTGGCAAGTCGAGCAGAACTCCTCGGTCTTGTGGAACGGCTTCAGGAAGGTCGCCTTGTGGAAGCCGGGCTTCGCCTTCACGAGCTGGTTGCTCGCCCACCGCAGCAGCGGCGACTCGCTGAACGCGAACGGGTAGTGCGGCGACTCCTCGATGGTGTAGTCGGCGTTCCCGCGGGTGCCGTGCACGTCGACGATCGAGTGGCACGAGACGCAGGTGATGCTGGCCGCCCCGAGCGGATCGGCGGCGACGTCGTAGGTCGGGTCGTCCCAGCGGGCGTCCTCGAAGGCCCCGGAAAAGAACGGGACCGGATCGTGGCAGCCGGCGCAGAAACGGGCGTCCTGCACCGAGCCGTCCTTCTCGTGGGCGACCCGCCGGGTTTCCTGGACGCTGAAGGCGTACATCGGGTTGTTGAAGCTCGAGAAGGCGTGCACCGAGTGCGACCACGACTCGTAGGTGTCGGCGTGGCACTCGAGGCAGTACTCGTTCGACATGAGGCTCTCGGCGGGAATGAAGCCGCCGCTGGCGGTGCGGGCGAGCGAGGGCTCGAAGTACGCCGCGGAATCCTCGGGCAGCCGCGGGTCGGTGCGGAAGTCGATGCCGTGCAGCCCCGCGGCCGCGAGCGCGAGCACGGCGGCGACCGCGGCCCACGCCCCGCCGACCTTCCACTTGATGCGGCGGCCCGCGAGGCGGTGCAGGACGAAGAGCCACGCCGCCGCGAGCGGCGCCGCGACGTGCAGCCAGTAGACGATCGCGCGGCGGGCCGGGTCGCGCACCTCGACCGCGGCGGAACCGACGTCGGGCCGCAGCAGCAGCAGGCCCGTCACCAGCACCAGCACGCTCGCCGCCACCATGCCCCAGCCCATGCGCTTGGCGTTCACGTTGGGGCGGCTTCGCGTCGCCGAAAGATGCCCCGCGAGGAACACAATCGTCGGCAAGACGAGCAGCAGCCCAAGCCCGAGGTGGACCAACACCATCAGCAGGTAGAACTGGTTCTCGCGACTGACGCCGGTCTTCCAGCCGAGGAACGTCACCGTCGACAGGTAGACGCTGTTCACCGCGAGGACGGCGAACAGCCCGAGCACGAGCTGAAGGACGATCTTCAGCTTCGGGCCGACCGGGGGCTGGAACCTGCGGGGAGCCGGCGAGCTCATGG
>JBIKVN010000124.1:0-9155 GCA_044356865.1 Phycisphaerales bacterium | reverse complement strand
GGCGACATGCGCCGCCGTGCAACCCGGCTCGTAGCTGTCGGCGAGGGCATCCCACGCCTCGCCTTTCGCCCGATCCCATCCGTAGCACTCGGCCTTGGCCCGCAGCAGCGAGACGAGCTTCTCGAGGTGGGGCCGGAAGCGGGCGAAGTCGTTCGCCTTGCGGGCTTCGGCCCACTCGTGCTGCCCGAGGCTCGTCGCGGTGGCGAACTCGGCGACGAGCGCGGCGGGCAGTTTCGTCTCGCGGTCGTAATCGTGGCGGATGTGCCGGACGTTCGCGGCCCGGTCGGGATCGGCCATGGTCTCGCGGTCGGCCTCGCAGGCGGCAAGCCACTCGCCGATCTCGGGCGAGGTCGCGATGCCGTGGGCGAGGCTCGCCAGCTGCGACAGCTGCCGGGCCCGGTGCCCGAGCCCTCCGGCCGGCATGAAGGTCTCCTGGTCCCAGCCGAGGAGGCTCCCCGTGCTGCTGAGGAGCTGCGCTTCCTGCCAGCGGGCGAGGAGGCGGTCGTAGGGCGTGGCCGGCGGGGTGGAGATGGTCATGGGGCCGACATGCTACGGCGGACCCAAACGAAAGGGACCCGCCCACGCGGGCGGGTCCCGGCAATCGGATGCGGGAGGGCGTCGATCAGGGGGCGGCCGCCGGGGCGACCTGCGGCGGGGCCTTCGCCGCCGAGGCGGGCACGATCGGCTCGAGGAACGCGACGACCTTGTCCTTCTCGCCGTCGACACGGTTGCGGGCGTGGTCGAGGGCGTTCCATCCCTTCACGTCGGTCGCGGCGAGATCGGCGTTCGCGGCCTGCAACATCTCGACCTTCTCGAGCGAGCCGAAACCGGCCGCCAGCATGAACGGGGTCATGCCGACGCGGTTCTTCCCGTTCACGTCGGCGCCGGCCTTCAGGAGAAGCGCCACCGCCTCCGGCTTGCCGGTGCGGGCCGCCCGCATGAGGGCGGTATCGCCGGTGATGGTGTCCGAGACATTCACCTTCGCGCCGGCCTTGATGAGGGCGTCGACGGTGCCGGGGCTGCCGATGCCCGAGGCCCAGAGGAGCGGCGTGAGGCCGTTGACGTCGACCACGTTCACGTCGGCGCTCTTCGAGATCAGGAAGGAGACCATCTCGGGCGTGCCGAGACCCGACGCCCAGAGCAGCGGGCTGCCGCCGATCATGTCGCGGCTGTTCACGTTCGCGCCCTTCCCGACGAGCAGCGTGACCATCTCGAGGTCCTTGCCTTCGCAGGCGACCGAGAGCGGGGTCTTGCCGACCCGGTCGGTGGCCTCGAGGTTGGCCTTGCTGTCAAGCAGCAGCGAAACGAGGTTCTTGCGACCGTCCTTGACCGCCCAGTGGAGGGCGGTGCGGCCGCCGCCGACCGCGTCCGAGGCGTTCACATCGGCGCCGCCGGCGAGCTGGAGCTTGAGGGCCGTCTCGTCGTTCGCCCGTACCGCGGCGATGATCGGGTTCGCCGGCTGCGGCCGGGCGACCGGCGGCGGGGTCGGGGCCGCGCCTTGGGCATCCTTGATCGAACGCTTCACCATGACGGTGAGCGACGGGGCCTTGGGGTGGTCGGTGACGACCGCAAGCTTCGGGCTGCGGCCGCTGTCCTTCCAGGTGACCCAGTCGATCGCCAGCCCGTGCTCGAGCTTGGCCTCGCCGCCGAGGTCCTTGACGATCGGGGGGTTGACGCTCAGGACCTTGAACGCGGTGCCATCCATCGCCGTCAGGGTGATGAGGCCCATCGTGGCGGCTTCCTCGGCGGTCGCGTCCGGGGCCGGCGCCTCGATCAGGTCGGGTGCGACCTTGACGTACTCGGCGACATTGCCCTTGAGGGTCAGGACCACCGGGGCGTATCCCTCGAGCTGGAAGGTCACCTGCTTGCGGAGCTCGATGCCTTGCTTCGAGCCCGGGCGGAAGGTGATTTCGGCCTCGCCGCACTCGCCCGGCTGGATTGGGTCCTTCGGCCACGATGGGGTCGTGCAGCCGCAGCCGGGAATCGCCCGGGTGATGGTGACCGGCGCGGGCCCGTCGTTGCAGATCTTGATGATCTTGGTCATCGCGACATCGGCGGTCATGTCACCGAAGTCGAGTTCCGGCGGGTCGAAGCGGACTTGGCTCTTGGTGGCCGCCTGGGCCGACGCCTGGGCGGTCGGCGATCCGGCCGGCCGGGTGGTCGAGATGGCGGGCGACTGCGGCGTCAGGTTCACGGTCTCGTTGGCCGGGGCGGTCTGGGTCGGCGAGAGGTCGTTGCGTCGCGCGTTCCGGGTGGTCAGGTTCGGGCTGTCAGCCTTCGCCGGGGCCTTCTCGGCGGGTGGCGGAGCGGTCGGCGAGACCGCCCCGGACGGAGCCGCGGGCTTGGTCGGAGGCGCGGTCGGCGCCTGTCCGAACGCCGCGGCAACAAGGCCGCCGGCAAGCGAAAGGCTGGCGAGGGTGCGGATCGAGCCGGCACGGGAGGGCGTCTTCATCGTGAGCATCCTGGAGGGATCGGTGAGAGGCGGGCGAAGGGGTGTATCGGTCCGCTGGGGGGTGTCCGTGAGGGGGAGGCGGCCCGACCGGGGACCGGACGCGGGCATTCCCCGGAAAGTTCGATTCTAGCAAGCCATTCACCCCCGCCGCCGCATCGGGGTACAGTGACCGTTCCATGACCGAACCGACCAATCAGCCGCCCGTGCCCCCCGCCCCGGGGGCTGGCGACGAGGCCCTTGCCGAACACCTCCTGCGACCGCAGGTCCGGCCCCTCCAGCCGGTTCCGGTCCAGGCCCAGAACCAGAAGGACGGCTCGACGGCGGTGCTCGTCGGGCTTCGTGACCCTTCGATGCTCTCGAACCAGATGCTCGTGGTGCCCCCGCCGGCGTTGCCGCTGGTCCAGCAGTTCCGGGGCGAACGGACCGTCCACGAGATCGCCGAGCAGTTCAAGGCCCCGCCCGCGGCGGTGATCGACCTCGTCCGCAAGCTCGACGAGCATGGCCTGCTGTGGGGCCCGACTTTCGAGCGGCTCGAGGACGAACTGAAGACCCGGCTCCGTACCGCCGGCCACTTCCCGATCGGGGCCTCGCTCATGGCGGGCAAGGACCGGGAGGAGGCGATCCGGGCGATCTCGGAGTGGCTCGAACAGGCGGAAGATCCCGAGCTCGACGAGCCGGCGATCGGCATCGTCGCCCCCCACCTCGACTACCCCCGCGGCTGGCCGGTCTATGCCGCGAGCTACCGCTGCTTCGACCGGGCCCCCAAGCCCGACCGCGTGGTGATCCTCGGGACCAACCATTTCGGCATCGGCGACGGCGTGGTGTCGACCGATCTCGGCTTCGCGACGCCGATCGGGACGGTCCGGGCCGATGCGGGCGTGAACGAGCGGTTGCGACGGAGCCTCGGCGACCGTCTTTTCATCGACCACCTCGACCATCTCCCCGAGCACTCGATCCAGCTGCACCTGCCGTGGATCCAGCGGGTCTTCGGCGACGTTCCGGTGGTGACGGCGCTCGTGCCCGATCCGCTGGTCGCGATGATCGCCGACGACGGCGGACGCGTGAGCCGCGAGGAGTTCACCGCGGCGCTCCGCGAGGCCCTCGACGCCGAGGGCGGCCGGACCTACCTCGTCGCCTCGAGCGACCTGAGCCATGTCGGTCGCGCCTTCGGCGAGCCGGTGGCGGTCGACGATCGCCGCAAGGTCGAGGTCGAGAAGCAGGACCGCGAGACGATGGCGAAGTACCTCGGCGGCGACGCCGGCGAGTTCCTCGAGCATGTCCGCTGGACGAAGAACCCGACGCGCTGGTGCAGCATCGGCAACATGACCGCGGCCCTCGAGATCGCCCGGCCCGCCCGCGTCGAACTCGTCGACTACCGGCAGGCCTGCGACCCGCAGGGCAACGCGATGGTCACGAGCTGCTCGATGGCCCTCCTCGGGCGGCGCTGAGGTGCGGGCGGTCGTCCAGCGGGTGCGTTCGGCTTCGGTGACCGTCGGTGACGAGATCGTGGGTTCGATCGGCCGCGGGTTCTGCGTGCTGCTCGGCGTCGAGACCGGCGACACCCCGGAGCGGGCGAAGGCCCTCGCGGCGCGTCTGGCGAAGCTGCGGATTTTCGACGATCCCGCGGGCAAGATGAACCTCGCCCTCGCCGAGGTCGGCGGCGGGGTCCTGCTCGTCTCGCAGTTCACGCTGCTCGGCGACTGCTCGGGCGGGAACCGGCCGAGTTTCCTCCGCGCCGCCCGGCCCGAGGAGGCCGAACCGCTCTACGGGCTCGTGCGGAGCGAGCTCGAGCGAAGCGGGTTGCCGGTCGCCACGGGGCGGTTCCGCACCGAGATGCTCGTCCGGATCGAGAACGACGGGCCGGTGACGATCCTGCTCGAGACCTGAGGCGTGCCGCATGGCACAAGAGCCCGTCACGGCCAAAGGCCGCGACAGGCTCCTCGTGGGGTCGTGCGATGCGGACCGACGGTCCGGGGGCCGACCATACGCCGCGATCGGCCGTCGGTTGCATCGCCCGGCGCGAAGTCAGCGAGAATCCGCGCCGAGCCGTCCGGCCACCTGCTGGAGATCGCTCCAGACCGCGCGGCGCGTCTCGGGCGTGTAGTTCCGCAAGAGGTACGCCGGATGGAAGGTCGGCATCACGGGGATCGCGAGCGTCTCGCCGGGCACGAGCGTCGCCAGGCGCAACTCGCCCCAGACTCCCCGCAGTCGGGTGATGCCCTCGTCGGTCCGCAACAGGAACTTCGCGGCGGGACTTCCGAGGGCCACGATGATCTCGGGCCGGATGATGCGGATCTGCTCCTCGAGGTAGGACCCGCACGCGGCGATCTCCGGTTCGAGCGGCGTGCGGTTCTCGGGCGGGCGGCTCTTGAGCACGTTCGCGACGTAGACCTCCTCGCGGGAGAGCCCCATCGCGCGAACCATCTCGTAGAGCTTTTCGCCCGCGGGGCCGACGAACGGGCGGCCGAGACGGTCCTCGGCCTCGCCCGGCGCCTCGCCGACGAACATGAGCCGCCCCGCCGGACTCCCCTCGCCGAAGACGGTCCGGGTGTGCGCCGTGGCGACCGTGCAATGCGGGCACTCGGCGTCGTGGCGAAGACGAAGGCGATCGAGCGCCGCGGCCCGGTCCGGATCGGCCGGAAGCGCGGCCGACGCCGGCAACTCCAGCGCCGGCGACGCATCGAGGCCGAGCAGGAAGTCGGTCTCGGCCAGCAGCGCCGCGGATCTTCGGTCGATCGGGATCATTCCGCCCTCCTCCTCCGGCTCGAGGGCCAATCGGGCGGGTCACTCGCCGAGATCGTCCTCGGGCATCACCACCGGCCGCGCCTTCGGCCGCTTGGCGAGTTCCTTCGGGTTCACGATCTGGAACATCGACTGCGTGCGCAGCACGAGCCCGCAATCGCTCCGCAGGTGGTAGCCCTGGAGGTGGAGCTCCGTCCGCGTCGACTGCATGTCGAAGACCGAGAGGTTGGGCTTGCCCGAGTCGTCGGTCCACATCGAGACGAGCGAGTCCGAGTCGCGGGCGTGCTGCAGCATCTCGCGGTAGGTGCCGAGATAGAGGTGGTCCGACAGCGTCTCGGTCTGGATCGTCGTCAGGTACAGCAACGACTCGCCGAACTGCTCCTCGTGGTCGCGTTCGCCCGCGCAGGGCAGGCTGGCGACGACACCGCGGTTCGGGATCGAGTCCGGGTTCTCGAGGGCGACCTCGACCACGCACTGGCCCTGGTGCTGCATGCGGACGCTGTGCCCGCCGCGGAAGATCCAGGCCTCCGCCTCGTAGTCTTCGTGGCGGATCCTCTGCCGCCCCTCGATCCCGAAGAACTCGGGATGGAGAGCCTTGCGGTAGACGAGAACGTGGTAGGTCTGGAGGGAAGTCGCTTTGGGGGGGACGCTCATCGAATCCTCGGGCCGCCCTGCATGCGGCCGGTCTGGCTCAGTCCTGCCGCGACATCGGCCCCTTCCGTGGGACACGATCGCGGAGTGACATAGGCGACCATTCTCCGGGGCTTGGCCGCAAAGGCAAGAGTCTTAGGCGACGATTTCCGCAAGAGGCGCACGACCGCCCCCCGAGGGGAGCGGCCGCGGTTGCCGTGGACGTAAGCCGAATTCCGTCGAACCCTTCCGGGTTCGGGCGACCATTTCTCTGGGACGCCCGTTTCCGGACGCCTCGAGCACGCTACCTGCCCCGTTCCCCGCGGACCGCGGGTGTCCGTCCGGCATGCCGGAAGGACCGGGACGACTTGCGCTTGCACGCGGTGGGGTTTGCCGTGCCCCGGCCGTCACCGGCCGGGCGGTGCGCTCTTACCGCACCGTTTCACCCTTGCCGCGCCGGTTGCCCGGCGGTCGGCGGTCTGTTCTCTGTGGCACTGTCCCTCGCCCGCAACCGGGCGGGTGGGCGTTACCCACCACCGTGTCCTGCCGTGTTCGGACTTTCCTCATCCCGGACGGTTCCGGGACGCGGTCGCCTGTCCACGGAGGGGATCTTATCTCCCCGCCGGCGGAGGGGTTGAGGGCCGCGGCGAATTCGCCTATATTCCCCGATTCGCCCGAACGAGGAACCAGACGTGTACGCGATCATCGAAGACAGCGGAACCCAGATCAAGGTGCAGGCCGGGGACATCGTCGATCTCGACCTGAGGGATCTTCCGGAGGGCGGCGGCTCGCTCACCTTCGACAAGGTCCTCGCCATCGGCGACGGGAACGCGGCGGCGCGGATCGGGATGCCCTACCTCAAGGGGGCGACGGTCAAGGCGACCGTGGTCGGCGACGCGACCGGACCGAAGATCCGCGGGGTGAAGTACACGCGGCGGAAGGGCTCGCTCAAGAGCTTCGGCCACCGCCAGGACTACATCCGGGTCAAGATCGACTCGATCGAGGGCTGACTCAGCCTCCGTCGGGCCGCGGCATCCGTTGTCGCATCCGATCGAGCGCGGCCTCGAGCGTCTCCATCTTCTTGCAGAACGCGAACCGGACGAGATCCTTGCCGCGGGCGCGATCGGTGTAGAACGACCCCGGCGGGATCGCCGCGACGCCGACCTCCGAACAGAGCCGCCGGCAGAACGCGAGATCGTCACCCCATCCGAACGGGGTGTGGTCGGCAAGGACGAAGTACGAGCCCTGCGGCACGTAGGGCCGGAAGCCGATCTCGCGGAGGCCATCGAGCAGCAGGTCGCGGCGTCGGCGGTATCCGGCCACGAAGTCGACGAAGTAGGCGTCGGGCGCCTCGAGGGCCGCGATCGCCGCCCGCTGGAGCGGCGCCGCGGCGCAGAAGGTCAGGAACTGGTGCGAGGCCCGGATGCCCGCGGTGAGATGCGCCGGGGCGATCGCCCAGCCGATCTTCCAGCCGGTGAGCGAAAAGGTCTTCCCGAGGCTGCCGAGCGTCACGGTCCGCTCCCGCATGCCGGGCAGCGTCGCAAGGCTCTCGTGGCGTCCCTCGTAGACGAGCCGGTCGTAGACCTCGTCGCTGATCGCGACGAGATCGTGCCTGCGGCAGAGGCTCGCGACGGCCTCGAGCTCGTCCCGGTCGAGCACGCGGCCCGTCGGATTGTGCGGGGTGTTGACGAGGATCATCCGCGTGTTCGGGCGGATCGCGGCCCGCAGCGCCTCCGGATCGAGCCGGAAGTCGGGGGCCCGCAGCGTGAGCGTGGTGACCTCGACGCCGGCCAGGGCCGCGATCGCGGGATAGCTGTCGTAGAACGGTTCGATGAGCACCAGGCCGTCGCCCGGCGAAAGCATCCCGGTGATGACGGCCGCGATCGCCTCGGTGCAGCCGGCGGTCACGGTGATCTCGGTGTCGGGATCGAACGGGAGGCCCGAGTCCTTCAGGAACCGCTGCGCGATCGCCTGGTTGGTCTCGGGGGCCCCGAACGCCCGGGTGTACTGGCCATGGCCGTCGCGGATCGCCCGGATCGCCGCCTCCTTCACGAACTCGGGCCCGTCGAAATCGGGAAACCCCTGTCCGAGGTTGACCGCCCCGTGCTTCCGGGCGAGCAGGCTCATCTCGGTGAAGACGCTTGCCCCGAAGGGCCGGAGCCGGGTCGAGACGAACGGTTCGGTCGGGGCGGTCGCGGGCATTCTCCCAGCGTACCGCCTCCCGGACTGCGGAAGCCGGTACATTCTTGATTCCGCGGGACCGTCCGTGATCGACCCGCGCCGGAATCCACAGGAGCCTCGATGCACGCCCCACACCCTATCCGCCTCGTCCCCAGCCTTCTTGTCGCCGCGGTGGTCGCCGCGGTCTCGCCGGTCGCGATCGCCCAGGAGGGCGTCGGGACGGCGGCGAACGACTCGAGCCTGAACCCCGCCGACCGCAGCCTCGCGATCGAGTTCGCGGGACTCGGCCTGATGAACGAGACCGTCGGCGGCATGCTGCCTTCGGCCCAAAAGCGGGTCGACCTCCTGACGGCGTACATCAAGACCAAGTCGCTCGACGGCGAGTTCGCCTCCTACGAGGCTCCGGCCTTCAACGCGGGCGTCACCTTCTCGCAGGCGCTCGCCTCGGCCCAGGACGAGGCGAAGTTGACGGCTCCGACCATGCAGGAAGACCACGACACGCTGGCCCGCGAGGTCAGCGCCCAGACCGAGCTCGTGCAGGGCTCGTGGAACCGGCTGCAGGCGCTGCGCCAGCGGACCTGGGAGCTGACCAGCTTCGTCCGTTCGAAGAACCTCTTCGACGACTACCACGCATGGGCCGTCCAGGAGACCGCCGACGAGGCCGCGAAGTCGAAGGCGGATGCCGACGCGAAGCGGGCCGCCGCCGACGCCGCCGCCCGGAATCAGGCCGCCAAGAAGACCGCGGCGATGCAGCAGCTCCAGCAGCGCTGGGACAAGATCCCGTACTCGACGGGCGTGGACTTCAACTACCAGTTCAGCCAGGGCTCCGAGGCCAACGGGGCCGACTTCCCATGGGGGAACGGCAGCTACAGCGGCGACAACTACTGGAACGGCTCGTACTACAACGGCTACGCCGACCCGTACTACGACCTGTGGGGCGGGCCGGGCTATGTCGGCGGATGGGGTTCGTACTGGCGAGGCCGCGGCCACGGCACGGGTGACTTCCACCCCGGTGCGGGCGGCGCCGGTCGGGCGGGCGGCGGCGGACGTCGCTGAGTTCCCGGCAGTTTCCTCGAGATCGACGCGGGGCGGCCCTCGACGGCCGCCCCGCTCTCGTTTTCGCGGCTTCGGCGAGAATCCGGTCGTGCCC
>JBIKVN010000123.1:0-9182 GCA_044356865.1 Phycisphaerales bacterium | reverse complement strand
AACTCTGCCGCAGCGGGGCCTTCCGCATCGAGTCGATCGAGGCCGAACGGGACGACGACCTGCCGCTGGTCACCGACGGGGTGCCGGTCGTGCTCATGGCCCTGAAGGGCGAGGGCATGCGTTTCCATGGAAGCGGTCCCGAGCTGCTCCTCGCCGCGGGCGAGACCGCGATCGTGCCCGCGTCGCTCCGCGGCTGGTCGCTGCGGATGCCGCGAGGGTGCGAAGTCCTCCGGGCGGCACCGGCGAGCGACCTCGACCGGATGCGGGCCGGATCGTGATGCCTCTTCCGCTTGCCATCGTCGCGATCGTGGCCGCCCTCGCCGCCCCGCTCCCGAGCCAGGTCCACCGCGTCCTTCCCGGCACCGCGTGGGACGGCATCGCGGCGAACGCCAAGCCCGGCGACGAGATCGTGCTCGAGGCGGGCGTGCACCGGCCCGCCCGGATCGAGGGACTCGCCGGCGAACCGGGACGGCCGATCGTGATCCGCGCCGCGGACGGGAAGTCGCTCGCCGAGATCCGCGGCGGAAGCCACGGCCTCGAGCTCGTGCGGCCGAGCCATGTCGAGGTTCGCAACCTGTTCCTTCGCGAATCGCGCGGCGAGGGGCTGCTGATCACCGGCGACGCGGCGACGCCGGCCCGCGGGATCCTCGTGCGGAATGTCCTGCTTTCGAAGTGCGGGGTCAGCGAACGGAAGCCGGCCCTGCGGCTCACCGCGATCGAGGGAGCCACGATCGCCGACTGCCGGGTGCAAGGCTTCGAGGACGCCGCCCTCTCGATCGAGCGGGGCCGCGAGATCCGGCTCGAGCGGATCCAGATCGTCGCGGAGGCGGCGGGCGCCGGACGCACCGCGGTGCGAATCGGTTCAGGCAGCGACGGCGTGACGATCGAGCGCCTCGGGATCGGCCCGTCGATCCAGACCGCGTTCGCGATCGGTACGGCCGCCCCGACCGGAGCCCTGGGGGTACCGGACGGGCCGCTGGCCGCCCGCGTCTCGATCCGCCACTCGCTCGTCGAGCGAAACGCGATCTTCGCCGCGGTCGGGTCGGCCCGCGAGGTGGAACTCCGCCGCAACACCATCCTCGATCCGCTCGACACCGCCCTGCTGCTTTCGCCGCCGCCCCCGGGTCGGCCGGGCCCGACCGGCGTGCGCTTTCGCGACAACCTCGTCTCGTGGACCCCGAACTCGCTCAAGCGCTTCACCACCCGCGGTCCCGGCCTCGAGGGCGAGCTCGATGTCGAGTTCGGGACCAACCTGTGGCACTCGGCCGAACTGCCCGCGGCCCTTCCGCTCCTGGGGGGATGGGAAGGCCGGGTCACGGGGCCGCAGGTCACCGACCTCGATCCCCGGCTCGACCACCGCTCGCTGCCGCAGGAGCCGGCGGCGAAGGCCTTCGGATTCGAGCCGGATTCCGCCCGTCCGGACCGATAGCCGCGAACCGCGGCAAGCCCGCCGGCGAATCCTCCGGAATCCCCGCGGAAAGTCCGGAATGGCCGAACGGGCGGCCGCGTCGGACCGACCCGCCGGCGGAGCCCTCTCGCGAGATCCCCTCATGGACACCCCCAGGGACACCCCCAGCCCACGCCTCACCGAGGAATCGCTCCGCATGTGGATGCGGCGACTCGGTCCGTCGATGATCGCCCTCGCCACGCGGATCTGCCGCGACCGCGACCGGGCCGAGGAGGTCGTGCAGGAGGCGTTCGTGCGGTTGTGGCGAAAGCCGCCCGAGCTCGGCGAGCCGGCCTACGGAAGCTGGCTGCGGACCACCGTCACGAATCTCGCGATCAACGTGCTGCAGCGCGAGCGGCGCGAGTCGGCCCTGCCCGAGGACGTGGCCGAGCCGTCGCGGCCCTCGGCGACGACGCCGGTGAAGATCCTCGAGCGCCGCGAGGACTTGAAGCGGGTCCAGGAGGCGCTCGGCCGGCTCGATCCCGACAAGCGCACGATGCTGCTCCTGCGGCTCAACGAGTCGATGTCCTACGAGGACATCGCCCGGCACCTCGGGGTCCCGGTCGGCACCGTGATGAGCCGCCTGAACCGCGCCCGGCTCGCCCTGCTCGGCGAGCTCGATTCCTCCTTCGACGCGAAGACCTCGCCGTCGACCTACGACATCAACCGCTACCGCGAAGCCTGAACCGAGGGGCCCCACGACATGAGCCGTTTCGAATGCGTCGACTTCAAGGTCAGCCTCTCGCCCTACCTCGACGGAGAGCTTGATCGCGACACCCGGACGCGGGCCGACCGGCACCTGCTCGAATGCCGCGCGTGCCGCGACCTGCTCGAGCGGGCCGAGCGGCAGGACGCCGCGGTTCGCGTCGCCTTCACCGGCGACGACCTCGAGACCGCGCCGTTGCCGGCCGGGTTCGAGCGCTCGGTCTTCGCGGCCATCGAGGGGAAGCCAGCCGCGGTCTCGCGCGGACCGCTCGCCCGGCTGCGTTCCTCGGGTTGGCCGCTCGCGGCGGCGGCGGCGGTCGCCCTCGCGGTGACCGCGACGGCCCTTCTCGTACCGGCCCGTCCCGGTCCGGTCCCGCTCAGCGTCCCGACCGCGACGGGCGGTCCCGCGGCCGCCCCGGCCTGGCCGTTCCTTCCCTCGGCGCGGATCTCGGGCGATGACGTGCACGCCCTGCACGCCACGGGGATCCTGCTCGGGGCGATCGAGGAGATGCCCTTCGAGGACGCCGCCGCCCGCGAGCGGCTGCGCCAGATCGCCCTCTACGACGATCTGCTCGACCGCCTTTCGGTGCTGTCGAGGAAACTCGATCCGGCCGCCCGTCGCGATGTCGAGGCCGCCCGGTCGGCGCTTTTTGTCCTGCTCCGCGACGACGGGGCGGCGGCCGACAGCTCGGTCGAGTCGGCCAAGTGGTCGGCGCTGCAGGAAGACCTCCGGATGCTTGAGCTGCCGAAGGCTCTTGAGCGGCTCTCGGCCGAAAGCGACATCCGGGTCTCGCTCTGAATCGGGCGGGGCCCCGATCGACGCCGGCTTTCGCGTCCGCATGGCCTCGGCTACCCTGCCGTCGTGACTGGGGCCATCCCCCCCATCTTGACCTTCGTCCGACCGCCCGAGCCCGCGGCGGCCGGCGCGGTCGGCCTGGTGGCGGCCAAGGTCCGGACCTCCGGTCTTGACCGGGTCGAGCTCTCGGCCGCGGCGCGGGCCGGGACCACGCTCTCCCCGTTCCGGTCTCCCGCCGATCGCAACGAGGCCGCGACCGGCGTCGCCCGGGGCCGGCTCGTCGATCGCCGGGCCTGAATCGCGCCCGGTTGGCGCCCCTATTGACGGTTGGCGGGTCGCCCCGAAACGAGTACGATTTTCGCCCCTTCCCGCCCGACGCGGGCGGTTCGTCCACCCCCCCGATTCACCACTCTCCCGCGGAGCGACCCCTTCCATGGCTTCCACCGG
Organism: Phycisphaerales bacterium; assembly: GCA_044356865.1. Lineage (GTDB taxonomy): Bacteria > Planctomycetota > Phycisphaerae > Phycisphaerales > SM1A02 > JBEIUL01. The sequence goes on along the minus strand of JBIKVN010000123.1, from coordinate 5,787 downwards.
CAAGGTCATCCAAGTCATCGGCTCGACCTTCGACGCCCAGTTCGCCGAGGACCAGATGCCCGAGATCTACAACGCCGTCGAGTGCACGATCGACGTGCGCGGCGAGAAGACCAGGCTCGTGGGTGAAGTCGCCCGCCACCTCGGCGGCGGCCAGATCCGCTGCGTGGCCCTGGCGTCGACCGACGGCCTCCGCCGCGGCGACGCCTGCGTCGACACCGGCGCCCCGGTGACGGTGCCGGTCGGCGAGGGCGTCCTCGGCCGCGTCTTCAACCTGCTCGGCGAGCCGGTCGACATGCGGGGACCGGTGAAGGCGACCAAGCGCTCGCCGATCCACCGTGGGGCCCCCGGCTTCACCGACCTCAACCCGAAGACCGAGATCCTCGAGACGGGCATCAAGGTCATCGACCTCCTCTGTCCCTTCGTCCGCGGCGGCAAGATCGGCCTCTTCGGCGGCGCCGGCGTCGGCAAGACCGTCGTGATCCAGGAGATGATCGCCCGCGTGGCCCGCAACTTCGGCGGCTACTCGGTGTTCGCCGGCGTGGGCGAGCGGACCCGCGAGGGGAACGACCTCTGGCTCGAGATGCAGGAGGCCGAGTACGTCGACGCCCAGGGCAACAAGTCGCACGTGCTGGACAAGGTCGCGATGGTCTTCGGCCAGATGAACGAGCCGCCGGGCGCCCGCCTTCGCGTGGCCCTCTCGGCCCTCACCATGGCGGAAGAGTTCCGCGACGCGAGCGGCAAGGAGACGCTGATCTTCGTCGACAACGTCTTCCGCTTCACGCAGGCGGGTTCCGAGGTGTCGGCGCTCCTCGGCCGCATGCCGAGCGCCGTCGGCTACCAGCCGAACCTCGCGACCGAGATGGGTGCGCTGCAGGAGCGCATCACCTCGACCCGCCAGGGCGCCATCACCTCGGTGCAGGCGATCTACGTGCCCGCCGACGACCTCACCGACCCCGCTCCCGCGACGACCTTCGCCCACCTCGACGCGTTCATCGTGCTCGAGCGCAAGATCGCCGAGAAGGGCATCTTCCCCGCCGTCGACCCGCTGGGTTCGTCGAGCCGCATCCTCGATCCGCAGATCGTCGGCGAGCGTCACTACAAGTGCGCCCGCCAGGTGCAGCAGATCCTGCAGCGGTACAAGGACCTCCAGGACATCATCGCGATCCTCGGCGTCGACGAGCTGTCGGAAGAGGACAAGGTGACGGTGTCGCGGGCCCGCAAGATCGAGCGGTTCCTCTCGCAGCCGTTCTACGTGGCCGAGGTCTTCACCGGCTTCCCCGGCGCGACCTCGGGCCTCGCCGACACCATCGACAGCTTCGAGCGGCTCTGCGCCGGCGAGGCCGATGACCTTCCGGAGAGCGCCTTCATGTACGTCGGCAACCTCGGCGAGGCCCGCAAGAAGGCCGCGAAGATGGCCGGCGGCTGAGGCCGGATCGAATCAAGACCACCCGACGGCCGCCCCTCGCGGGCGGCCGTTTCCTTTCAGGCCAACCAGTCGCCGATCACGCGACCGTGCACGTCAGTGAGCCGCATGTCGCGGCCGCCGAACCGGTGCACGAGGCGACGGTGGTCGACGCCGAGCAGGTGGAGCATCGTCGCGTGCAGGTCGTGGATGTCGACCGGGCGGTCGACCGCCTTGTAGCCGTACTCGTCGGTGCCGCCGAAGACGGTGCCGGCGCGGACGCCGCCGCCGGCCATCCAGACCGAGAAGCCGAACGGATTGTGGTCGCGGCCGCTTGAGCCCTGCGCGAACGGCGTGCGGCCGAACTCGCCCGCCCAGACCACGAGCGTCTCCTCGAGGAGGCCGCGGCGGCGGAGGTCGCGCAGGAGGCCGGCGATCGGCCGGTCGACGGCGCGGGCGTTGTCGCCGTGCCCCTTCGCGAGCGAGTCGTGCTGGTCCCAGCGGTCGTGCCCGGTGCCCGGGCAGGTGAGCTCGACGAACCGCACGCCCCGCTCGACGAGCCGTCGGGCGAGCAGGCACTGCCGGGCGTAGGTCGCGGTTGGCGCCCACGGGTCGTCGACGCCGTAGAGGGCCTTCGTCTCGTCGCTCTCGCCCGCGAGGTCCATGAGCTCGGGCACCGCCGACTGCATCGCATAGGCGAGTTCCCAGTTGCGGATCGCGCTCTCGACGGCGTCGGCGCGGCCGGTCTCGCGGGCGTACGCCGCGTCGAGGGTCTCGAGCAGGTGCCGCTTGCGGGCCTGCGCCGCGGGATCGGCCTCGCGCGGCCGCACGTCGGCGAGGCCGTCGCCGCGGGGCAGCACGATCGACGCCTGGTGCGTCGCGGGCAGGAAGCCGTTCCCGAAGCACTCGACGCCGCCCGGCGGGATCAGCCCGCCGTGCAGCACGACGAACGCCGGCAGGTCGCGACTCGCCCGGCCGAGCCCGTACGAGGTCCACGCCCCCATGCTCGGGCGGCCGGCGAGGCCGGCGCCGGTGTGCAGGAAGTAGTTCGCGTTGGTGTGCTCGCTGAACTGGCTGGTCATCGAGCGGATGACCAGCAGCTCGTCGGCCAGCTCGCGGACGTGCGGGAAGAGGTCGCTCACCGGCGTGCCGCACGACCCGCCCGGCCGGAACGCCCACGGGCCCGCGAGGGTATTCCCGTTGTCGTTGAACTGCGTCGGTTCCATGCGCATCGCGAACGGCCGTCCGTCCTCGGCGACCAGGCGCGGCTTCGGATCGAACGTGTCGACCTGCGACGGGCCGCCGTCCATGTAGAGGAAAATGATGTCTTTCGCCCGCGGGCGATGGTGCGTGCCCGGGGACGGCAGCGACGATGCGGCCGCGAGCGCCTCGCCGTCGAGGAGGCTTGTCGCGACGAGGGCCCCGAAGCCCGAGAGGCACGACGCGAGCATGTCGCGCCGGCTCAGGCCGCACGGGCGGAAGCGTCCGCAGTGATGGCTCGGGGCGTCGCTCATCGGTTTCCCCTCGGCGTCTCAGTCGAGGACGAGGAACTCCTTGGCGTTGAAGAGGACGTGCGCGAGACCGGCGAACGCCGCGGCGTCGGGCGCATCGGGAAGCCCGCGGCTCGCGGCGTCTTCCTGCACGAACGCGACCATCCGCTCGAGCTCGTCGGGGCGCGCGGGCCGCGCGAACGCCCGCTCGACCATGCCGCTCGCCCGCTCGGCGACGGTCCCGGGCTCGGCCGCGACGCGCTCGCCCCAGAGCCGGGCCATCTCGTGGACGAGCGGGGCGTTCAGCATCGCGAGGGCCTGTCCCGGCACGTTCGAGCGGTTGCGGCGGCCGACCGGCGAGGTCGGGATCGGCAGGTCGAACGAGCTCAGGAACGGGTCGGGGAAATTGCGACGGACCTCGAGGTAGACGCTGCGGCGGCCGCCGCCGTCGACGGGGCCGCTCGCGCCGGGGCGGCCGCGGCCGTCCATGAACTCGGTGAGGTGCGTCGCGACGCCCGGACCGCCCGCGGTCGGGTCGAGACAGCCCGCGAGGACGAGCATCGAGTCGCGGAGGGCCTCGGCAGGAAGTCGCCGCAGGTTCGCGCGGTGCGGAAGCCCGTTCCGCGGGTCGAGCTCGTCGGCGAGGGCGTCGGCCCGCGCGGACATGGCGTACGTGCTCGAGAGCACGATCGAACGCACGAGGTTCTTCACGCTCCAGTCGCCGCGGAAGCGGTCGGCGAGGTGATCGAGAAGTTCGGGGTCCGTCGGCGGCGTGCCGAGAGCGCCGAAGTCGTCGACGCTCTCGACGAGACCGCGGCCGAGAAGATGGTGCCAAGCGCGATTCGCGAAGACGCGGGCGACGAGCGGATGGTCGGGGCTCGCGATGCGGCGGGCAAGCGAAAGGCGATCCGCGGCGGGCGCGGCGTCGGGGCCATCGAGACTCGCGACATGGCTGGGCCCGACGGGCTCGCCGGGCGCCGCGGGATCGCCGCGCAGCCGCACGAACTCAGCCCACGGGGTGCCATCGTCGATCGCGAGGATGCGGATCGGATCGGGTCCGCGACGCGAGAGCGACGCCTCGAGCTCGCCGCGATCGGCGTCCGAGATCGCGATCGCCACCGCCTCCGGATCGCCCGCCGGCGGGGCCGTGGAATCATCTCCGGTCGCGATCCAGTCGACTTCGACGAAGCCCGGTCCGCCGTCGACCCACTCGAGGTAGGCCCGGCGCCCCTCGAATCGCCCGAGATCCCAGGTGAGCGTCGTGAATACCTCGGGCGAGTCGAATCGCTTCAGGAAGTCCTCGAAAAGCAGCGGATTCCATTCGTCGAGGTGGTACCCGTCGATGAGGATCCGGGCCGTGCCGAGCCCGCGCACCCGCTGGTGCAGGTAGCGGCGCTCGATCGCGAACGACGGCGATCGCAGCGTTCCCGCGAACGCATCCCCCGCCGCCCGGCTCGTCGCGATGCCCGAGGGGGCGGTCCGGACGCGATCGCCCTGCGGCTCCAACCGGGGAAGCTCGTCGGCATCGCGGGCGAAGGCCTGACCCGTCGCGGTGTACCCCTCGGGAAGCGGCGAGGCGAAGTCCGTGCTCGGGGCCGTCGTACCGAGCGTCGGATCGCCGTCGACCGGGCCGCCCGCCGCCGCGAGCAGCCTCGCCTCGACCGACCGCCGCCCCGCGATCGCCGCGCCGCGTTCGGCCTCGATCGCTCCGCCCGGATCGAGCTCGACGATCGCCCGCCGCGATCGCTTGAGGTGGGCCGAAAGGCCGTAGTAATCACGCTGCGTGATCGCGTCGAACTTGTGGTCGTGGCAGCGGGCGCACGCCGCGGTCACGCCCATGAACGCCTTCCCGAGGACGTCGATCTGGTTGTCGATCCGCTCGGCCTCGTCCTTGGCGACATCGACCGGGGCGTGCGTGCCCTGCGAAAGCCACCAGAATCCGGTCAGGATCCGGCCCTCGTCGAGGCCGGTCGCCGGATCCAGCCGTCGCGGCTCGAGCAGGTCGCCCGCGAGGTGCTCCATCACGAAGCGGTCGTACGGGACATCGGCGTTGAAGGCCCGGATCACCGCGTCGCGGTAACGCCACGCGTGCGGAATCGGGTAGTCGAACTCGTGCCCGTAGGTCTCGGCGTAGCGGACGAGATCGAGCCAGTGGCGCCCCCAGGTCTCGCCGAAGCCCGGATGGGCGAGCAGGCGGCCTATCTCGCGGGCGAACGCCTCGGGCGACGGGTCGGCGGCGAAGCGTTCAAGATCGGCGGGCTCGGGCGGAAGTCCGATGAGGTCGTAGGTCGCGCGGCGAAAGAGCGTCCGCGGATCGGCCCGCGGCGCGGGGGAAACTCCGGCCGACTCGAGCCGGGCGAGCACGAAGCGATCGAGCGGGTCGCTCGGCCACGAGGTGTCGATCACGGGCGGAAGTTCGGGCGGCGCCACCGGCCGCCAGCTCCACGCGTCGCTCCAGGTCGCGCCTTCCGCGATCCAGCGGCGGAGAAGCTCGCGTTCGCCTTCGGTGAGCGGATTCCCCTCGGGCGGCATCCGCTCGTCCGGATCGTGGCTCTCGATCCGGCGGATGACTTCGCTCGCGTCGGGATTCCCGGCGGCGATCGCGAACCCGCCGTCGCGATCGCGCTTCGCCTCGTGCGGATCATCCAGCCGCAGGTCGGCCTTGCGGCTCGACGCGTCGGGGCCGTGGCAGGTGAAGCAGCGGGCGGCGAGAATCGGGCGGATGTCGCGGCCGTAGTCGACCGGCGGACCGGCCGCGCCCGCGGGAACCGCGAGCGCGACGGCGAGGATGGAGGCCGGGAGCCGCACGGATGGAGTGTCGCCCGGGCACGGCCGGGGAGCAAGGAACTCCCGCCGGAATCGCCGCTCACCGCCGCGAGGCGTAGTCGGCCTCGC
>JBIKVN010000122.1:0-9187 GCA_044356865.1 Phycisphaerales bacterium | reverse complement strand
CGTCGCGCACCGTGTGGCTGGTGCCGACCGGCACCGTGCTCTTCACGACGACCATCTTGGTCCGGCCGCCGGGGCCGATCCGCTCGAGGGCCGCCGCGATGTCCTCGGCGACGGCGAGCACGTACTTCAGGTCGGCCGAGCCGTCCTCGTCGCTCGGGGTGCCGACGCAGATGAAGATCGCGTCGGCGTCGCGGTAGGCCTCGAGCTTGTCGGTGGTGAACTTCAGACGGCCGGACGCGATGTTGCGGTGCAGGAGGTCGGAGAGGCCGGGCTCGTAGATCGGGCTCTCGCCGCGGCGGAGCAGGTCGATCTTGCGGGCGTCGACGTCGAGGCAGGTGACGTGATTGCCGGTCTCGGCGAAGCAGGCGCCCGTGACCAGTCCGACGTATCCCGTTCCGACCATCGTGAGTTGCATGCGAAAGACCGTCCCTTCCCGGAAGCGAGGAGACCCGTCGGCGCCGGGAGCGGCCACGGGGGAGCGAAGCGTACGCGTCCTTTCATCGGAACGCGGATGGGGCCGGTTCAGGCCGATCGCGCCGAGCGGCGGAGACGGTCGGACTCGCGGCGCAGCAGCGCGAGCTTGACGCCGAGCGCGAGGCAATCCTTGCGCGTCGCGCCCGCGAACCCGCCGGGCCCGCCGGCGGCGACCACCCGGTGGCAGGGGACGACGATCGGCGTCGGGTTCCGCCGCATCGCCTGTCCGGCGGCCCGCGACGCCGCGGGGTTCCCGGCGATCGCCGCGAGTTCGGCGTATCGGACGGTCGCGCCGGCGGGAATCGCCTGGACCGACCGTCGGCAGGCGAGCGTGAAGGGCGGGGCCTCGGGGATCGGCTCGGGCCGGAAGTCGACCGGCTCGCCGGCGAGGGCGGCGCGGATCCGCCCGCAGAGCCCGGGCGCGAGCCGCGGGTCCTCGCGGGCCCCGGGCGGCGGCCGCTCGCCGAGGGCGCACCAGCCGGTGCGGATCAGGCGATCGCCGGCGAACGCCACGAGGAAGTCGCCGTCGGGCGAGGCGATGCGGCGGAAGCGGACGCAGCCGTCCTTCGCCATCACCGTCCCCGGAACGCGAGGTCGACCACCACCGGCTGGTGGTCCGACGGCTCGTCGAGGGCCGACGCCGGCAGCTTCAGCGTGGCGCGGGCGATCTCGGAGAGATCCTCCTCGCTGAACACGAACGCCCCGCGCCGCTCGAGCCCGCGGTCGCTCACGAGCAGGTAGTCGAGTCGGCCGGGCGCGAAGGGATTGCCGCGCGATCGCCAGGTCTGGTTCGAGACGCCGTCGAGCTGGCGGATCTCGGCCACCGCGAGATCCGTGCGGTCGATGTCGCTGTTCTCGGCGAGGGCCTCGAGGACCTTTTCGCTGCCCACGAGGTTCAGGTCGCCCCCGATCACCACGCCGTCGGGCTTCGACCGCTCGATCGATTTCGCGATGTTCGCGGCGATGGTCCTCGCCTCGTCCATCCGCGTCGCGTCCTCGTCGCTGCCGAGCCGGCCGCAGCACTTGAGGTGGACCGAAAGCGCCAGCAGCTTCCGGCCCCGGACATCGACGGTCGCCGCCGCGACCCGCACGGGGCGCTGGCCCTTCTCGGTCTCGCGGCTGACGCCGTCGAGGAAACTCGCCGTCTCGAGGGGGAAGACGCTCGCGACCGCGGTCCGCAGGTCGCCGCCCGAGACTACCGCGTTCCACTTCGCCTCGCGGGGCACGTTCCGGTCGAGCCAGTCGGAGAGCGACTTCGCGTTCGCCTCGCCGCCGAGTTCCTGCAGCAGGATCACGTCGGGCGAGATGGCCGCAAGCGTCGCGCCGAAGGCCTCCGACTTCTCGCGGGTGAAGATCGCGCCGCGCTCGGCGTTCCAGGTCACGACGCGGGCGTCGGTGCCGGCGGGCCGGGCCACGGCGGCGGCCTCGGCCGGGGCGAACGGCCGCGGGTCGAACGCGGGCATCGTGCAGGTCACCGGCTTGGTGCGATCGACCGCCTCCTCGCCCTTCATCGTGAACGCCATCGCCCGGACCCGGTCGCCGGCGAGGAAGTCCGGGCGGCGCTCGAGCCGCAGCTCGTAGCGATCGCTCGCCGCGGTCGGGGCCATGCCGAGGCCGATCGCGTCGGCCGTGCGACGATCGACGAGCGACCCGTCGGCCTCGACGGTGAAGATCGCGACGCCCTCGCCGCCGCCCCCGCGCGGCGCCCGGCGGTTGCCCTCCCGCGACGCCGCCTGCGGGCTGAACACGATCGCGACGTCGGCGCCGGGCAGCCGGTCGCCCTCGGCGTCGGGCTTCGCGCCGGTCGAGTCGTCGCCGTCCGCGTCGAGGTAGATCACGAGCGGCCGCTCGAGCCCCTGGATCGTCGCCGCCTTGTTCATCGCGACCAGGAGATGCAGCCGCTTCCCGTCGGCCTCGAGCACGAGCTGCTTGAGGTCGCTCCCGAGCGTCGCGTCGTCGCCGGCGTCGCCGACCGGGTCGGTGACGGAACTGTCGCGGGGGATTCGCGTCCAGTCGTCGAACTTGCCGTCGAGGATCTTGGTCGAGGGCGGGGCGGCGCCCTCCTGGGCGACGAGCGATGCGGCCGGAAACAGGCCCGCGGCGACCGCGAGCACGCAGAGGGAGGTTCGGATGGGAAGCATGGGGAGCGGTATCGTACGGTCCCATGCCGGCGGAAACGGCGGGAATTCCCGAGGCGGCGGCACGAGCGGCCGCGCCGGCCTGCCCGCGCTGCGGCTACGACCTCTCGGCCGCGACCTTCGGCTGGAGCGAGTCGTGCCCGCTTGACGGCCGGTGCAGCGAGTGCGGGCTCGAGTTCGGGTGGCGGGAGATCTTCCGCCCGGACACGATGCCGTGGTGGTGGATCGAGGGAGCCCGCGGGTTCCGGCAGGTCGCGGCGGCGCTGGTCCTGCTTCCGTTCGTCTCGTGCGCCGCGGGCTGGATCTTCGCGAGGATCCGGCTCGGGCAGCACGGCCGCCCGCGGCGACTCGCGGCTTGCCTGCTGGTCCCCATCGTCCTGATCCATGCGTTCGGGGTCGCCGCGTCGATCCCGTCGCTCTTCCGGGTGCCGTGGAACGGCCGGCTCGCGCCGCTCTCCGACATCGGCGCCTTCCCGCGGATGTCGCGACCCACCGGGATCCAGACCGCCACGAATCTCGTCGTCGCCCTGCCGCAGGCGATGGTGCCGTTCCATCGCTTCCTCTGGCTTCCGTACTGCGAAGCCCGAGGGACCGCGTTCGGGGGCGACGACCGCACCGGCCAGCCGCTCGGCAATCCGCCGTCGCCGGCGTGGGTCGGGGCGGCGTGGGTGCCGTGGAACGGCGACGCGGCGTACCGGGACGCGGTGTTGAAGGATTTCGGCCCGTTCGTCCTCGTCGCGACCATCCTGGTCCCGATGTGCTCGGTCCTCACGTTCGCGGCGCTTCCGGTGACCCGGAGGCGGGCGAAGGTGCGGGCGATGCACCTCCTCCGGTGCGGTGCGATGGCGATCGCGATGTCGGCGACGACGGGCGCGGCGCTCATGGTTTCCGCGGTGGCGATCGGTTCGCCCGCCTCCCTTCCGGGTGCGGTCGTCCCGGTCTTCCCGGCGATCGGGCTCGGTTTCATCGTCTTCTGGTGGACTCGGGCGATCCGCGACTACCTGCGGATGCCCCATGCGTGGGCGGTCGCGGTCTCGATCGTCCTCGTGGGTGTGCTCGGAGCGCTGGTGATCCTGCTCGGCGTGGGCCAGCTTCTCCGGACGCTCGGCCTCCGGTGACCCCGGCCCGATAGGATGACGGTCTTCCGACGCTTTCCAGGAACCCGCCCATGACGACCATGCCGCCCGCCACCGCCGCCCCGTCCGCCGTGCACCTCGACCCGGTGTCCGCCGGCATGCTCGACCTCGTCCGGGCCGCCGATCCCGAGGTCGCCGACCTCCTCGCGAAGGAAGCCGAGCGGCAGGAGACGACCCTCGAGCTCATCGCCAGCGAGAACCACGTGTCGACGACGGTGATGCACGCGACCGGCTCGTGGATGACGAACAAGTACGCCGAGGGCTATCCCGGCAAGCGGTACTACGGCGGCTGCGAGCACTACGACCGCGTCGAGGACCTCGCCCGCGACCGGGCGAAGCAGCTCTTCGGCTGCCGCTTCGCGAACGTGCAGCCGCATTGCGGGGCGAACGCCAACATCGCCGCGTTCATGGCCGCGTGCGACCCGGGCGACACCGTGCTCAGCCTGCCGATCAAGAGCGGGGGCCATCTTTCGCACGGGCTGAAGGTCAACTTCTCGGGAACGTTCTACAAGATCGCCGAGTACGACCTCGATCCGAAGACCGAGCTGCTCGATTACGAGCAGATCGAGCGGCTCGCCCGCGAGCATCGCCCGAAGCTCATCGTGTGCGGCTACTCGGCGTACTCGCGGGTCATTGATTTTGCCCGCTTCCGGGCGATCGCCGACGCGGTCGGGGCGACGCTCATGGCCGACATCGCCCACATCGCGGGCCTCGTCGCCGCGGGCGTCCACCCGTCGCCCTTCCCGCACGCCCACATCGTCACGACCACCACGCACAAGACGCTCCGCGGCCCGCGCGGCGGCCTGATCCTGACCGACGACGAGGAGCTCGCGAAGAAGCTCGACCGGAAGGTCTTCCCCGGCAGCCAGGGCGGGCCGCTCATGCATGTCATCGCCGCGAAGGCGATCGCCTTCGGCGAGGCGCTCAGGCCCGAGTTCAAGGCGTATTCACGGCAGGTCGTCGCGAACGCGCGGGCGCTGGCGGCGGCGCTCACGCAGAAGGGCTACCGCCTGTGTTCGGGCGGCACCGACAACCACCTGATGCTCGTCGATCTTCGCGGCCGTTCCGCCGACCTCACCGGCGCCGACGCCGAGAAGTGGCTCGAGGCCGCGGGCATGATCACGAACAAGAACGGCATCCCGAACGACCCGCGGCCGCCGATGGTCACGAGCGGCCTGCGGCTCGGCACGCCGGCGCTGACCACGCGTGGCCTGAAGGAGCCCGAGATGGACCGGGTCGCCGGCTGGCTCGACCGCGTGCTGGTCGCCAAGGGCGAGGCGGGCGAGACCTCGCGGGTGCGGGAGGAAATCCGGCAGTTCTGCCGGAAGTTCCCGTTGTTCCACTGAGCGTCGTCGCGGTTCACCGCGCCGTTTCCAGCGTCGACCCGAGCCTCGTCCCGTTCACCGCGTTGAACGCGGCGAGCATCTCGGCGTCGGTGCCGGCCCGCGGCACGCGGATCGCGATCGAGCCGTTGGTGCGGTTGTACCAGAGCGTCCGCGCGTCGGGATCGTTCGCGTCGAAGGTCTTTTCGATCGGATAGTGCATCGCGTGGCCCGCGTCGGTCGTCTCGACGACGAGCTCGCGGTCGGTGATCGGGTGGGGGGGCAGCCGCTCGGCCTTGAACCACTCGGGGCTGATCGCCATGGGCCAGCCCTCGTCGTTGGTGCGGACGAGGTTGCTGAAGCGGTTGAGTTCGACACGGTTGCGGACCTGCCAGAGCGTCGACTGCATCTGCTTCGCCTCGTCGCGCGACGAGCCGAGCGACAGGCGGGGGAAGGCGGTCCAGGCGACAACGCCGAGGACGGCGACGACGACGAGGCTCTCGAGGGCACGGCGGGAGGTGGCGATGGACAGGACGTTGGGCATGGGCTTGGACATCGAATGGGGTTCCTCGTGAATCCCCCGACCGTGGGTTTCCTCGGTCGGTCGGGCCAGCGACCGCCCGGTTTTTCCCGGAGGCCCGGTTCGGATCGCGCCGGTGGTGCCGGATGTGCGGCCCGGTCGATAAACCGGGCCATGCACGAGGAAGGCCAGAACTGGACTCCGCCCGCTCCTGACGAGCGTTTCCGCCTCGACCGCGCCGAGCAGCCGCCCGAGCTCGAGTTCCGTCCCGAGGAGTGCCTCGCGATCGTGGTGGGGGGCATGCCGCGGGCGGAGTGGCTCGATCGCCCGTACGCGACGCGGCTCGCGCGATTGATCCGGGCGTGGCAGGCCGGGCATCTCGAGCAGGGCGATCCGCCGCTCGTGCCGATCGTCGTCACCGACCTCTGGTTCCTGAACGATCGCGATCTCATGTCGCAGCCGTCGATCGCGATCGGCGATCCCACGCGGAACGCGGTGACCGCCTGGCAGGCGACGCGATTGCCGCGGTCGCTGGTGGTCGACGGCGTGTTCGCGCTCCACTGCGACCCCGAGTTCCTGGACGGCGGCGTCTGCTTCTGGGGAGAGGGCGTGCGGGGCCTCGACGCCGCGTTCGACGCGTTCGCGGGGCGTTATCTCGACCGCTACCTGCGGCAGATGCATCTCGCGGCGACGTGAGGCGGCTTCACAACGCCGCGATCCGCTCGTCGATGTCGCGCTCGGCCAGCGCCCCGACGAGCGCGTCGAGCTCGCCCGAAAGCAGTTCCTTCAGGTTGAACCCCCGCTCGAGCCGGTGGTCGACCGCGAGGTTCTCCTTGAAGCGGTAGGTCCGGATCTTCTCGGCCCGGTCGCCCGAGCCGATCATCGACTTCCGCTCGGCGCTCCGCTTCGCCTCGGCCTCGCGGCGGCGCCGCTCGTGCACCCGGGCCCGCAGCAGCCGCCAGGCTTTCTCGCGGTTCTGCAGCTGGCTGCGGGTCTCCTGCATGCGGACCTCGATGCCGGTCGGCAGGTGAATCAGATGCACCGCGGTCGCGACCTTGTTCACGTTCTGCCCGCCGGGGCCCTGGGCGGTCGTGAGCATCTCCTTCACCTCGCTCGCGTCGACCTCGGCCTCGATCTCGTCGGGCTCGGGCAACACCGCGACGGTCGCGGTCGAGGTGTGCACGCGGCCCTGGGCTTCCGTCGCCGGCACCCGCTTCACCTGGTGCGTGCCGCCCTCGTAGCCGAGTTCGCTCCAGACGCCGTCGCCGGTGAGCTCGACGATCGCCTCGGTCACGCCGCCCTGGTCGCCGGGGGTCGATTCGAGCGGGTCGAACCGCCAGCCGCGGCGGGCGGCGTGGCGGCGGTACATCTCGACGAGTTCGCCCGCCCAGAGCGCCGCCTCGAGGCCGCCGACGCCCATCCGCACCTCGAGGATCACCGTGTCGATCGAGCGGTCGTCGCCGGTCACGAGCTCGCGCCTCACCGTGTCGACGAGCCCGTCGCGGCGGGACCGCAGCGGAGGAAGGTCGGCCGTGGCCAGCGCCGCCAGCTCGCGATCGCCGCCCGGGGCCGCGAGCGACGCGAGGTCGGCGATCTCGCGGTCGATCCGCCGCAGCTCGCGGTACCGTCCGACCGTCGCCTCGATCGCCTTCCGCCGCGACGCGATCGACCGGGCCTTCCGGTGGTCGGCCGCGATCGCCGGGTCCTCAAGCTGCGCCGACAGCCGGTCGAACTCGGCGTCCAGCGACTCGAGGGTGCGGACGAGATTCTCGGGAAGCTCAGGCATGCGCGGCGGCGGAAGCGGCGGCCAAAGAAACAGCCGTCCCGATCGGCGGGACGGCTGCGACGGTTTCCCGAATGGGGAACTACTTCTTGGCGGCGGGCTTCTCGCCCTTCTTCTCGAAGTAGTTGCCGGCGAACTTCCGCTGGAACTTCTCGACGCGGCCGGCGGTGTCGATGAACGACTTCTGGCCGGTGAAGAAGGGGTGCGAGCCCGACCAGACCTCGACGTTGAGCTCGGGCACGGTCGCGCCGGTGGTCATCACCAGCTCGCCGCGGTAGTAGATCTTCGCGTCGGGGTAGTACTTGGGATGGGTGTCCTTCTTCATGGCAGCCTCGCGTCCCCGCGAGCCGGGCCCGTCCGGCGGGCGCGTCAGCGGGGGGGATTGGAAGTTCCGACCCCGCGGCCGCGGAGTCGAGCCGGGCAGTGTATCGGCGAGCGCGGGGATGGGGGAGAGGGGGAGGAGGTGGCGGGAGGGTCCGGGAACCGGCTGAGGGGCTTGGGGGCGGGCCGACGCGGCCTCCGCGGGACCGGAGCAATCCGCGCCGCCCGACCGCGGTTCGCCCCCGGGATCGCCGATGTGGTTGACCCTCAAGCGGCACGCGGTACAGTTCGCGGCCCGTCATTCCCCTATAGCTCAATTGGTAGAGCGGGCGGCTGTTAACCGCCAGGTTGCTGGTTCGAGTCCAGCTGGGGGAGTTTCCTTCCGACCCCGCCTTATGGCGGGGTCGTTTGGTTTTCAGGCGGCCCGTATTGACCGCCGCGGCCAGTTGGCCAGCACCCCCGCAGAATCCGAGCAGTTTGGCGATTCGGCCCCCGGGCGGCGGCGCTCTCGGCTCGAGAACGATTCAGGGGCAACCGATCAGGACACCGGGTGTCTCGTCTTGGGTGCGTCAAAATCCTCTCGAACTCTCGGAGTCTCGGGTTGACGGTGTCGGGCGGGTCAACAGTCACGCGCGAGCTTGGGACCTGGCTCGAATCGCTACTCCCGACGTCGAACGCCGTGGTGGTTCTTTGGGAAGCGTGCCAGCTGTTCGAGAGTGTCCGTCCGGGAGTTGAAAGCCAGCAACCGGATCGCGTCGGGCAATCAGCAACGCCTCAAGCATATAGTCTGAAACAGGAAACCACTGGAAGGACAGAACATGAAACCCATTCGGCTCTCCTCAGTTCACATTCTCGCAACTATCGTGTCGCCCTGCCTCCTCTTGGCCTTGGGCGGCTGTTTCGGCAAACACCCCGGGCCGTGGCGGGCTGCGAATCCAGAGGATTTCGAGGTTCTCCGTGCCCACTACAAGGTCGAAACCGAGAGCCGCGAAGTCTTGCGTCGAGATGTTTCGGTGTGGTTCATCGGGCCGGCCTCGGGCTACCCTGAGTGGGCATTCAGGAACGGCGATGGAACGATCGAGATCGTGAAGGAGCCACGGCCATGAATCGAATCAGCTGCTGGGTGCCTGCCATGTTCTGCGGAGCAATCTCGCTGATCGCGATCGGCACACTATTCGTCGCGCCAAACACCGACGCGTTTTCGCCCGTGTTCCTGTGCTTTCTACCCATGTGCTTCGTCTTCGTAGGCGTCGCCATGGCGGACATGCAGCGGGAGATCCGCAGTCTGAAGGTGCAACTTGCGTCGCAGGCGCTGCGACGACATTCGGCTTCAGACGAGGTCGCTTCGCCGGTAGTACCGCCGCAGCTCGACCAGCCATAGCCAGCGGACGAGAGCGATCGGGACGATGACAACGAGCGGGATCCAAGCCTCGAGCGCGATCGGCAGCACGGCGCGCAGGTGCATGGACAACTCGGTCCATCCCACCAGGAGG
>JBIKVN010000351.1:0-2515 GCA_044356865.1 Phycisphaerales bacterium | reverse complement strand
CGCGTTCACCTACTTCGCGGGGCCGTCGATCTCGGGCGTCGCCCCGTCCACGGGTCCGGTCGAGGGCGGCACCCTGATCACGATCAACGGCGCGAATCTCGCCAGCACCACCTCGGTCAGCATCGGCGGCGTTCCGGCGCCGGGTTTCACCGTGGTGAGCGCGACGAAGGTCACGGCGATCACGCCACCGGGCGCCGCGGGGGCGCGGAACGTGACGGTGACCACGCCGTGGGGCACGGCCACGCGGACGAACGCGTTTACCTACGTCGCGATGGCCGCGGTCAGCGGTGTCTCGCCGGCCGCGGGTCCGATCGCAGGCGGCACCGCGATCACCGTGACGGGCGTCAACCTGGCGGGCGCGACCTCGGTCCGGATCGGCACGATCGAAGCGACTGGCGTGACGGTCACGAGCCCCACGACGGTCACCGCCGTCACGCCCGCCGACGCCGCGGGCGTGAAGTCGATCACGGTGACCACGCCGAGCGGGACCGCCACGCTGCCTGCGGCGTTCACGCACGTCGCGGTCCCGATCATCAGCGTGGTTTCGCCGGTCACCGGCCCGGTCGCCGGCGGTACGACGATCACGGTCACGGGCTTGAATCTCGCGACGACGACCGCGGTCCGGGTCGGCGGCGCGGCGGCGACCGCGGTCTCGGTGATCGACGCGAACTCGGTGACTGCGGTCACGCCGGCGGGATCCGAAGGCACGACCAGCGTCGAGGTCACTACGCCTGGCGGCACCGCAACGCGGGCCGGCGCCTTCACCTACGGGGTGAGCTCATCGTGGTTCGCGACGATCGAGCATGCGCCCGATCCCGCGGTGGTGACCGACCCGGCGCTTCGTGCGGCGATCGCGGCGACCGGGCGACCGTGGCGGGTGCGCGACCTCGCGAGCCAGATCGAGATGCTGCTCGTCCCGCCGGGCACCTTCACCATGGGATGCTCGGCGTCGGCGCAGTCCGCCTGCGACGCCGACGAGAGTCCGGCTCGCGCCGTGACGGTGACGAACGCGTTCTATCTCGGTCGCTTCGAGGTGACGCAGGCCGAATGGACCGCGTTGATGGGCGCGAATCCTTCCTTCTTCAAGGCCGCGACTCCCCAGGTCGCGACGGCGGAGGTGCCGAACCGTCCCGTCGAGCAGGTCTCGTGGACGATGATCCAGTCGTTCAACTCGGCCACCGGCCTGCGACTCCCGACCGAGGCCGAATGGGAACTCGCGTACCGCGCCGGCACGACGACCGCGTTCCACCCGTCGGCCGGACATCCAGACGGGACCGACGACGCGAACCTGCTCGGGGACATCGCGTGGTTCGCCGCGAACTCGCACGGGCAGACCCGTCCGGTCGGCCAGAAGCAAGCGAATTCCCTCGGCTTCCACGACCTGTCGGGAAATGTCTGGGAGTGGGTGAACGACTGGTGGTCGGCCACCGCCTACCAATCGTCACCGTCGACCGACCCGACCGGACCCGCGACCGGGCAATACCGCGTGCTGCGCGGCGGTTCTTGGGGCGGCATCGCCGGCACCTGCCGCTCTTCGAACCGCGCGGATCTCGTGCCCGGCGTGGTCGGCCTGCGCAACGGCGGGTTCCGGGCGGCGCGGACGCCGTGACGTCACGGATCGTTGATGCGTCGGGGCGTTTCCCGCTGAAATGGCCGGTCGAACCCTGCGGCCTCCGCGGCAAGGTGCCCGGCGGCGCGGCGGCTCTCCGTACGGATGGATCGACGGGAGCGATCCGTTCCGCGGCCGACTCGGCTCAGGAATCAGGGGGAAGACCAGTCCGTCGACGAGTCTTACGCCAGCGGTCTGCGTCGGCGGCGCGACGCAAGCCCTGCCAAGGCGAACGCTCCGAGGACGCCCGGTGCGGGTACGGTGAACACCGACGAGTAGCCGGGCAGTTCCCGCGTCGACTCGTTGCCGTTCGCCCAGATGCCGAGCGTCGAGTACGGCGGGACGAACGGACCCTGCGGGTAGCTGTATATGTTGTACGCGCTTCCGGACGCATCGGCCAGCAGCGAGCCCGAAACCATGTTGTCGAAGTCGCCCGGGGTGAGGGTGCCGAGGTTGAAGTTGAAGAGAATGTCCGCGAGGCCGCGTTGGACGCCGCCGATCGACTGCACGGCGCCGCCCGCCACGATGTTGTCGGTGTAGATCACCGTCTCCCCGCTCAGTAAGCTGATGCTCCAGTCGGTGAGGTCGCCCTGCCCGACGTTGCCGCCGGTCAGGTTGGTGGACCAGCTCATCAGCACCTGCGTCACATCGGGCGTCGTGACGGTGTAGGGGGTGTTGAGCGTATACAAGGTGAGGTAGACCCCCGCGTCCGCGGCGGCCGCCGAAGCCATGGTGGCGCCGCCCGCAAGGGCGTACGCAGCCAGGCGGTGACTCCGGAAAGAACCAGCTCGGGGCGTTCCGCCAAAGGTCGGTGCGCTCTTGATCGGATGGAATCGGTGCATGTGTGGTATCGCGAGGTTCGAGATGGCGTGGGTCAGGCCGCTTGGACGGTGCGGTCAATCCGGG
>JBIKVN010000350.1:0-2521 GCA_044356865.1 Phycisphaerales bacterium | reverse complement strand
GCGCTCGCGAAGGACGAGATCTCGAAGGCCCTGACCGCGGTGGTCAAGTACCAGACGCTGTCCGACCGCTGGAACGACGCCCTCGAGCGCGACGACGTCCGCGCCCTCATCGCCCTCGCCGAGGCCGCGAACGCGAAGGCCCTCGAGACCGACGACCTGCTGCTGGCCCAGGAGATCCTGTTCCGGCTGCGGACCCTGAACGAGGAGAATCCCGACGCGACGGTCTTCGACCGCTACGACGACGCCCTCGACGAGGTGAACCGCCGGATCGCCCTGCTCGCCCAGTACGCCCCGCAACGGCTGCACGGCCTGCGGGCCGCCCAGGCCACCCGCCTCGCCCCCGACAAGCCCTTCCCCGCGTGGAACCCGGCCTTCGCCGAGGACTGGAAGGAGCAGCTCCGCGGCATCACCAAGCCGATGCTCTCGTCGGCCCTCAAGACCGCGGCGAACGAGCACATCTCCTCCGGCGGCTGGCGGCCGCTCGTCCTCGGCGGCCTCGAGGCCCTCGACACCCTCGCGAGCACCCGGCTGCTCGACGAGACCTTCCCGACCCTCGACGACGACGCGAAGGTGTCCGAGTTCCGCGCCGCCGTGCAGCGGGGCCGCGAACGGCTCGCCGCCGCCGACGCCAAGCAGGTCGGCCGCAGCGACTACAACGCGATCCTCGGCGAGATCCTGCAGGTGAACGCCCGGACCCTCGGCTTCCCCGAGTCGATGGTCCTCTTCGAGTTCGGCAACGGCGCCGTCGAAGCGCTGGCCAAGACCTTCGACGACCAGTACTCGGAGATCATCTGGCCCGAGCGGCTCCGCCGCTTCCAGCAGCAGGTCGACGGCGATTTTGTCGGGGTCGGAGTGCTCATCCGCCACGACGACACCCGCGAGATCATGATCATCAATCCGCTCGAGGGCTCGCCCGCGGCCCGCGGCGGCGTGAAGAGCGAGGACCGCATCGTCGCGGTCGACGGCGTGCCGACCGTCGGCTGGGCCCTGAACAAGGCCGTCGACTCGATCACCGGTCCGCGGGGCAAGCCGGTCACGCTTTCGCTCAAGCGAGAGGGGGCGACCGACCCCGTCGAGATCACGCTGGTGCGCGACACCATCAAGATCCGTTCGGTGAACGGCTGGTGGAAGAAGGGACTCGATCCGGCCGGAAATCCCGAGTGGGACTGGTTCATCGATCCCGCCGCGGGCGTCGGCTACGTGCGGCTCACGAGCTTCAACGAGGACTCCTTCACCGACTTCAACGCGGCGATCGAGTCGATGCGAGCCGAGCGTCCGCTGCACGGCCTCATCCTCGACCTGCGGTTCAACCCGGGCGGGCTGCTCAAGAGCGCCAAGGACTTCACGAATCTCTTCCTCCGCGAGGGTGAGGTCGTCAGCGGCAAGGATCGCAACGGCCAGGTCGTCTGGCGGCTCGACGCCGAGCGGAACAAGGCGCCGCTGGCCGACCTGCCGGTGGTCGTGCTCGTGAACCAGGGCAGCGCCAGCGCCAGCGAGATCGTGGCGGGGGCCCTGCAGGCCCATGACATCGCGGTGGTGATCGGCGACCGCACCTTCGGCAAGGGCTCGGTGCAGACCGTGCACGACGTGAGCGACCGCGCCGCGAGCGCCGCCGTGAAGCTCACCACGCAGTACTACTACCTTCCGGCGTGCGTCGGCGATGCCGAGGGACGCTGCGTCCACCGCAAGCCGGGCTCGCCGGATTGGGGCGTCAAGCCCGACCTCGTGGTGAAGATGACGCCTGACCAGGTCGAGAAGTCGGTCGAGCTCCGCCAGGACGCCGACATCATCGAGAACTGGAAGGACGAGAAGGACCGCGAGCCGAGGCCGGAGGTCAAGGGCCTGCTCGCCGACAATCTCGACCCGCAGCTCGAGGCGGCCCTCCTCATCCTGCAGGCCCGGGCCCTCAAGGACCACGAAGCGGCGGCGGCCCTCGCGGCCCGGTGATCCCTTCCGCAACCCTGACGAATCGACGCCGGGACGGCCTGCCGAGGGCGGGCCGTCCCGGTTCGTTGGCTGGCCGAGGCCGAGTCGGGGTGCATTTCCTGCGCCCTGCGAGGGCGAAACGGTCCTCCGGGGCGGTCCGGGCGTTGTCCAGCAGGCCGGGGATCCCCTATAAAGCCGGATTCCCCGCGATCCGGCGGCTCCGCCGGGCCCGACGGGATTCCCCACCGACGAACTCGATCACCCCCATGGCCATGGCGACCACTCCGCCCAAGACAACCCCCGTCGGGCCCGCCGGCCCCCCGAGCGGCCCGACCGCCCCGCTCGCGATCGGGGCCCCCTCCCGGAAGGCGGCTCCGCTGCCGCCCGAGGCCCTCGCGATTCCCACCGAGACCCTTCACCGTTGGCTCCGGATGATGATGCTCATCCGCGAGTTCGAGCTCCGGTGCATGCAGGCCTACCAGGAGAAGAAGATCGGCGGCTTCTGCCACGTCTACATCGGGCAGGAGGCCGTCGCGGTCGGCTGCCTCGAGGCCCTGCGGAAGGACGACCCGGTCGTCACCGCCTACCGCGACCA
>JBIKVN010000121.1:0-9322 GCA_044356865.1 Phycisphaerales bacterium | reverse complement strand
ACCGCGACCTTCGCCAGCCTCTCGCGCATCGCCGCGCCGAACGACGAGAGCACGCCATGCAGCGACCGCCCCTCGCGGATCCGCATCTCGAGCATCCGCTCGCACGCCTCGACGAGCAGCCGCGACACCAGCGGACGCACCTCAGCAGCCAGCCGGTCGGCGCTGAGGCCCACCACGCCCGGCACGGTGAGCAGCGTCGCGAGGTCGACGGTCGAGCGGGCCGCGATCTCGGGCGGCAGCGCGGCCAGCATCCGCTCGACGAACGCCCGGGCCGCGGCGGCATTCACCTCGCCGGCCGCGTCGGCGGCGGCCAGGCCGAGCCGGACCGTCACGGTCACGCTGCCGCGGTTGGTGATGCGGCCGAGCTGCGAATCGAGCTCGGCCTCGAGCGGCGAGAGCTCGGGCGGCACGCGGATCGCGGCCTTGAAGAAACGGTTGTTGACGGAGCGGACCTCGACCGAGCACTGCCGGCCGCCCTGCTCGGCGGTCGCCACGCCGAAGCCGGTCATCGAGCGGAGCATGCGTGGAGGTCCGGGGCGGAACGGTCAGGGATTCGTGGCCGGGGCCGGCTCGGGCGGCGGCGGAGGCGTCTCGGACGGCTTGCCCTCGAGGCCCGGTTGGATGACCGGATTGTCGGAACTGATCACGCTCGCCGGAGCGGACGGCAAGGGCTCGATCTGGATCGAGGGTGGAGCGGTCGAGGTTTCGGTTCCCGCCGCCGGGGCGTCCATCGGGGCCGCCTCCGCAACGGGCGTCTCGGCCGGGGGGGCTGCCACGGTCATGCCGTCGGTCACGTTCAGCCCGATCGCGACCAGCAGCCAGAGCACGAAGGTCGAGACCGTCGCAATGGTCAGGGCGTCGCCGGTCCGGCCACCGAAGGCGGTGTCCTGGTTGCCGCCGCCGCCGAAGGCGCTCGCAAGCCCTCCGCCTTGGGGACGCTGGACCAGGATGATCAGGACCATGGCCAGCGAAACGATGGCGAAGAGGACGACAAGCAGCGGGAAAAGCCAGGTCATGGGAACTCCGGGCGACGACGGGCGGACGGGATCCAAGAGGTCAGGTCGCCGACCCCTTCGCCCGAACCGCGGCCGCACGGCAGATCGCCGCAAAGTCGGCCGGCTTCAGGCTCGCCCCCCCCACCAGCCCGCCGTCGATGTCGGGCTGGGCGAGGAGATCGGCCGCATTCGCGGCGGTCATGGAACCGCCATAAAGGATGCGAACCGAATCGGCGAACGGGGCATCATACCGTGACCTCAGGGTGTCCCGGATGAGTCGGTGGGCTTCCTGGGCTTGGTCGGGGGTCGCGGTCCGCCCGGTGCCGATGGCCCAGACCGGCTCATACGCGATGACCAGTTGACGAGAGTCCTCGGAGTCGATGTCGGTGAGGGCGGCATCGAGCTGGTCGACGACCACTTCCCGCAGGCGTCCCGCATCTCGTTCCGACAGGGTCTCTCCGACCGCAAGCAGCCCGATCAGGCCGTAATCGAGGGCCATTCGCAACTTACGCCCGATAAGTTGATTCGACTCACCCAATCCGTGGCGTCGCTCGGAGTGCCCGACCAATGCCACTTGGACGCCGAGATCATCGAGCATCGCCGCCGCGACCTGACCGGTGAAGGCTCCCGGCTCCTCGGCCGAGCAGTCCTGCGCCCCGAGCAGCACCGAGCGGTGCCCGAGGGCATGACCCACCGCCTGCAGATACGGGAATGGCGGGAAGACCGCCACATCGACCCGCTCGACCGAGTCGGCGACCCCCTGCGAGATCGCCTCGGCCAACTCGACCGCGGTCGCGAGGGTGGTGTTCATCTTCCAGTTGCCCCCTACGAACGGGGTGCGACGGTGGGGTCCGGGCGGCGCGATCATGGCTGCGGAAGGTATCGGCCGGATCGGACCGGTCGCCGGGAGCACCTCTTTACACTACCCGTCCGGCCCCATTTTCCCCGCGGCCGGCTTCCCATGAGCACCCTCCGCCCCGACGCCCCCCCCGCCCGCCGTCCGCACACCGCCGCCGAGGTCCGGCAGGCGTTCCTCGACTTCTTCGTGCGAAAGTGCGGGCACACCGACGTGCCGAGCAGTCCGGTCGTCCCGCACGACGACCCGACGCTGCTCTTCACGAACGCGGGGATGAACCAGTTCAAGGATGTCTTCCTCGGTCGCGGGAAGCGGCCGTACACCCGGGCGGTGAACACCCAGAAGTGCATCCGGGCGGGCGGGAAGCACAACGACCTCGAGGACGTCGGGCGCGACACCTACCACCACACCTTCTTCGAGATGCTCGGGAACTGGTCGTTCGGCGACTACTTCAAGGAGGAGTCGATCGGCTGGGGCTGGGAGTTCCTCACCGGGGTCCTCGGCCTGGACCCGTCGCGGCTCTACGCGACCTACTTCCAGGGCAACCCCGAGCTCGGCCTCGCCCCCGACGACGAGGCGCGGCGGATCTGGCTGAAGTTCCTGCCCGACGACCATGTCATCCCCGGCTCGATGAAGGACAACTTCTGGGAGATGGGCGAGACCGGGCCGTGCGGCCCGTGCAGCGAGATCCATTACGACCGCATCGGCGGGCGGAACGCGCGGAAGCTGGTGAACTCGGGCGATCCCGACGTGCTCGAGATCTGGAACCACGTCTTCATCCAGTTCAACCGCGAGTCGGACGGCTCGCTCAAGCCGCTGCCCGCGAAGCATGTCGACACCGGCATGGGCCTCGAGCGGCTGGTCTCGGTGCTGCAGGACAAGCGGTCGAACTACGACACCGACCTGTGGACGCCGATCTTCGAGATCATCGCGAGTCGCAGCGGAGCGCGGCCGTACGCCGGAAAGCTCGAGGACCCGTTCGACGTCGCGTACCGGGTGATCGCCGACCACGTCCGCTGCCTGACCGTCGCGATCGCCGACGGCGCGACGCCGTCGAACGAGGGTCGCGGCTACGTGCTGCGGCGGATCCTGCGGCGGGCGGTGCGGCACGGCGGCCAGACGCTCGGCATCCGCGGGCCGTTCCTGAGGGACCTCGTTGACGTCACCGTCGACACGCTCGCCCCGGCGTTCCCGGGACTTCGCGCGAACCTCGCGAAGGTGAAGGCGACGGTCGAGGAGGAGGAGAACGCGTTCCTCCGCACGCTCGACAAGGGGCTCGCGCTCTTCGAGGAGGCCGAGCGGCGGGTGCGGAAGGCGGGCGGCACGACGATCGGCGCCGAGGACGCGTTCCGCCTGCACGACACCTCGGGTTTCCCGATCGACCTCACGCAGGTGATGGCCGCCGAGCGCGGGCTCTCGGTCGACGTCGCAGGGTACGAGGCGCTCATGGAGAAGGCCCGCGAGACGAGCCGCCGGGCGGGCGGCGCCGAGGGCGGGCTGGAGCTGCCGCCGGACGCGCTCGCGCAGCTCGAGACGCAGGGCGTGCACCCGACCGACGATTCCGCGAAGTTCGCGGGCAAGCCGCTGAACGCGACGGTGCAGGCGATCTGGAACGGGCGGAACTTCGACCTGCACGCCGAGGTCGGTCACCCCGTGGCCGTGATCTGCGCGAAGACGAGCTTCTACGCGGAAATGGGCGGGCAGGTCGGCGACCGCGGCTCGCTACGGGTCGAGCACGGCGGCATGCTCACGACCTTCGAGGTGACCGACACCCGGCGGATCGGCGGGTTCGTGCTGCACGTCGGTCGCGTCACCGCCGGGAAACTCAACGTCGGCGACACCGCGTCGCTGAGCGTCGAGCGCGAACGGCGGGAGCGGATCCGGGCGCACCATACCGCGACGCACCTCTTGAACCTCGCGCTGCGCGAGGTGTGCGGGCCCGACGAGGAGCAGAAGGGTTCGCTCGTCGACGACGAGAAGCTGCGTTTCGACTTCGCGCATCCGCGGCCGCTGTCGCCCGCCGAGCTCGAGCGGGTCGAGTCGATCGTCAACGCGGCGATCGCCGAGGATCTTGCGGTCGACGCTTCGGAAGTGCCGCTGGCGACCGCGAAGGCGATCCGCGGGCTGCGGGCGATCTTCGGCGAGCGATACCCCGATCCGGTGCGGGTGGTGGCGATCGGAGCGCCGGTCGCGGCGCTCGCGCAGGATCCCGGCGGCGACGCGGCGACGCGGCGCTCGGTCGAGCTCTGCGGCGGGACGCACCTGTCACGCACCGGCGAGGCGAAGCGGTTCACGATCGTGGCCGAGGGCGGGCTTGCGGCCGGCGTGCGGCGCATGACCGCGGTCGCCGGCGTCGCGGCCCTCGCGACCGAGGCGGCGGCGGCGGCTTTCGCCTCGCGCATCTCCGAGATCGCGCGGCTGCCCGACGCGGCGTTCCTGGCCGAGTTCGGCGACCTTGGCCGAGGCCTTGAGTCGATGACCATCGGCGTCGCGGCGCGGCATCGCCTCGAGGCCGCGCTCGAGCCGCTCCGCGAGCGGGCGAAGTCGCTGCGGCGGCAGGCCGAGGGGGCGACCCGCGACGCGGTCGCGGCGCAGGCGAGGACGGTGCTCGCCTCGCACGGCGGCGGGCCTCTCGTCGCGGTGCTCGAGAACGCCGATCCGCCGTCGCTGCTCGTGGCGCTCGACATCGCGCGGGCGACCCGCGGCGAGCTTCCGGTCCTCTTCCTTTCGCCCGACGAGGCGAACGGCAAGGTGGCCATCGCCGCGGGCTGCCCGAAGGAAGCGATCGCGAAGGGCCTCAAGGCCGGCGACTGGGTCAAGGTCGCGGCGCAGGCCTGCGGCGGCTCGGGCGGCGGCAAGCCCGACCTCGCGCAGGCCGGCGGCAAGGATCCCGGGAAACTGCTCGACGCGGTGCGGGCGGCGCGGGAGTGGGCGGCGGCGCGGGGCTGAGCTCGACCGGATTTCCAAACAAAACTTGCCCGCCCGGGGCTTGCCGTCCGGCGGCCGGCCCGTCATTCTGTAGGAATGTCCCCTGGCGCATCCCGGCCCGTCGCTTCCCGTCCCCTGGCCGAACTGGTGGAATCCGCCTGGTCGGATCTTCACGATCTCGTGCGGCGCGAGATCCAGGCCCGCGGGCGGGAGTCGGACGAGGCCCAGGTCTCCAGCGTCCTCGGCGACGCGATGGTCCGGATCTTCTCGCAGCGGGAGACCATCGTCGACGCCTCGCACCTCCGCGGCCTGACCACGCTCTTCACGCGTCGCATCCTCATCGATCGCCATCGCCGCGATCGCCGTCGGCGAAGGGCCCTGCGCGACGCGTTGCGAACCGGCGTCGGGCCGAACGACCCGTTCGCGACGCCGGACGGCGCGGCCGGCGGGCTCGCCGATGCCCTCGTTTCGCTGCGACTCCACGACGAGCGGAAGTTCATGGCGGTCACCCTCGCGGCGATGGATCGGCTACCGCAGGAAACTATTGCGGACATCCTGGACACGAGTCTCGCGACCGTCGAACGCGACCTGCGGTTCGCCCGGGCGTGGATCGCGGCGCGGCTCGGGTCCGTCGCGGGCGGGATCGCGCGGTGAGCCCCGATAGATCCGGGATCGAGCGGCTGTTCCACCGGGCGCTCGACCGGCCGCCGGAGGAGCGGGAGGCGTGGATCGAGGGCCAGGAAGGCGTTTCGGCCGCGACCCGCCGCGAGGTGGTCGCCCTCCTGCGGGCCGACCGGGCCCTCGGGCCGGCGGAATCCCCGCCGAATGCGTTCCGCGAGCGGGCCGGGCCTTACGAACTCCTCAAGGAACTCGGCCGCGGGGCCAGCGGCACGGTGCACCTCGGCCGCCGCGTGGATCCGCCGTTCCGCACGGTCGCGGTGAAGATCACCGGCTCCCGCGAGCCCGAGATACTTGTCCGTTTCCGCGGCGAGGCGAACGCGCTCGCCCGGCTCGAGCACCCGGGCATCGCGACGATCCTGGAGTTCGACGAGCTTGCCGACGGGCGGGCCTGGTTCGCGATGCGTCTCGTGCCCGGCCTGCCGATCGTCCGCTTCGCCGACGAGCGGGCGCTCGGCACCGAGGATCGGGTGCGGCTGGTGGCCCAGGCCTGCGAAGCCGTCTCGCACGCCCATCGCCGCGGGATCCTGCACCGCGACCTGAAGCCGTCGAACATCCTCGTCGACGAGCTGGCGACTCCGCCGCGACCGGTGATCATCGATCTCGGGCTGGCGAAGGCCCTCGAGGGCGAGCCGCTGTCGGAAGCCGAGCGCACCATGCTCGGCCGTGTGGTGGGTACGCCCGAGTACATGGCCCCCGAGCAGGCGCTCGGCAAGGCGCCGGACGTGCGGATGGACGTCTTCAGCCTCGGCTGCATGCTGGCCGCCACGCTGACCGGCGAGCCGCCGCGGAGACGCGAGGACCTGCGAAGCGCGAACCTGCCCCTCTTCGCCGCGATCGCCAAGGTCGCGCCGGCGCTGCCGAGCCGTTCGGTGCGGTCGCACGGCGACCGCGAGGTGTCGCGGGCGCGGTGGCGGGATCTCGACGCGATCGTGCTGAAGGCGATCGCGATCGACGCGGAAGAGCGATACGACAGCGTGGCCGATCTCGAGGCGGATCTCGGGCGCTGGCTCGCGGGCGCCATTCCCGAGGCGGCGCGGGCCCATCCGGTCCGCCGCACCGTGGCCTGGTTCCGTCGGCACCGCGGCTGGGCGGCGGTTTCGACGCTGGTCGCGATCGGCGCCCTCGTCGCGACCGGGGCGGTCCTGTCGGCGGCGACCGCCGCGGCCCGCGAGCGGCGCGACGCCGACTCGCTTCTCGCGGTCGTCGAGTCGATGCTGGTCGCCGCGGACCCGTGGTACGTCCGCGGCACCCGCTCGCCGGCCGTCGAGCAGGGCGTGGCGCAGTCCGAGGCCCTGCTTCGCGAGCTTGGTTCGGGGGAGAGCGCCCGGGTGGCGCTGCTGCGGGCCCGCTGCATGATGGTGGCGGGCGAGAACGAGCGGTCGATCGAGGCGGCACGACGAGCCCTCGAGCTCGATGCGGGGCGTGACCCCGCGCTGGGCGCCGAGGCGATGATCGTCGAGGCATACGCGCTCGAGCACAGCCGCGTGGACCAGGCTCGGGCGTTCGAGCTGGCCGACGCGGCCGTCGAGCTGGCCGGACTCGCCCTCGCGCCCGACGACCGACGCATGCTCGAGATCGAGCTCGCCCGCGGGCGAATCGTCACGCGTCGCCACCCCGAGCACGGGGTCTCGCACCTATCGGCGGCGCTCGCCCGGGCCCGCACGGCCTTCGGCCCCGAGGATCCCCTGACCCTCCGGCTCGAGCAGGCCCATGCCCGCGCCGTCGGATTCATGGGGCAGCCCGATCGCTGCGTCCCGTTGCACGAGGAGCTTCTGGCCCGAACCCGTGGCACGCTTGGCGTCGACCATCCAATCACCATCGCCGTGGCCGGCGGGCTGATGAATTCGCTCGCCTATGCCGGCAACTGGCTCCGCACCATCGAGGTCTACCGCGAGTTCGGTCCCCGGCTCGAGGAGGCCGTCGGGCCGAACGCCTCGATGCGGCTCGGGATGATGAACACCGCCGGTTTCGCCCTGGCCTGCGCCGGCCGCCCCGAGGAGGCGATCGAGATCCTGGAGGAATGCACCCGCCGCTACCGCGAGGTGCACGACCCGATCCATCCGATGACCACGCTGGCGGAACGCAACCTGATCATGGCCCTTGAACAGGCCGGACGCCTCGAGGAGGCGATCGCCCGGCTCGAGGAACAGTGCGCCTTGCCGACCGACGCGCGACAGCCCACGCGTCTCGAGATCGACCGGGGCAACCTCGCGATCCTGCGCGAGAAGCTGGCCGCCGCCCGGCCTTCCGGCGGCTGAATCCGGCCAGAGCCCGCGATATCCTCGCGGCATGTCCGAATCCGTCGCGATCAGCAGCGTCCTCGTCGAGAACCGCGTCTTCCCGCCGCCCGAGGGCATCGGCGAGCGGCTTGGCGGGGCGATCATCCCCGACCTCGCCGCCTACCGGAAGCTCTATCGCCGCTCGATCGAGGATCCGGAGGGCTTCTGGCGCGAGATCGCCGGGGATTTCGACTGGTTCCGGCCCTTCGACCGCGTCGTCGAGTGGGATTGCCCCGACGCCCGCTGGTTTGTCGGCGGCCGCACCAACCTCGCCCACAACTGCGTCGATCGCCACGTGATCGCCGGCCACGGCGACGAGGTCGCGATCGTCTGGGAAGGCGAGCCGCAGGTCGCGGGCGACGCCCCGCACGAGATCCGGCACCTGACCTATCGCGACCTGATGCGGGAGTCGATGCGCTTCGCGAACGTGCTGAAGGCGCTCGGAGTCAAGAAGGGCGACGTGGTCACGCTCTACATGGGCATGGTGCCCGAGCTGGTCGTCGCGATGCTGGCGTGCGCCCGGATCGGCGCCCCCCACTCGGTGATCTTCGGCGGCTTCGCGGCGACCGCGATCGTCGACCGCGTCAAGGACGCCGACAGCCGCGTCATCATCACCTGCGACGGGGCGTGGCGGCGCGGACAGATCGTGCCGCTGAAGGCCAACGTCGACGAGGCCCTCAAACACCTGCCCGAGGTGCGGACGGTGGTCACGGTGCGCCGCGTCGGGAACGAGATCGGCTTCTCGGCCCCCCGTGACCGCTGGTGGCACGACCTCATGCTCGCCGCCGACGACACCTGCCCGCCCGAGCACGTCGAGAGCGAGGACCTGCTGTTCCTGCTCTACACCTCGGGCTCGACCGGCAAGCCGAAGGGCATCCGCCATACGACCGGCGGCTACATGGTCTGGACCGCGACGACCGCGCGGTGGACCTTCAACCTGCGGCCGGGCACCGGGCAGATGTACTTCTGCACCGCCGACATCGGCTGGATCACCGGGCACTCGTACCTCGTCTACGGCATGCTGCCGAACCGCGTGCCGGTGCTCATGTACGAGGGCGCCCCGAACTTCCCCGCCGAGGACCGCTTCTGGGACATGGTCGAGCGGCACCGCGTCACGCACTTCTACACGGCGCCGACCGCAATCCGCGCCTTCATGAAGTGGGGCGACCAGCACCCGAAGAAGCACGACCTTTCCAGCCTGAAACTACTCGGCACGGTCGGCGAGCCGATCAATCCCGAGGCGTGGATGTGGTACCACGAAAGAATCGGTTGCGGCCGCTGCCCGATCGTCGACACCATGTGGCAGACCGAGACCGGCGGCCACATCATCACGCCGTTTCCAGCGGCGACGCCGCTCGTGCCCGGCTCGTGCACGCTACCGGTGCCCGGGATCGACGCGGCGATCGTGAACGAGCGCGGCGAGGAGCTGCCCGCGAACCAGGGCGGGCTGCTTGTCATCCGCAAGCCGTGGCCGGGGATGCTGCGGGGAATCCACGGGGATCGCCCGCGATTCATCGAGACCTACTGGTCGCGGATCCCCGGCATGTACCTCGCCGGCGACGGGGCGCGGCGCGACGAGCGCG
>JBIKVN010000009.1:0-29909 GCA_044356865.1 Phycisphaerales bacterium | reverse complement strand
TTCGGCAGCGGCACGCCGGCCTTCGCGAACAGGTCCTTGTTGATGTAGAAGCCGACGGTCGTGAAATCCTTCGGGATGCCGTAGAGCGGCCCGGTCCCCACGCGGGCGCCGTCGAAGCGGAACGCCTCGACGGTCTGCGGGTAGAACTCGTCGAGATCGAGGGCGCCGGCCTGGCCTCTCTCGGCCTCCAGAAAGGGCTCGAGCGAGGCGAGCAGGCCCAGCTTCGCGAAGCTCCCGAGCCGCTCGAATCCCATGTAGAAGACGTCGGGCGGTTCGCCCGAGGCCATCATCGTCTGCAGCTTCGTGTAGAAGCTGCCCGCGTCGCCCGGATTGATGCGCCGCACGCGGACGCCGGGGTTCGCCGCCTCGAAGCGGGCGAGCGACTCCTCGACGATCGCGTCCTCCTCCTGCCCGCCGTCGCCCGACCAGTGGAGGACGGTCAGGGTGATGCCGTCGCCGGCGTCTTCCCGGCCGACGAAGTCGCGGATCCCGACATGGATGAACGCCCAGGCGACGAGGCCGGCGGCGACCAGCGCGAGCGCGCCGAGCGAGAGCCTTCGCGCGAGACCGAGGATCCACACGGCAAGGGACATGAGGGGGGTACTATACGGATCGCGCTTCCGGATTCGTCCCGCCCCGAGGTCACTCTGATGAATCAGCCCCGATTTTTCCCGGCTTTTCCTGCCTTCCTGCCGCTGCTCGCCCTCGCCTTCGCGACCCCGTCGCTCGCTTCGCCGCGGTTTCCGCCGCAGGTCGCCGTGGCGCGGGTGCCCAAGGACTCGGCCGCGAAGCTGCCGCCGTCGGTCGCCGCGAAGCCGCTCGCCGGCGGCCGCTGGGAGGTGACCTTCTCGTTCAAGAGCGATCGCCCGGTCGCGAAGGCGTCGGTCGCGGGCGACTTCAACGGCTGGAACCGCGACGCCCTCGCGATGGTGAAGGGAGCCGACGGCACCTGGCGGGCCCGCACCGAGGTCGGTCCCGGGATGCACCAGTACAAGTTTGTCCTCGACGGCGACCGCTGGACGCAGGACCCGGCGAACCCCGACGGCGCCGACGACAACCACGGCGGGAAGAACAGCGTGCTGCGGCTCGGGGCCCTCGCGAACCTCGAGGGCGGCGGCGGGAAGGCGGGCGACGGCGAGATGAACGCGGTGGCCTTCGGACACGAGCCCGAGAAGCCGATCTTCCGGCAGAAGCTTTCCGACGGCTCGTGGCTGCTGCGGTTCCGCACGCTGGCCGGCGATGTCGAGACCGTCGAGGTGCACGTCGAGGGCGCCGAGCCGATGCCGCTGTCGCCGGTGCTGTCGGACGGCGTCTTCGCGTGGTGGGAAGCGACCGTCTCGCCCGCCGACGCCGACGCCCGCTACGCCTTCGTCGTGCGCGACGGAACGGAAGCCCTTCGCGAGGCCGTGATCCACCGCCTCGATCCGAAACTCGTCGCCTTCGAGACGCCCGACTGGGCGAAGGAGGCGACCTGGTACCAGATCATGCCCGACCGCTTCCGCAACGGGAAGGCCGCGAACGATCCCGACCGCACGCGGCCGTGGACGAGCGAATGGTTCACGCCGAGCGACTGGGAAGGGAAGGACGGCCAGAGCTTCTGGAAGTGGTACGTGTTCGACCGCATGTACGGCGGCGACCTCGCGGGCCTGCGCGAGAAGATCCCGTACCTCAAGGAACTCGGCGTCAACGCGATCTATCTCAACCCGGTCTTCGAGGCCGACAGCCACCACCGCTACAACGCCCGCACCTTCGTGCACATCGACGACAACCTCGGTACGAAGGGCGATTTCGCCGCGGCCGACGCCAAGGAAGACGCGGGCGACCCGAGGACCTGGACGTGGACGCCGAGCGACCGCGAGTTCCTCGAGCTCGTCGCCGAGCTCAAGCGGAACGGGATCCGCGTCATCCTCGACGGCGTCTTCAACCACGTCGGCGACCGGCACACCGCGTTCCTTGACGTGAAGGAGAAGGGCGAGAAGTCGAAGTTCAGGGAGTGGTTCGCGGTCCGCAGCTTCGAGCCGTTCGAGTACGACGGCTGGGCGGGCTTCGGGGCGCTGCCGGTCTTCGCGAAGACCGCCGACGGCTTCCGTTCCGACGAGGTGAAGGAGCATGTCTTCGCGGTCACCCGCCGCTGGATGGACCCGGATGGCGACGGCGACCCGTCGGACGGCATCGACGGCTGGCGGCTTGACGTGCCGAACGAGGTCCCGATGGGCTTCTGGCGCGAGTGGCGGAAGGTCGTCAAGGGCATCAACCCCGACGCGTACATCACCGGCGAGATCTGGCGTCGGGCCGACGCGTGGCTCGACGGCGCGACCTTCGATGCGGTGATGAACTACCCGTTCGCCGACGCGGCCATCGCCTGGGTCGGGAACCGCGAGCGGAAGATCCCCGCGAGCGAACTCGACCGTCGCCTCGCCGAGCTGCGGCTCGCGTATCCGGCGGAAGTCACCGCGGTGCTGCAGAACCTGCTCGATTCGCACGACACCGATCGCATCGCGTCGATGCTCGCGAATCCCGACCGCAACTACGACGAGGGGAACCGCCCGCAGGACGGGGCGACCGGCTACGACGGCCGCAAGCCGGGGCCGGAGATCTGGCGGAAAGTCCGCCTGCTCGCCCTGCTGCAGGCGACCTACGTCGGCGCCCCGATGATCTGGAACGGCGCCGAGGCCGGCATGTGGGGGGCCGACGACCCGACGAACCGGAAGCCGCTGCTGTGGGAAGACCTCGAGCCCTACGACAGTCCGGAAGACCGCATCGACCGCGAGATGCTCGCGTGGTACCGGAAGGTCTTCTCGATGCGGGCGGCGCACGCGGCGCTCCGCACCGGCTCGTTCCGTACGCTGCTGGTCGATGACGCGCAGGACACCTGGGTCTTCGAGCGGGCGAACGCGAACGAGCGGATCGTGGTCGCCCTGAACGCCGGCTCGCGCGACGCGACGGTCACGCTGCCCGGCGCGACCGTCGGCGCGAAGGATCTTCTGGGCGGCACCGAGCTCGCGAAGCTCCCGACGCTGGTCGTGCCCGCGACCGGCGGCGTCGTGATCTCGTTCCCCGCCGCGGAAAACGCGCGATGAAGAAGCACCCGAACGCCTTCGACCGCCGCCGCGCCGGCATCCTGCTCCATCCGACCTCGCTGCCGTCGCCCTATGGCATCGGCGACCTCGGACCGGCCTCGCACGCCTTCCTCGACTGGCTCGCCGACGCGGGGCAGACCGTCTGGCAGATGCTGCCGGTCGGGCCCGCGGGCCCGGGCGATTCGCCCTACTCGGCCGAGTCGAGTTTCGCGGGCGAGCCGCTGTTGATCTCGCTCGATCGTCTCGTCGACGACGGCCTGCTGCCGCGGAAGGCCCTGAAGGCCCCGAAGCCGCTCGGCCGCGGCCCGGTCGACTTCGCCGCGACCCGTGCGTTCAAGTCGGCGCGGTTGCTGGCCGCGTTCATCGAGTGGATGGAAGAAGGGGGAGACCGGACCGCCGCGTACCGTTCGTTCGCCCGTGCGAACCTCGATTGGCTCGACGGCTGGTGCCGCTTCGGGTCCGGGGAAGACCCGCGCTACCGGGCCTTCCTGCAGTTCATCTTCGAACGCCAGTGGGCGGAGTTGCGGGCCGCGGCCCGCGCCCGCGGCATCCTGCTTGTCGGCGACGTGCCGATCTTCACCGGCCTCGACAGCGCCGACGTGCGGACCTGGCCCGAACTCTTCCGCCTGAAGAAGGACGGGAAACCCGAGGTCTTGACCGGCGTGCCGCCCGACATGTTCTCGCGCGACGGCCAGCTCTGGGGCCAGCCGCACTACCGCTGGGAGGCCCATCGCCGCGACGGCTTCCGCTGGTGGTGCCGCCGTTTCGAGGTCGCGTTCGCGCGATTCGACGCGGTCCGCATCGACCACTTCATCGGATTCCACCACGCCTACGAGGTCCCGGGCGGCGCGAAGAACGCCCGCCGGGGCACCTGGCGGAAGACGCCGGGGGCGGAACTGCTCGAGGCGGTGCGGAAGAGGCTCGGCCACCTGCCGCTCATCGCCGAGGATCTCGGCCACCTCACGCCCGAGGTCGTCGCCCTCAAGGACCGTTTCGGCCTGCCCGGCATGAAGATCGTGCAAAACGCCTTCTACGGGCCGGATTCGGGCGACCTCCCGTGCCATCACCCGAGGCACTGCGTCGCCTACCCCGGCACGCACGACAACGACACCGTGCCCGGCTGGTGGAAGGGGCTCGACGCCGCGGCCCGCCGACGGTTCCGCCGGTACGCCGGTCCGGGCGAGCCGGTGGCCGACGCGATGCTGCGGATCACCGCGACCTCGCCGGCCGATCTCGCGATCGTCCAGATGCAGGACGTCCTGCGGCTCGGGCCGTCGAGCCGGATGAACTTCCCGGGGACGCCGAGCGGGAACTGGCGGTGGAGGCTCGACCCCGGTTCGCCCACGCGGGCCGACGCCCGCCGCCTGCGGGAACTCGCCAAGAGCGCCGGCCGCGTGCCGGGCTGAAAGACTCCTCCTGTTCGGCCCGAGCGGGTAGCCTGCGCGTTTCGCCTCCGGCCTGACCTGTTCCTCATGCACCACGACCTCACGCCTGAATCCGTCCGCGCTGAACTCCGCGATCTCGCGATGAACCTCTGGTGGTCGTGGCACGAGGCCGGCCGCCGACCGTTCGCGGCCCTCGATCCGGTGCGGTGGGTCGCGACGAACCAGAACCCGCTGGCCACGCTCGACGGCGTCGATCCGGCGCGGCTCGCCCAGGCCTGCGGCGAGGCGACTTTCCGCGCCGCCCTCGACGCGGCCCGGGCCGCCCGCGACGCGTACTTCAGCCGGCCGACCTGGTGGGGCAGCGGCGAGCCGCTCAAGAAGCATCCGGGCGGGGCGAACCTGCGGGTCGCGTACTTCTGCTCGGAGTACGCCCTGCACGAGAGCGTGCAGCAGTACTCGGGCGGCCTCGGCGTGCTCGCCGGCGACCACATGAAGAGCGCCTCGGATCTCGGGATCCCGCTCTGCGCGGTCGGCCTGCTCTACCGCCACGGCTACTACCTCCAGGGCCTCGACGAGCGCGGCCAGACCGAGGTGCTCTTCCCGCGGTACGACTTCGCGCGGCTGCCGATCCGCGACACCGGCACCCGCATCCGCTGTCCGATGGGGACGACGCAGGTCGCCGCGAAAGTCTGGCGGCTCGAGGTCGGCCGCGTGCCGATCTACCTGCTCGATGCCGACCTCCCCGAGAACTCGCCGGAAGATCGCCTGCTCACCGAAGGCCTGTACAAGGGCCCGCCGCCGGTCCGCATGCGCCAGCAGGTCCTGCTCGGCGTCGGCGGGGTGCTGGCCCTCGAGGCCGTCGGCGAGAAGGTCACCGTCTTCCACCTGAACGAGGGGCACGCCGCGTTCGCCTGCCTCGAGCGTCACGCGCGATTCCGCCAGTCGGGCCTGAACGCCGCCGAGGCCCGCGCGGCCGTCCGCGGCTCGACGGTCTTCACCACCCACACGCCGGTCGCGGCCGGCAACGACCGCTACGACCCGACGATGGTCGCGACCGAGCTCGCGAGCGTCGCGGTGCGGGCGGGGCTGACCTCGACCGAGATGATCGACCTCGGCCGCGAGCGGCCGGGCGACGCGGGCGAACCGCTCTGCATGACCGTGCTGGCCCTCCGCTTCGCCGAACGCGCCAACGGCGTCTCGAAGCTGCACGGCGAGGTCGCGCGGAAGATGTGGGCCGCGAGTTACGGCGAGGCGCGGCACGCGAAAGTCCCCGCCATGATTCCCATCGGGGCGGTCACCAACGGCGTGCACGCGAAAACCTGGATCCACCCGGTCGCGGAGACCTTCTGGCGCGAGGAGATCGGCCTCGACCTCGACGCGAGCGACCCGGGCCCGCTCCGCTGGCCGAAGGCGAAGGACGCGAATCCCGGCCGCTGGTGGGCGATGCGGAACCGCCTGCGCCGCGAGCTCGTCCATTTCGTCCGCGAGCGGCTCGCCCGGCAGGCGATGCGCCGCGGCGAGGGGCCGGCCGCGGTCGACGAGGCGCTCGCGACCTTCCGCGAGGACGCCCTGACCATCGGCTTCGCCCGCCGCTTCGCGACCTACAAGCGCGCGAACCTCATCTTCGCGAACCCCAAGCGGCTCGCGAAGCTGCTCAACGACCCGAAGCGGCCGGTGCAGCTGGTCTTCGCCGGCAAGGCCCATCCGGCCGATCTCGGCGGACAGGCCTTGGCCCGCGAGGTCTTCGCGATGACCCGCAGCCCCGAGTTCCGCGGCAAGATCGCCTTCGTCGAGGAGTACGACATGGCGGTCGGCCGGGCCCTCGTCTCGGGCTGCGACGTCTGGCTGAACAACCCGATCCGCCCGCACGAGGCCAGCGGTACCAGCGGCATGAAGCCGCCGCTGCACGGCGGCCTCAACCTCTCGATCCTCGACGGCTGGTGGCCCGAGGGCTTCGACGGCCGGAACGGCTGGGCGATCGGCGACGAGAAGGAGATCGACGACGCCGCGAAGCGCGACGCCCGCGACGCGAAGAGCCTGTACGCGAGGCTCGAGGCCGAGGTGATCCCGGAGTACTTCTCGCGGAATCGTGCCGGTCTCCCCGCCGCGTGGGCGAAGCGCTGCCTGCGGAGCGCCGCGACGGTGCCCGCCGAGTTCTCGACGCACCGCATGGTCGCCGAGTACACGACGCGGTTCTACCTGCCCGCGGCCGTCGGCGCCGTCCCGTCGACCTGACCGGCGCCCGGGCCGAATTGTGAAATGACCTCCCGGGAACGGCCGATGTCCCGTTGGTGGGCGATGCCACTTCACGATCGTTGCCGCTTGGATTCGGGACCGGAAACCTCCGATCGTTCCAGGGCGGCATCTCCGGCCGGGACGCGGTCCGCCTGCTCGAGGCCGCTTTCGAATCGGGCATCGACCTCGTCGACACCGCACCGAGCTACGGGCAAGGCGGGGCGGAGGAGTCGATCGGACGCCTGCCGGATTCGATCCGCTCCCGCCTCACCGTCTGTTCGAAGGTCGGCATCGCGTACGGTCGCAAGGCCGGCCTGCTTGGCGCGGTGAAGCCGCTGCTGCAGCCGGCGATCCGGCTGTTCCCGCCGCTGCGCCGGCTCGCCGGCGCCTCGCGGAGCCAGATGCGGGCCGCCGGAAGCATGACCCTCGACCTGCGGCCCGAGACCATCCGGGCCAGTCTCGACGGCTCGCTCCGTCGGCTCCGCCGCGAGCGGCTCGACATCCTGCTCTTCCACGATCCGGACCTCGCGGCGTTTCGCGACGAGAACGTCGCGGCCCTCGAGGCGCTGCGGGCTTCGGGTCGCATCGGGGCCTGGGGCGTCTCGACCCGCTCGCCCGAAGTCGCGCGGGCCGCGGTTACCGTGGCCCCGCTCGGCTGGATCCAGATGCCGGCCGATCCGCCCTGGCTCGCCGAGGCCGCCGATGTCTTCCCGGCCGCGGCCGCGGCGGGCAAGCGGGTGATCGCCAACCGCGTGCTGTCGCCGCTGCGGTCCGACGCGCCGCCGGGGGGGCCCTCCGACGTGGCGGGCTGCTTCCGGCTCGCCCTTCGGCAGCCCGGGGTGGTGCGGATCCTGGTCGGGACCACGAAACGGAAGCACCTCGAGGACAACGTCGCCGCGATGCGACGCGTGATCGGGGAAGGACGGTGAGCGCCCATGATCCTGCCCCCGAACCAGATTCCCGCCGGTGACCTGACCGCCCGCGTCGCCGTGGTCGGTGCCGGGGCCGCCGGCATCACCCTCGCCCTCGAGCTCGGTCGCCTCGGCCACGAGGTGATCCTCGTGACCGGCGGGACCCGGGCCGAGACCGCGGCGAACCGGGACCTGTTCACCGGCACCGCGACCCCGCCGGGATCGCACGAGCCGCTCCAGTGGCACCGGTACCGCGGCTTCGGCGGCGGCACCCGCGTCTGGGGCGGGCGTCTGGTGCAATTCGACCCGATCGACTTCGAGACGCGCCCCTACGTCCCGCTCGGCCACTGGCCGATCGCCGCGTCGGAGGTCTTCTCGCGCTACCCCGAGGCCGCCCGCTGGTGCGAGACGCACCACGAGAACTTCCGCGCCGGCCCCTCGGGCCCCGAGGACGTGCCCGAGTGGCTCGGCGACGGGATGATCGACGCGGGAAGCTGCGAGCGGTGGAGCGCACCGACCGACTTCAGCGGTCACTACCGCGACGAGCTCGAGCGGACCCGGTGCATCCGGGTGCTTCTCGACTGCCACGCGACCGAGTTCCTGCTCGACCCTTCGGGGCAGCGGACGGTCGCGGTGCGGTGTGCGGTCCGCGGCCGGCCGGCCTTCGAGGTCCGGGCCGACCACTTCATCCTCGCGACCGGCGGGCTCGAGAACGCCCGGCTGCTGCTCGCGTCGCGCTCGCGCCGCCCGGCCGGGCTCGGCAACGACCACGACATGGTGGGCCGCTGCTACCAGAGCCATCTCGCGGGGATCCACGGCGCGGTCCGGTTCCACGCGGCGCGGCGACCCGACTTCTACCGCATGCGGAAGGACCGGCACGGCGAGCTCTTCCGGCGCCGGTTCCGGCTGTCCGACGAGGCGCAGCGGAAGCTCGAGGTGCTCAACGTGATCGGGTTTCCCCTGCGCCCGCGGTCCGAGGACCCGTCGCACGGCGATCCCGTCCTGTCGTTCGTCGCCCTCGGTCGCATGACCCGCTACCTGATGCGGGGACGGACCTCCGACCTCGGCTCGGTGCCGGGGCATCTCGCGAACCTGGCGCTCGGCGGGCCGAGGGGATGGGCGAGCATCGCGAGCCAGTCGGCGGCGCGGCTCGGGCGGCGGCGGCTGCCGTTCCTGCTGCCCTGCACGCCGTCGGCCCAGGATTCCTTCTTCTTCCAGGGCGAGCAGGCCCCGAACCGCGAGAGCCGCGTCGTGCTCGACGAGGCCCGCGACGAGTTCGGCGTGCCGCGGCTCGACGTGCGGATCCGCTTCCTCGACATCGACCGCCGGACGGTCCTCGAGTTCTACCGGGTGCTCGACGAGAGCCTGCGGGCCTCGGGGCTCGGCTTCATGGAGTACCGGCCCGAGGAACTCGCGGCGTACGTCGACGAGAAGACCCGGGCCTTCGACACCGCGGCCCACTACCTCGGGACGACCCGGATGTCCGACGACCCGCGCGAGGGCGTGGTCGACGCCGACCTCAAGGTGCACTCGTTGCCGAACCTGTTCGTGGTCGGCGCGTCGGTGTTCCCGACCGGCAGCCACGCGAATCCCACCATGACGATCCTGGCGTTGGCCCTTCGGCTGGCCGAGCATTTCCGCACGCGGGTCCTGTCGCCCGCACGCGTCGGCTGAGCGGGTTCAGTCCGTCCCGCCGGAGCCGTTCTCGCCCGAGGCGGTCCGGGTCGAGCCCGACCGCGACGGGCCCGTTTCGGGCAGCAGCTTGTAGAGCTGGCCGGTGCCGAGCGGCCGTTCGGTCTGGCCCGCGAGGATGTTCTCGACGCTGGCCGAGTGCCCGTAGGTCAGGGCGTTCGACTCGTGGTTCACGGTGAGCTTCATGTTGCCGAGGGTCGCGCCGCCGTAGAGGCCGCCGCTCCTCGTGTAGACCTTCACGCCGCCGCCCGCGTCGCGCAGGCCGCC
Source organism: Phycisphaerales bacterium (assembly GCA_044356865.1). Classification (GTDB taxonomy): domain Bacteria; phylum Planctomycetota; class Phycisphaerae; order Phycisphaerales; family SM1A02; genus JBEIUL01. The sequence continues at coordinate 20,339 of JBIKVN010000009.1, read as the reverse complement.
GCCCCAGGGGCCGAGCGAGCCTTCCGCCTCGTTGGCCGAGAAGTCGCCGGCGTTGATCGCCTGGTCGACCGCGACATCCGACTGGAAGACCAGCACCACGCCGCTGCCCTGCAGCCCGACCTGGAGGCCGACCGAGAGGCCGCCGCTGTCGACCGCCAGCGGAGCCGACCACTTGCCGTCGGTGGTGCGCCGCACCAGCACTCCCTTGCCGCCACGGCCGCCGACGATCACGCCGCCCTCGGTCTCCTTGATGATCGCCACGCCCTTCGCCGACGCGAGCTCGGCGCTCGGGATCGGGTACCCGCCGAGGCTGAACTGCCGCATCACCTCGGCGGCGTCGCAGCTGCGGCTGACCACGCTTTCGGTCTGGCAGCCGGCGAGGGGCATCAGGAAGAGGAGCAGAAAGACGAGGAGGGCGACGGGGGGACGAGTCATGGGTGGCTCCGGTATGGACCGTGAGAGCCGTTGATCGGGCAATTCATGCCGATCTCGCCATACTTTTCGCGTCCATCGGCAATCGTTGCCGGGCCGGTCGGCTGGACCTCTCAGAACAGGAACCGCACCCCGACCCCGATCACGAGGTTCGCCTCGGGACGATCCTCGACCTGCCGCCAGACCGGGAAGCCGACCGTCGCCTCGAAGGCCCAGCGGGGTCCCTCGTAGAGGAGGCCCGGCGTAAGCAGCATCTCGACGTCGCCGTTCGTCTCGTAGGTGGTGAGCAGCTCGGCGGTGGCGTACCACGCCCCGACATGCTCCTCGCCGTACTCGGCCGGATGCACGCGGAAGAGGTAGCCGAGGTTCGCCTCGAGCACGTCGGCGTCGGTGTCGCCGGCCAACAGCGGCACGAACTCGCCGCTCTTGCCGGTGGTGAAGCGATAGAGGACGTTGGCCGAGACCCCGTGGCGGCCGGAGATCCAGTTGAGGGCGACGCCCGCGTTCGGCACCACGCCGCTGCTGCCGAAGCCGGCGGTCGAGGTGGGCAGCTCGAGCCCGCCGAGGAGGGCCAGGCGGAAGGTGTCGACGGGCCCGGTATCGAGGCGAAGGATGCGCAGCTTGAAGTCGATCTCGAGGTCGCCGAGGCCGACGGCGGTCGCGTCGGTTCCGGTCTGGATCGACTCGTTCGAGGTGAGGTCCGACTGGTAGAACGGCAATTGCGCCTCGACGCCGAGTTCGGGGATGATCCCGGTCGCGAGCCGGAGCCGCTCTTCGTAGAGCGCCCCGCCGCCGTTGAAGAGATAGGCGTTTCCCGAAAGCCGCAGCACGAGATTGCCGGGCGAGGGCAGGGTTGCCGAGCGGATGTTCGGGGATTCCTGGGCGAGGGCGGAGGAAGCGGCGCCAAGCGCCGCCGCGACGGGCGTGAGCCGCCTCATGGCGCCGCTCCCGCGGCGACCGGGTCGATGCGGGCGAGGGTCAGGCCCGCGGCGTCGACGGCCCGCGCGAGTTGCGCCGCCGTCGGCTTCGGGCTTTCGGCGAGATCGACGGTCACGAGGCCGTCCTTCATGTTGATCGCGACCCGCTCGACGCCCGGCACCCGCAGGAGCGAGAGGTCGACGTTCGAGACGCACTTCGGGCACGACATGCCCAGTACGCCGAGGCGGACCTGTGCGACGTCGATGGGGGTGGTGTCGGTCGAGAAGTCGGGAGCTTTCGGCGGCGTGACGCAGGCGAAAGGCAGCGAAAGCAGGCAGGCGGCCGCGAGGGCGGCGCGGAGAGCATGAAGCATGGTGGGCTCCGGTTCGGAAGCGGGAGATCGGGCACGGGGGAGGACGCTCGGCGCGCGGAAGGGGCGCGGAGGTCGTCTTCAGGCCGTGCAGATCCCGGTCTTCAGCCGCGTTTCCCGCTGGCCGGAGGCGAGCGGACGGACTGCTACGGCCGGAGCGTCGTCATCGGCGGTCGGCGCGAGGACGAGGACGCTTGCCGTCGGTCGGGCCGGCATCGCAAGCGGCACGAGCTTGGGCCCGGATGCCTTCGGCGCCGGCGCCTCGGGCAGGTGCTCGGCGGGGTCGGCGGGAGCCACCGAGCAGGCGCAGGCCGGTCCGCATGCACACCCCTCGCCGCAGCAGCAGGACGGGGCGTCGGCGGGCGACGCGCTTGCCCCTCGGTTCGCCGCCATCCCGACGCACAGGTTGCCCGCCATCGCGAGGATGGCCAGCCAGCCGGCAAGACGGGAAAGGAGGGCGGATCCGGGCACCTCGCGGAGTCTAGCGAAGACGGGCGGGGAGTTCAGCGTGGGGTGGGCGGTCCGCGACCGCCCTGGATGGACGCTGGAGCCGTCCGCGGGTTGGCCCCGCCCTCCTCACCCCTCCCACGCGCGATCGACCGCGTCGCCGAAGGCCTCGTTGCGCCAGTCGCCCTCGTCAAACACCGGCGGGGCCGCCTCGCCGCGCTCCACGATCTGCCGCCGGCGCCGGCTGTGCCGCTCGAGGTCGCCGCGGGTCAGGGCAAGCGTCGTCGCGATGCCGAGCTCGGTCGCCTTCGCGTGGCCGGCGGCCAGCATGCGGTCGACCCGCTCGCGGATGCTCTGCTCGTCCTCGCGACGCTTGCGGATGGCGAACCACTCGGTCTTCTCGCTCGGGTTCGCCTTGAGGATGTCGAGGAACTTCTCGCCGAAACGCACCACGATCGGCCGCGGCATGCCGCGGACCGCGGCGATCGCGTCCTTCGTCTCGGGCCGGTCGCGGACGATCTCGAGCAGGGCCCCGTCCGGGATCGTCGCCCGGTGGGGCTGGTCCATCTCGAGGGCGATCTTGTCGCGCAGCGTGCACAGCGCCTCGAGCAGCTTCTCCTGGGCCCCCGTCAGGTCGTAGCCGCGGCTCGCCCGCCGCATGTGGATCTTCGCGTCGAAGAGATGCGGATCCTCGAGCCGCGAGATCGTCTCGCGGTAGGCCCACGGCAGCCGGCCGCCCTTCTCGAGCTCGCGTCCCATCTGCAGCCAAAGCAGCGGCAGGTAGCGCACGTCGTCGGCCGCGTAGCGCAGCTGCTGGCCGCTCAACGGACGGGCGTCCCAGTCGGTGAAGGTGTGGCCCTTGGTGAGCGGATGTCCCGCGAAGCGTTCGACCAGTTTCCCGAGCGACGCCGGGTAGTTCATGCCGAGGAACGCCGCCGCGACCTGCACGTCGATGATGCCTTCGGGTTCCTTGCCGAGGGCCCGCCGTACCGGCGAGAGGTCGCTCGCCCCGGCGTGGACGATGGTGATCCGCAGCGGATCGGCCACGAGTTCCCAGATCGCCGAGAGGTCGCGGATCGCGAACGGGTCGATCAGGGCGACCTGCTCTTCCGTCGCGACCTGCACGAGGCAGGTCTTCGGGAAGTAGGTCACCTCGCCGATGAACTCGGTGTCGAAGGCGAACATCGGCTTCGAGCGCAGGTGGTGGACGAGCTCGACGTACCGCTCCTGGTCGCGGATGAGCGTCGGCTCGTTCTGCGGCACGAACGGGTGCTTCAGCGGCGGCTGGGCGGCGTCCCCGGGGTGGGCCTGGTGCGCCTCGCGGTGGTGGCGGGCGCGTTGCTTGCGTCGATGTTCCATGAAGATGGGCCGGGAGCCGGTCCGGCGGCCTTGGGGGTCGCCGTGGTGCGAAGCGGGGGAACATATCCGCAATCGGCCGGGGGGTGGTTCGATCCGATTCGGGAATTGCCCGCAATCGAGCGCGGAGCGATCATCACGGGCATGCCCGATCGATCGGTTCCCGGTCTTCGTGCCGTCGCGAGGCGACTCGCGATGCTGGCCGTCGCGGCCATCGCCGTGCTACCCGGCTGTCGCGAGGCCCCGATCTCGTTCGCGGCGGTGCCGGGACCGGCCCTGTCGGACACGCTCGCCCTCGCCGAGCGGCGGGGAGGACGGGAACTTTCGCCCGCGGAGTTCGCCGCGTTCCTCGTCGCCCACGACGCGTACCTCGAGGCCTGGCGGGACTCGATCCGCCGCGAGGCCGAGCCGCTGGCCCGCGAGGTGCGGGCGGTGCCGCCCGACGAGTTGCGGCAGGATGCCGCCCGGATCCGGCGACTCGTGTCGCGGCAGAAGGGCGTGCTCGCGCGGTTCGCGGCGCTCGACCGCGAGCTGGCCGCCGCGATCGCGGGGCTCGGCCCCGACACCGCCCCGATCGCCGAGGCGTTCGCGGCCCGCCGGGCCCTCGACCGCACCAACGCGGTGCTCTTCGCCGACGGCGGCGCGGTGGTGGCCGACCTCCGCGACACGGTCGAGGAGGCGATGGACGATCCCGAGCTCGAGCCGCTCGGGCCCGAAGAGGCGGCGGCGGTGTCCGAGATCCTCGCCCGCCACGATCGCGAGGTTGCGGCCTCGCGCGAGCGGGCCGGCGAGGCGGCGGTCGAGCTGACCCGTGACTGGCGCGAGCTCGAGGACTCGTCGCCCGTGGCGGAGACCCTCGTCGATCCGGCCCTCGAGGATCGGGCCCGCGACGACGCCCGGAACCGGATCGCCTTCGAGCGCCTCGCCGCCGCCCGCGGGCGGCTCGAGACGGCGCTCACCCGGCTGGCCGACCGCGACGACGCGACCGTCGCCGAGATCGAGGCGATCGCGCCCGGCCTCGCCGACTCGCTGCGGGAGCGGCAGCTGCGGCTGCGGGCTCGCGATGCCTGGGTCGGCAGCGAGATTCGCCGCGTGTCGTTCCTCGCCCTCGTCGCGTCGAGATCCGGCGGGACGGGCAGTATCGAGCCGTCGGTCCGCGACGAGATCCTGCGGATCCGCCGCGAGTTTCTTGCCGCCGATCGCGAGCGATTGCAGACGCTTCTCGCCGTCGCCCGCGAGGGCCTCGTTCCCGGCGTCTTCGAGCCGGGCGGGCCCGGTGCGGGCGGCCGACGCTTCGGGCGGATCCGGACGCTCGACGGGGAACGGCAGGCGGCCCTCGGCCGGTTCCGCGATTCGCTGAAGGACCTCGTGGGCGAAGAGCGGTACGCCTCGCTCGAGGCCCTGCCCGGCGTCGCGGCCGATGATCTGCCCGCGGCGATCGCCTCGATCGCCGGCGAGGCCCGGACCTCGGCCCTGCTTCGCTCGATGCCCGCCGACTTCCTTCGCGATCCGGCCGGCGGCGAACGCAAGACCGGCGTCGAGGACGACGCCATCGGCACGGGCGAGCGGCGCGAGATCGGCATCTTCCTGCCGCCGCCGCTCGGGCCGCGCGAGCTCGACCGCTTCGCCGACCGGTGCGGCGTCGACGACGAGACCCGCTCGGCGTGGGTTGAGATCGTGAAGGCGCACCTCGAGCGACGGGAAGCCATCGAGGCCGACGAGGACCGTCGGGTCGAGCCGGCGCTCGATCGCGCGGTCCGTTCGGTCACCTCACCGGTCTCCGGCGACGAGACCTCGCGGGCGATCGCCGCGTTCTTCGCCGTCGCCGACTCGATCCGCACCGCGCGGCTCGCGGCGTTCGAGGCGCTCGTCGACGATCTCGCGGCGGCCTCGCCCCGGCCGGTGCCGGCGAACGAGGTCGCGTTCTGGAAGCGCGAGCGGGCGGCGCTCGCCCGCGAGATCCGCTGGTCGGAGATTCCCGGCTTCGACGGGCTTTCGATCTCCCGCGAGGCCCGGGTCGATCCGGTCCGCCTTGTCGGGGTCCTCGACCTTCCCGCCGGGTCGCGGGCCCTCTGCCTCGAGCTCGCCGACGAGTTCGGGACGACGACGGCGGCCGAGGACTTGCGGCGGGCGTGCGCCGAAGCGGTCCGCCGGATGTTCGCATTCGCGATCGCCGCGCAGGTCGAGGGCCGCCGCATGGACGAGGACGACCCCGAGTTCCTCGTCGAACTCGCGAAGATCCGCGCCCCGGCGGCGTCGGCCGGCCTGCGGCTCGCGGGCATCCACCGCTCGATCGTCGACCGCGTCGCCGCGGCGCTGCCCCGCGACGCCGGTCGCCGGCTGCGCGAGGCGTTCCTCGACGCGGCGTTTCCCGGGGCGCTCGAGCTCGACGACCCGCTCGCGAACGCCCTCGATCGGCTGCGGCTCGATCCCGCACTCGGCGACGAGACCTTTCCCGCGGTCCTCGTGAACCTCGACGAGCGCGACGAGGCCCGCGACCGGGCGATCGACGGCCTGCGCGAGTGGAAGGACGCCGAAGGCGGCGATCGCGTCGACGGCGACACCCGCGGCGAGGACGTCCGCCGCACCGAGCCGCGGCTGGCGTATCTGCTCGCGATGCGGCGCGAGGCCGACCTGCGGGCCGCGCGGGCGATCCGCGGCCTGCTCGACGACGCGGCCCTCGCCCGCCACCCGCGCCTCTCCGAAGGCCAGCGGCCGCCGCGGCCGCCGATCGGCGGCGTGCGCAGCTACGACTGAGCCGGCTCGACCGTCACTTCGCCCGCTTCGCGACCCAATGCCCCTCGACGAGCGTGGCCAGCGTGTACACCCCCGTCTGCGCCGTCACGAACAGCGTCTTCCCGTCGCCTCCGAACGCGCAGTTCGACGGGGCTTCCGGAAAGTCGATCGCCCCGAGGAACGAGCCCTGCGGCGAGAAGACCTGCACCTGCGAGGACTTCGGGTTGGTGCACCAGAGGTTGCCGCGGGCGTCGACGGCCAGCCCGTCGCCGATGCCGCCGCTCGCGGCCCCGTCGCGCCCGCGGAGCGACGCGAGCGTGGTCCGCTCGCCGAGCTTCCCCGGTCCGAGCACGGCGAACGCATGGATCGACGGCTCCTTCGACGAGAGGACATACAGCGTCTTCCCGTCGGGCGACAGCAGCACGCCATTGGGCAGCTCGATTGCGGTGTCGACCCGCGTGAGCTCGCCCTTCGCGTCGCGATACAGCACGCCCGCCGTCGCGCTGGGCCGGCCGAACGCCGGGTCGGTGAAGTAGACGCCGCCGCCCGCGTCGATCGTGAGGTCGTTCACGCGGCCGAGCGGCTGCGGCTTCCCGTCGATCCCGAGCGATTCGGCGAGCGTCTCGATCGCCTTCGACTTCGGATCGATGCGGACCAGCCGGCCGGCGTTGCCCTGGCAGGCCCAGAGCGAGCCGTCGGCGGCGAACATGAGCCCGTTGCAGCCCTTCGAGTCGGCGAGGAACTCGTCGAAGCCGTCGCCGCCTGGCTTCAGCACGAGGATCCGGTTCGCGGGGACGTCGGTGAAGAAGACGCGTCCTTCGGCGTCGGCCGCGGGGCCTTCGGTGAATCTCAGTCCGCTCGCGACCTTCGTCGGCGTGACGCCCGCGGCGACCAGCCCGGGCACGGGCGGGGCGGCGGCGGGCGACTGGACGGCGAAAGCGACGGCGAGGAGGGCGTGGAGCATGGGTCCATCCTACGGCGGTCCGGCGACGAGCCTCGGAAGGTCCTCGCGAACGACGGCCCAGAGGATGTCGAGGTCCACCGCGTGGTAGCCATGAATCAGGTGATCCCTCATGCCCACGATGGCCCGCCAGGGAACCTGCGGATGCCGTCTTCGCTCGTCTTCCGGAACTCTTCGCGCGGCTTCGCCCACGATCTCGACGAGGCGGAAGACGGCCAATTGCAGGACCCGGTCGCGTTCGAGATCCGCGCGAATTCAGGCCGAAAGCAAGGACATCGCCTCGCGGGCATGCGAGACCATGTCCCGGATTCCCGAACCCGGATCACGAAGCGACATGGAGATCCCGTGCTTCCCTGCGGATTCGCTCGCGAAACTCCGGGCCGAGGAACCCAATCGTGTTCAGGTCGACCTTCCGGCCGAGGAGATCCGAAAGTTCCGCTTCGAGCTCGAACATGCGAAGTCCGGTCCGGGCGTCGGGCTCGAACTCGACCAGGAGATCGAGGTCGCTGTCCGGCCCGAAGTCGTCGCGCAGCGCCGATCCGAAGATCGCCAGCCGTCGCACCCCGTACTTCTGGCACAGGGGCGGGATCCGGTCCAGTTGACGAGGTTCCCAGCGGACCATGGTCGGGAGTCTATCAGCCGAGTGCGGCGCGGCGGCTGAGTCCGGAGCCGGAGCCCGGCCCCCGCTTCAGGCAGGCGCATCGGCCCACACGCGACGCCAATCGAATCGAAGTCGCGGCGACATCGACCGCTGACCGCAGCCTCATCGCGACTTCGCGGCGACTTGACCGCCCCGAGGCATCGTTTCGTCGTCGTACGCGGCGAGGCCGCGTTGCGGGTCCGTCCCCCAAAGTCCACTCCGAGGAGATCGATCATGCCGCGATGCCGCGCATCCCGCCCCTACCTGCTGACCCTGTCGCTGTTGGCCGCGCCGTCCGCCTTCGCCGTCGAAGAGCTTCCGCGGGTCGGCGTGGGTGACGTGATCGACGGCCGGGCGGCGATCCTCGTGCGTCCCGCGGCCGGAGCCGGCGAGGTTCTCGTCGAGGTCGCCACCGACGCCAAGTTCGCCGCCGTCGTGCATTCGCAATCCCTCTCGATCGCCAACCCGCTGGTGCCCGGCAAGATCCTGCTCGAGGGTCTCGCCCCCGGCATCCGGCACTTCGTGCGGGTGACCGACGGGGACCGGGTGCGGACCGCGACCTTCGAGACCCGCGGGGCCTCGATCGGCACGCCGATCGGCGGCCCGGGTGTCCGGTTCGGCGTGACCGGGGACTGGCGGGGCGACGTGGGCATCTACAACGCGGTGCTGAACGCGAGCGAGCGCGACCTCGACTTCTTCGTGAAGCTCGGCGACACCATCTACGCCGACGTGGCGAGTCCCGCGGTCCCGGTGCCGCAGGCGACCACCCTCGACGAGTTCCGGGCCAAGCACGTCGAGAACTACCAGCCCGCCCACGGCATCGACCCGTGGGGCGACCTCGCCGAGCGGATGCCGACCTTTTCGATGATCGACGACCACGAGGTCACCAACAACTTCGGCGGCGGCTTCGTGCCCGGCGTGGGCTGGTTCAACCAGGGCAGCCTCTACGTGAACGGGCTCCAGGCCTTCGTCGAGCACAACCCGATGTTCCCCACGGTCTGGCCCGCCCTCGGCGACCCCCGCACCGACGGCCGTCCGCTTCTCTACCGCTCGTTCCAGTGGGGCCCGCACGCCGTCGCGATCATGTTCGACACCCGCTCGTTCCGCGACCAGCACCTGCCGCCGGTGGCGAACCCGCTCGATCCCGTCGAGGTGCAGGCGTTCATCGCGGCCAGCTACGACCCCAGCCGGACCATGCTGGGCCTGCCCCAGCTCGGCCGCCTCGTCGAGGATCTCGCCCGGGCCGAGCAGGCTGGCGCGACCTGGAAGTTCATCTTCACCTCGATGCCGATCCAGAGCTTCGGGGCGCTCCAGGCCGAGGATCGCTGGGAGGGCTACGCGGCCGAGCGGGCCTTCATCCTCTCGCAGATCGTCCAGCGGGGCATCCGCAACGTGGTCTTCGTGACCGCCGACTTCCACGGCACGATCGTGAACGACCTCACCCTGCCGAATCCGGCCAATCCGCTGCAGCAGCTCTTCACGGGCAGTTTCGAGATCATCACCGGCTCGGTCGCGTACTCGGCCCCCGCCGGCCCGACCCTCGCCGGTCTCGGGGCGCAGCTCGGCGTGATCACGCCCCAGCAGTTCGCCTTCTACCAGACGCTTCCCGGCTTCGCCCAGGACGAGTTCATCCGGAACGTGCTCAACGGGGTCGTGACCGGATACGGCTACTCGCCGACCGGGATCGACGACCCGTCGATCAACGCGACCCTGCTCGTGGGCGGTCCGGTGGCGGTCCACCACTATGGCTGGACGGAGTTCGACGTGGACGCCGAGTCGAAGGCGCTCACCATCACGACCTACGGCGTCGACTGGTACACCCCGCAGCAGGCCGCGGCCGATCCGATGGGCATCATCGCCCGTCCGATCACCATCCGGCAGCAGCTCCGGGTGCTTCCGGCGGGCGGCGGATGCCCCGGCGATCTGAACGGCGACGGGACCGTCAACGGGATCGACCTCGTCGGCCTGATCGGACAGTGGGGACCCTGTGGCGGTTCCTGCTCGGGCGACCTGAACGGCGACGGGCGGGTCGACGGGATCGACCTGACGACCATCCTCTCGAGGTGGGGCGACTGCTGACGGCGGCGCGGCGGTGACTCCGGCATCGGCGGACGCTCCGGCCGCGGCCGGGATCTCGAGTCCGGCGCCCGCGTGCGGATCTTGAGTCCCGCCCTCGCTTCGCGCACACTCCCCCGATGCTTGCGGCCGCCGCGCCCCCATTCCTGCTGGCCGTCGCCGCGACGGTGGCGATCGTCGCGGCGGCGGTCGCGGGGTTCGCGCTGCGGCGCCGACCGCTGCCCGAGCCGCATTGCCCGCGCTGCCGTTACCCGATGAAGGGCGTCGACGCGGCGTCGCGCTGCCCCGAGTGCGGCTTCGCGACCGCCGATCGCGGCGCCTGGTGGCTCGGGTCGCGTCGCTGGGGCGTCACGCTCGCGGCGGCGGGCGTCTTCTGGCTGACGCTCGCCCTCGTCTTCTCGCGCTACGGCCGCGACGGCGTGCTGGTCGGGATCCTCGGCCGGTGGAAGGTCGTCGTGAGCGCGGCCCCGTTGCCCGGCTGGTTCGTCACGCTCGAGGAGTCGCGTGACCCCGATGCGCCGTGGCGGCGGCTGCGGGTCCTGCGCGGCCCCGAGACCGTCTGGTCGATCGAGGCCGCGTACCTGGCGGCGGGCGTCCCCGCCGAGCCGTGGACGCTCGGCGGCGACGGGCGCCGGGGTTTCGGCGACGATCTCGACGGCGACGGCATCGCCGACCTCGTCGTGACCTCGTTCAACGCGGGCTCGGGCGGGGGCGCCGCGACGCACTGGCTTGCGATCGGCGATTCGGGCGGGTTCGTCCCGCTCGCGACGCTTCCGGGCGAGCTGCGCGACCTCGACGGCGACGGCCTGACGTGGGAGCTGCTCGCGAAGGACGAGTGCCTCGACTACCGATGGACGAGCGGGGCCGGATCGCCGCGGATGGGCGTGATCCTCACGGCCGGAGGCCCGAGCGGCGACGTCTGGCGGGTCTCGCCGCGGCTCATGCGGAAGCCGGCGCCGCCGGAGGGGATGCTGGCCGGGGAGGTTCGGGCGATCGGCGATCTCCGCAAGGCCGAAGTCGCCGCGACCTCCGCGGACGAGCGGCGGATCTTCCGCGAAGGCTGGCTCGCCCCGCTCGTGAGGCGGATGGGTGAGCTCGTCTACTCCGGCCACCGCGAGCGGGCGTTCCGCTTCCTCGACGAGGCGTGGCCCGACGACGAGATCTCGCGCGAGGCGTTCCGCGCCGAGTTCACGCAGGCGCTCTCCGAAAGCCCCTACGCCGTCGAGATCGAGGCCCTTTCGCGGCCCGAAACCTGACGGCTCCGCTCAGGCCGGCCTGAACGGGAAGAAGAACGGCGTCACGCCCACCGTCGCGATGCACGTGACGATGTTCATCGGGATGCCGATCCGGAGAAAGTCCTTGAGCGTGTAGCCGCCCGGTCCGTAGACCATGAGATTGGTTTGGTATCCGATCGGCGTGGCGAAACTCGCCGAGCCCGCCATCATGATCGCGATCACGAACGGCGTGAAGTCGACACCGAGCTTGGCGGCGGTGGCCTGGGCGATCGGGAAGACGATCGCGACCGCCGCGTTGTTGCTCACGAACTCGGTCACGACGCTCGTGACCAGGTAGATGCCGAGCAGCACCAGCCACGGGTTCGTCCCGACGATCTCCAGCACCCCGCCCGCGAGCAGCCCGGCGGCCTCCGACTTCTCGATCGCCTTGCCGAGCCCGAGCGCCGTCGCGACCACGATGAGCACGGGCCACTCGATGCTGCGGCGGGCCTCCGTCGCGGTGCAGCAGCGTGAGAGGATCATGGCGCCCGACGCGAGGATGCCCGCGATGAGCATGTCCATGACCTCGAAGGTCGCCAGCCCGACCATGGCGAGCAGGATCGAGATCGCCAGCCACGCCTTGTCGTGGCGGCGGGGCGTCGAGTTCTCGATCCGGCTCGCGAGCAGGAAGTCGCGCGAGGCCGCGGCGCGGTCGGCGAAACCCTGCTCGGCCTCGACGAGCAGCAGGTCGCCCGCCTGGAGCCGGATGTCGCCGAGGCGGCCGGTGAGCCGCTCGCCGTTGCGGGCTACCGCGATGACCACCGCGTTGAAGGTGTTGCGGAACTGGGCCTCGCGGATGGTCCTCCCGTCGAGGCTCGCGCCGCGGGCCACGACCGCCTCGAACAGCCGGCGCCGCCAGCGCGGCGAATCGAGCTTGAAGACCTGGTCGGTGGCGAGGAGCAGCCCGCGGGTGTTCGCGAGCTCCTTGATCGACTCGACGACGCCCACGAAGACCAGCCGGTCGCCGGACCGCAGGACCTGCTCGGGCCCGACCGCCGAGAGGACGTCGTCGCCGCGCTGGATCTCGGCGAGGTAGCAACCGGGCAGGGCCCGCAGACCGGCCTGCTCGACGGTCTTCCCGACAAGTCCGCTGCCCTCGGGCACCATGAGCTCGAGGGTGTACTCCTTGACGTCGGTCAGCCCCTTTCGCTTGCTGTCCCGGTCGGGCAGCAGGATCGGCCCGAGGATCACGCAGAACGCGATGCCCGCGATCGCGGTGGGGACCCCGACCCATGTGATGTCGAACATCCCGAGCGGCGGCAGGTCGGTCTGGGCGATGACCAGGCCCGCGACCACCAGGTTCGTGCTCGTCCCGATGAGCGAGCAGGTGCCGCCGAGGATCGTCGCGTAGCTCAGCGGGATCATGAGCTTCGACGGGCTCATGCCCAGCTTCTTGCACCAGTCCTGCACCGCCGGGATCATCATCGCGACGATCGGGGTGTTGTTCAGGAACACGCTCATGGCGGAGACCGGCAGCGCCATCCGCACCATCGCGCCGCGCTCGGATTTCGGCCGGCCGAGCAGGCGCGACGCGATCCAGTCGATCCCGCCGGTCTCGCGCAGGCCGGTCACCACGATGAACAGCACGCCCACGGTCAGCATGCCCGTGTTGCTGAAGCCGGCGAAGGCCTCGGAAGGGGTCAGGACGCCCATCTTCCAGGCACCGTCCTTGCCCGGAACGGGCACCACGAGCAGCGCGGTCAGCGCCGCCACCATGATGAGGTCGGCGGCGATGCGCGTGGTCGCCATGAGGCCAAGCACCCCGAGGAGGACCAGCAGCACGAATCCGATTTCGACAGTCATGGCGGGGATTCCTCGCACGCGAACGGCCCGTGCGAACTGGGGTTATCGGCGCGGCGGAGGGGCCGTCTTCACGGAGCCTGCCCATCCGCGGTGAAGTTCAGCGCACGAACAGCGCTGCCAGGGCCTTCCGCCTCGCTTCCGCCTCGGCGACCCGGGCCGCCGCCAGCGTCCCGTCGACGATCGCCTTCGCGAGGGCCGCCAAGATGGCCTCCTGCAGTTCCGCCGTGTGGCAGACGAGCAGCACATCGCACCCCGCGGCCGCCGCGTCGACCGCCGCGCCGGGCATCGAATAGTGCTCGGCGATCGCCTTCATCTCGAGGTCGTCCGAGAAGACGACGCCGCCGAAGCCGAGTTCCTTGCGCAGGATGCCGTCGAGGACCGCCGGGCTCATCGTCGCCGGCCGCGCCGCGTCGAGGGCGGGAAAGAGGATGTGCGAGCTCATGATCGCCGCGACGCCGGCCGCGACCGCGGCGCGGAACGGCACGAGCTCGATCGCCCGCAGCCGGGCGAGGTCGTGCCCGAGCCGCGGCAGGTGGTGGTGGCTGTCGAGATCGGTGTCGCCGTGCCCGGGGAAGTGCTTGCCGCACGCCGCGACGCCGCCCGACTGGAGGCCTTCGATCAGGGCGACGCCGCACGCCGCGACGCGTTCGGGCACGCGGTGGAAGCTTCGCTCGCCGATGACCGGGTTCGCGGGGTTGCTGTCGACGTCGAGGACCGGGGCGAAGTCGATGTCGATCCCGAGCGGGCGGAGTTCGCTCGCGAGCAGGGCCCCGACCGCGCGGGCCCGGTCCGGCCCGCCGTGGAGGCCGACGTCGCGCATGGCCGGCACGTCGGTGAAGCCGGGGCCGCGGAAGCGGAGGACCCGGCCGCCCTCCTGGTCGACGGCGACCGCGACGGGGCGGGCGGAATCGGCGGCCTTGATCGAGCCGCAGAGCCCGGCGACCTGCTCGCGGTCGGCGTAGTTGCGGGCGAAGAGAATCGCCCCGAACGCCCCGCGGCGAAGCAGCGAGCGGGCCCCATCGGTCAGGGAAAGACCCTCGAAACCGATCATGAGGAAGGAGGCGGCGGCCCGTTCGGCGTCGGCGATTCGCGAGGTCATCGGGCGGGGTTGTAGCAGGGCGGTGGTGGGCGGTCGCCCTTCGTGCCGGGGCCGGCAAGAAAAAGTGCTGGTTCCCGCGGACCGCCGGAAAGGGCCGGTAGACTCCCGCCCCATGTTCACCACGCTGCTTGCCCTCTCGGTCCTCTCGATCGCGTCGAGCGCCCCCGTCTCGCCCCCGGCCGCACCCGCCGGCAAGGCCGCGGCGGTCGCACCGATCAAGCTCTTCGACGGCAAGAGCCTTGCCGGCTGGAAGCCCTTTCTGCCCCAGGGCGATCCCGCGACGGTCTGGTCGGTCAAGGACGGCGTGATGGTCTGTGCGGGAAACCCGATCGGCTACATCCAGACCGAGAAGGAGTTCACCAACTACGAGCTGACGCTCAAGTGGCGGTTCGATCCCGCGAAGGGCGAGGGCAACTCCGGCGTGTTGCTGCGGGTCGTCGGTGCCGACACGGTCTGGCCGAAGTCGCTGGAAGCGCAACTCCACTCGAAGAACGCCGGCGACATCTGGAACATCGGCGATTTCCCGGCGAAGGCCGACGCCGGTCGCACCGAGGGGCGCCGCACGCGGAAGGAACACCCGACCAACGAGAAGCCGCTCGGAGAGTGGAACGAGTACCGAATCGTGATGGACGGCGGCACGCTCGAGCTCTACGTGAACGGCCTGCTCCAGAATCGCGCCACGGATGTCGAAGTCGTGCCCGGACGGATCGCGCTCCAGTCCGAGGGGGCCCACATCGAGTTCAAGGACATCCTGCTGGCGCCGAAGCCCTGACGGCGGCGCTCGCGGCGGATCGGGAACGAGCCTTCGAGCGCCCCGCACCCGGAACGACGGGGCCACGACCCGTCGTCGAACCCGCCGGCGGCACGGCCGTGGCGGGTTCCCAAGGGGCGGGAATCCACCGATTTGCCCGGATTCCTCGGTTCGGCGCGCGAACTTGCCCGGACTCGGGCCACCATGATGAACGGTCCGGCCCTTCGGCCGACTCCATCGGGCCACGCCGTGCGAAAGCCGGCTCCGTCTTGAAGAGGAGATCCTGTCCATGTTCATGTCCCTGTTCATGTCCCCGTTCTCCCGCCGCCCCGCCCGCCGGCTCGTGACCCTGGCCGCCGCCGTCCTGCTCGCGCCCGTCGCCGCGGCCCAGTGCACCGACCCGCCGCCCCACGCGGCCGGTCGCCGCGACGTGACGGTCTCGCGCCCGAACGGCTCGACCTTCACCGCAACGCTTCATTATCCGGCGACCTCCGAGGGCGTGAACGCCCCGTTCGACCCGAGCGGCGGGCCGTATCCGATCGTCTCGTTCGGACACGGATTCCTCTCGCCGGTCACGCTCTACCAGTCGACGCTCGCGGGTCTCGCCCGCCACGGATACTTCGTGATCGCCAGCCAGTCGCAGGGCGGACTCTTCCCGAACCACTCCGCGTTCGCCGCCGACCTCCGGTACTCGGTCGACTGGCTGGTCGTCCAGAACGGGAAGTCCGGCCAGTATCCCGGCAAGGTCGCGGTCGATGCGATCGCCTTCAGCGGACACTCGATGGGCGGCGGCGCCGCGATGCTCGCCGCCAAGGACGACCCGCGCGAGCGGGCCCTCGTGACCCTGGCCGCCGCGAACACCAACCCGAGCTCGAACGCGGCCATGTCCTCGATCGTGACGCCGACCATGCTCATCGTCGGCAGCAACGACTCGATCGTGCCGCCGAACGGGTCGGCGACCGTGCAGTACGCCAACGCCGTCGGGCCGCGCCAGATCCGCTCGATCACCGGCGGCGGACACTGCGGGTTCATCGACTCTTCGATCATCGGCTGCGACAACGCTCCTTTGTCCCGCGACCAGCAGCTGGCCATCACCAAGACCCTCCTTCGCGGGTTTCTCGACCTGGTCCTGCGGGGCCAGGAGTGCGCCTGGGACCCCGTCTGGGGCCCCGGCGCCGCCTCGATGCCCGGCGTCGAGGAGACCATCGACGCCCGAATGACCGTTTCCGCCGGCGCCGGTCCGGTCGAAGGCCCGCCCGGCGGCACTGCCACGGTGACCGTCTCGGTGACGAACGCGATGTCGCTGCCCCGGTCGTTCGCGTGGGAGGGCGAGGGCGTGAGCTTCTCGCCGGCCCTCGTCGGGCCGGTCGCCCCGGGCGTGTCCGCGACGGCCACCGCGACGATCCCGATCCCCGCCGACGCCACGGCCGAATTCGCGACGGTGCTGTGGGCCCGCTCGCTCGACGACGGTTCGACGCGGGCGTGGGTTTCCGTGATCGTCCGTCCGGTCGACCCCGGCGTCTTCGGCGACCTGAACGGCGACGGCACGGTCGACGGGGCCGACCTCACGATCCTGCTCTCGTCGTGGGGCGCCTGTGCGGGCTGCCCCGCCGACCTGAACGACGACGGGACGGTCGACGCCAACGACCTCGCGAACCTGCTGGCCGCGTGGCGGTGACCGGGCCGGTCACGGAGACGGGAGTCAGGACCGTTCGGAAGCCGCGGCCCGGCGTCGATGACCCCGGAGTTGTTCGCAAGCCGGCGTGACCGGCCGAGAGCGTTCCCGGCCTCATCCACCCCCGGCGTTACCGCCCTTCGACGCGACCTCCGCCCATCTTTGCTCGATCTCGGGCCAACGGTCGGCCAAGGATCGACGGTCGAAGAAGCGAATGGTCCCGTCCACGCCGAGGGTGGTGAGCATCGATCCGTCCAGTGACCAGTCGATGCCGGTGGTCCTGTTTCCCACGGCGACGGCGTAGTTCGCGACGACGGCGGACAGCGACTCGTCGAAGACCAGGACGCGACCGTCCGCGGTGCCGCAGGCGACCAAGGGCAGGGTCGGATGGGGGGCCAGGCAGAGAATCCGTCCGCGGTCACGAAAGAGCTCGGGAGCGTCGGGATCACCGATGGCCATCGGTCCCGACCGGCAGAGTCGGGAGGAGAGGTCGCTCCAGTACCAGTTCCCGTCCCGTCCCGGCCAGATCGCCATCGCAGCGCGACGTTGATCGAAGGAACTTGACCAGGATCCATCGGGGTGGCGGGTGAGGATCGACCCTCCGACCGGGAGGCACCATGCGACGGTCTCGGCATCCAGCCAGACGAAGTCGATCGTCCGGGACTTCATCGATCGCGAGCTCCGCCCCTCGATCCGGCCGGTCTCGCAGTCGACGATCGACGCATCGCCGTCGGCCAGCAGGACCGCGGCCCTTCGGCCGCCCGGAGCGATCGCGACCGGACCGAGGAACTCGCCATCGATCTTCCGGATCGAGCCATCCTCGGCGTCGACCAGCCAGAGCGGACCTGGTTCGAGGCCGCTGACGATCGCACAGGTCCCCGAGATCGCGCATAGATCCGTCGCCGCGGCCCGAACCGGAACCTCGGCGATTTTCCGGCGGATCCCGAGAAGCGGGTCGATGCGTTCGACGATGCCGCCCGGGCCGGTCGCCACGATCTCGGCGCCACCGCTGATGAAACGAAGCTTCACGACCGTGCGTTCGAGTTGCTGTATCCCCGGCCTGGTGCCGATGTTGGCGCTGGAAAGCCAAAGTGGCGGTTGTCGCGTCGAGTGGACGTGGCCCCGGGGCAGCGTCAGGATGGAATCCGGAGAGATCCAGCAGACGGTCCAGATCGGATTGGCCGGGCTGCTGAACCTGATCATGAGCGGCTGTTCGGGGTCCTCGACGAGGGCGATGTTCGACCGTCCGACGATCGCGAGCGATCGTCCGTCGGGGCTCCAGGCCGCGCCCCAGGTGGGCCAACGTGGCTGTGGGGAACCCGAGACCTCTCCGGTCTCGAGTTCGATGATCTCGTGGCCGCCGTCGGATCCGACGCTCGCCACTCGGGTCCCGTCGGGAGAGAAGACCGATTGGTTGGCCGACTTCCGCGAGAGTCGGTTCACGCGCCCCGTCTCGGCCTCGATCGTGAAGGTACCGCCCGTCGCGGCGACCGCGAGCCGCGAACCGTCCGGGCTCCAGTCGAGGAAGATCCAGTTCGGTTCCGCGGGATTCGCGAAGCCGTGGATGTCCCGTTCCGTCCCGTCGAGGAGGTCGACGAGCCGTACCGTGTCGGTGGAGTGTCCGACCGCGAGCCAACGCCCCCCGGGGTGGAGCGCGACGTCGCTGATGGTGTCCGGCCCCGTAGCCTCCGCGGGAATCTCGACCCGAGTGAAGACCCGGACGATCGAACCGTCTCGCTCGCGGAGACCGACCACCCGCCCGTCCGCAAGGCCGGCGATCACGGTCGCCTCGCCGTCGGCGAGCGGGATTCCCCAGTCGGCGCCCATGCCGAGCGACGGCAGGGGAATGCGCCGCTCGACCCCGGCGGGCGACGTCCGCAGCACCACGAGTTCCGGTCGTTCACCCCAGCCGCTGGCCAGCACCCGCGAGCGATCGACCGTTGAACGGCCGCGAAACAGGTTCCACTCGCCAAAGCCGGCGCTGTCGATCGAGTCGTCGGTACTCCGTTCCAGGACCTCGACCGCCCACTGATCCTGCCGCTCCGGACCGATCTCGCGCAGGATCTGCAAGACGCCCCCGACTTCGCCCCGGCCCATCATGAAGTCGCCTTGCGCCAGCTTGGAAAGGAAGAGGGCCCGTTCCGCTCGCGCGGTGGCCCTCAAGCTGAAGACCAACCCGGTCAGCAACGCCAGGAAGACGCTTGCGGCCGCGGCGACTCCCAGCCGGTTCCGGCGGAGGAACGCCTTCAGGGCGGCCAGACGCCCGGCCCCCCGGGCCCGGATCGGCCGGTCGGCCAGGTGGGCCCGCAGGTCGGCCGCGAGGGCCGAGACGCTGTCGTAGCGGTCGTCCGGATTCGGAGCCATTGCCGTCGCGACGATGGCGTCGAGGTCGCCGCGGCAGGTCCGATCGAAGGTCGAGGGACGGGGCGCCGCGCCGCGGGCGATCGACGCCGCCGTCGCCGCGAGCGAGTCGCCCTTGCCGAACGGCAACGTTCCGGCGAGCAGCTCGTACAGCACGACGCCGAGCCCGTACACGTCGCTGCGTACGTCGACTCCCCCGCGCCCCTCGAGCCGCTCGGGGCTCAGGTAGGAGATCGTCCCGATCACCCGGCCGGCGGTGACCGGAGCGGTCCCGCTGTCGGTGCCGGGTTCGAGCACGCGGGCGATTCCGAAGTCGATGACCTTCGGGCGGTCGTCGCGGTCGACCAGCAGGTTCGACGGCTTCACGTCGCGGTGCAGCACCCCTTTCATGTGTCCGTGGTGGATCGCCTCGCAGATCGTCGCGAAGCGCTCGAGTCTTGCCGTGCGCGGAAGTCGGGTCGATCGCCACCACTCGGTGACGGTGCGGGCCCCCTCCACGAGTTCCATCGTGAGGTAGGGGGTCGCCCCGTGTCCGTCGCGATGGATGCCCGCGGTGAAGACGCGGGCGATCGCGGGATGGTCGAGCCGTCCGAGGGCGAGCGCCTCCCGCTTCAGCCGCCGCCATGCGTCGGTCCCGAGCCCGTCCGGCCGCAGCACCTTCACCGCGACTTCCCGGCGGGGCGACTCCTGCTCGGCCCGATAGACCGCGCCCATGCCGCCGATCGCGATCAGTTCCAGCAGTCGGCACCCGCCGATCTCGAGGCCCACCCGACGCATGGCCCGGGCCGACTCATCGTCGTCGTCGTCGGGCTCCGGGTCGGGAAGAAACGAGAGCAGCGACTCGACCTCGCGACGAAGCCGCTCCCGCCCCGCACATCGCCGGTCGAGGAACGCCGTACGCTCGGCGAGGGGTAACGCCACGCATTCGTCGAGGAGGTCGGCGGTCTCCTCCGAATCGAGTCGTTCAGGATCCATGACCCGGCCGGGCGGTTCAGACCGCGACCGGCAACTTCCTGCCCAAGGCGGCCTCGAGGTCCCGGCGGATCCACGCCTTGGCGTAGTTCCAGTGCTTGCAGACGGTCCGGGACTTGACGCCCAGGAGTTCCGCGCTCTGGTCGATGGTCAAGCCGCAGACATACCGTAGCCACACGACCTCGGCGGCCCGCAGGTGGTCATCCTCGAGCCGGATGAGCGAGTCGAAGACGCCTGCGTCGGTGGCCAGGAGCGCCGCATCGAACGAAGCGATCGAGTCGAAATCGAGGTCGAGCGGCAGCACGCGGGCGAAGCCGCCCCGCCCGTTCGCGGGATGGGTGCGCCGGTGCTGGATCAGGAAACGGGCGAGTTCCCGGGCGATGGCCACGAAGAAGGCCCGTCGGTTCTCCCAAGGTTGATGGTCGTCGTGGTCACCATGGTCCCCGGAGGCCCCCCCGTTCAGGGCAA
>JBIKVN010000120.1:0-9342 GCA_044356865.1 Phycisphaerales bacterium | reverse complement strand
CCCGAGAACCTCATGACCGACCCGAGCCTCGTCGAGGGCGGGAAGGTCACCGCGAAGGGCCTCGCCCTCCTCAAGGAGCGGATGCCGCACATCACCCTCGGCTCGTTCGAGCAGGACCCGCAGGTCACCAGGCTCAGCGAGCTCTTCACGGTCACGAGCCTCGTCGACTTCGTCGAGCGCAAGCTCGCCCACTGAGGTCCGTCATGCGCTGGATGTGGATCGATTCCATCGTCGCCTTCGAGCCGAGGGCGCGGATGGTCGCGATCAAGAACGTCTCGCTCGCGGAAGAGCACCTGCACGACCACTTCCGGGCCGAGGGCGAGCTGCCGGCAGCCCCGGTGATGCCGTCGTGCCTCCTGCTCGAGGGGATGGCCCAGACCGCGGGGATCCTCGTCGGCAGCGTGCACGGCTTCCGCGAGAAGGTGGTGCTGGCGAAGGTCGCCTCGGCCACCTTCACCGACGACGTCCTGCCGGGTCACACCGTCCGCTACGACGCGACGCTCGAGCGCATCGACGACGCCGGAGCCGCGACCCGCGGCACGATCGAGCGGCTCGACCACCGGACGGGAACCTGGAAGGAAATCGGCGTCGTCGAGCTCATGTTCAGCCACCTCGACAACAACCTGCAGGGCCTCGAGTTCCCCGAGGAGAACTTCGTCTTCTCCGAGAATTTCCGCACGATCCTGCGTTCGGCCGGCCTCGCGGGCCTTGTGAGCTGACATCCCGTGGCCCGCCACCTCGCCATCTACACCGGATCGTTCGACCCGATCACCTACGGGCATCTCGATGTCCTCGGCCGCAGCCGGCGGCTCTTCGACGAGGTGATCCTCGCGATCGGCCGGAACCCGAGCAAGACCCCGCTTTTCCCGATCGAGGAGCGCCTGCGCCTCGCCCGCGAGCTGGTCGCCGACCTCGTGCGGCGCGAGCCCGGTTTCGCCCCGGTCCGCGTCGAGGCGTACTCGGGCCTGACCGTCGACTACGCCCAGAAGGTCGGGGCGTGCGCGATCATCCGCGGCATCCGGAACATCACCGACCTCGCGGGCGAGTGCCAGCTCGCGATCACCAACCGCCAGGTCGCCGGCATCGAGACCGCCTTCATCGTCACCGGCGAGGCGTACGCCTACACCTCCTCGAGCCTCATCCAGCAGATCGCGGCCCTCGGGGGCTCGCTCGAGAAGCTGGCGACGCTGGTCCCGCCGTCGGTCGTCGAGGCCTTGCGGGCGAAGCGGCTCGACCCGAACGACCCGCTCGGCCGGCTCGCCCACGACCAGCTTGCCGAGTGAGGAACGAACCCATGGCCGGAACCGACTTCCGCGTGATCTCGATCGGGGCCCTTGCCGCCCATCCGCTGCGCGGCGAGCGGGGCGAGGTGCGGCCCGCCCACGCCACGACCACGCTCATCACCAGCGGCAAGACCCGCATCCTCGTCGACCCGTCGCTGCCGGGGCCGCTCTTGCTCCCGCGGCTCGCCGAGCGGGCGGGGCTCGAGGCGAAGGACATCACCCATGTCTTCCTGACCTGCTTCCATCCGCTGCATCGCCGCGGCCTGCTCGCCTTCGACAAGGCGACTTGGCTCGTCTCGAACGCCGAGCGCGAGGCGGTCGGCGTGCACCTGATCGGCCGCCTGAAGGAAGCCCACGACCAGGGCGACGACGAGGTCGAAAAGGCCCTCGGCCACGAGGTCGCCATCCTCGAGCGCTGCCAGGCCGCCGAGGACGAGGTCGCCGAGGGCGTCGACCTCTTCCCGCTGCACGGCGTGCACCCGGGCCTGACTGGGCTCTTGCTTCCGATGAACCGCCTCACGGTGCTCGTGGCCGGCGACGCGGTCGCTACGCAGGAGCATCTCGAGCAGGGACAGGTGCTGGCCCCGTGCCACGACCTCGAGAAGGCTCGGGCGTCGTTCGGGGAGGCGATCGAGATCGCCGACATGATCGTGGCGGGTCGCGATAACGTGATCCCGAACCTGACTCGGCAGCTCTTCTGACCGCCGGTTTCGCCGGCCCGCTAGCATCCCGGTCCCATGCCTGAGGGAATGACCGAATCCTCCGCGACCACCGGCGACGGCCTCGTCGCCCCGGTCACCATCCGCACCCTCCAGAAGATGGTCCGCGACGGCGTGCGCTTCGCGTGCCTGACCTGCTACGACGCGACCACCGCCCGCTGGCTCGAGCGGGCCGGCGTGCCGGTGCTGCTGGTCGGCGACACCGCGGCCGAGGTGATCCTCGGGTATCCGGCGACGATCCATTGTCCGCTCGACTTTCTCGTCACGCTGACCGCCGCGGTGAAGCGGGGGGCCCCGAAGTGCCTGGTGATGGGCGACATGCCGTTCCTGAGTTACCACGCCGACGAGGCGGAGGGCGTGCGGAACGCGGGGCGTTTCATGACCGAGGGTCAGGCCGACTGCGTGAAGCTCGAGGTCGACGCGTCGTTCGCGGGGCTGGTGCGGAAGCTGGCCCGGGCCGGCATTCCCGTCGTCGCCCATATCGGCAGCCGGCCGCAGCACGCCCGGCTCCACGGCGGCTACTACGCAGCGGGCAAGACCGCCGAGGCGGCCCGCAAGCTTGTCGATGACGCGAAGGCCATGGAGGAGGCGGGGGCGGTGATGCTGCTCGTCGAGGCCGCGCCGCAGGAAGTCACCGAACTCATCGTCGCAAGCGTCAAGATCCCCGTGATCGGCTGCGGCGCCGGGCCCGCCTGCCATGGGCAGATCGTGGTCACGCACGACCTGCTCGGGCTCACGCATTGGCAGCCCTCGTTCGCCCGGCCGCTGGTTGAGCTCGGACCGCAGCTCTTGCACCTCGGTCGGCTCTGGCGCGACCGCGTCGCAAACGGCGAGCTGGGCGAGCATCCGTATGTCATGAGCGACGCAGAACTTACGGCCTTGGCGGGCCTGCGTCGCGAGATCCTCGGACGCTGACTGCGGCGCCTGCGGTCCGGTATCCGGCGACTTCCATCCCAATTCGTGGCGGGGACCGAACCTTCACGGGCCTTCCTGCGTCCCTCGGCGGGAACGCTTCCGGACCGGCGGCCGGATCGCGAAGGTGAACCCCTTCCGGGGGCCTTCGCGATCCCGGCTTGCCCGGTGGAACCCCGACGCGACCCCGGCAACAATCAGGCCCTCCCCGGAGCCGAACCATGCGCCACCTGCATTCCTACGGTCCCGGCCTCGTCGTCCTCGGCGCCGCCGGTTTCGCCCTGCTCGCCGGCCCGATGGCCGTGCGGACCTTCACCCACGCCCAGACCTCGGTCGAGATCGTCGAGGCCGCCAACCGGCTCGACGACGGGAGCGTGCTCGAGCGGATCAACGAGGCCAACCGCGACATCGCCCGGATGGTCGAGCCGAGCGTCGTGCATGTCTCGGTGGTCGGCGAGGTCCGGCGACGGAGCGCGTCGCAGCCCTATGTCTCGAGCGGCTCCGGCTGGGTCTACGACGAGGAGGGCCATGTGGTCACGAACGCCCACGTGGTCGACGGGGCCAGCCGCGTGCAGGTGCAGCTCGCGGGCGGGGACCTTCGCGAGGCGGAAGTGGTCGGCCTCGACCTGCCCACCGACATCGCGGTGCTCAAGGTCGACGCGTCGAACCTCCACCCGGCCCGCCGCGGCGACAGCAACGAGCTCCAGCAGGGCGATCTCGTGTACGCCTTCGGCTCGCCCTTCGACTTCCGCTTCTCGATGAGCTCGGGCATCGTCTCGGGCCTCGGCCGCTCGGCGGGCCTGAACGAGATCCTGTACCAGGACTTCATCCAGGTCGACGCCGCGATCAACCCCGGGAACTCCGGCGGTCCGCTGACCGACATCCGCGGCCGCGTGGTCGGCATGAACACCGCGATCGCGACCGGTCGCGGCAATGTCGTCGGCCAGGGGCAGTTCGCGGGCATCGGCCTCGCGATCCCCATGACCATGATCGAGAGCGTGGTCTCGCAGCTCATCGAGACCGGCGACGTGCAGAAGGGGTTCCTCGGCGTGAGCGTCGACGACCCGGCGAATCCGCTGCTGCATTCGGCGGCCGCGCAGCCGATCTATGCGTTCGTCCACGAGAACTTTCGCGGAGAGGGCGCGGTCATCACCGGTCTCGACGAGAGCTCGCCGGCCGGCCGGGCCGGCTTGCGGATCGGTGACGTGATCACCCGCATCGACGGCCGCCCGATCACGAGCGACCGGCTCGTGCCCGCGATCATCTCGAGCAAGCGTCCCGGGGCCGAGATCACCCTCGAGGTCTGGCGCATCTCGCCCGAGACCGGCACCAGCGAGAGCCGCGACTTCCGCATCGCCCTCGGGAAGCTCGAGCCCGCCCGTCGGGCGACGCCGCTCTTCATCCAGGCGATCGGCCGCCTCGGCATCGAGGACCTCGAGACCGCCACGCAGGCCAACTGCCGCGAGCGCGAGATCCCGTTCCGCCGCGGGGTGCTGGTCGCCGCGGTCCGCCCCGAATCCGAGATCGCCTCGGTGATGCCGACCGGCTCGATCGTGGTCGAGGTGCTCGGCCAGTCGGTGGTGAGCGAGGACGAGCTGTACCTGCGGGTCGGCCGCTACCTCGAGAACGTGCGGCGGATGCCGGGGGCGTACCAGATCCCGCTGACCTTCGTGACGCCCGACGGTCAGGTCCGGAACATGGTGCTCCCGCTCCTGTGAACGGCCGTATCATCGCGACCCATGGTTTCCCCTGACCCCCGTCCGGGTCTCAGCGAGCAGCAGGCCCTCCTCGAGCGGCCGCTGCTCGAGGTCGTTGACCTGAAGATGCACTTCCCGGTGCGCCGCGGGCTGCTCCAGCGGCGGGTGGGAACGGTCAAGGCCGTCGACGGCGTCTCGTTCCATCTGAGGAAGGGCGAGACGCTCGGGCTCGTGGGCGAGTCCGGCTGCGGCAAGACGACGGTCGGCCGGGCCATCCTGCGGCTGCTCGAGCCGACCGGCGGTGGCGTGCTCTTCGACGGCCGCGACGTGCTGGCGATGCCCTCGGCCGAGCTGCGGCAGGCCCGTCGCCGGATGCAGATCATCTTCCAGGATCCCGGCGGCTCGCTGAACCCGCGGATGCGCGTCGGAAGCCTCGTCGGCGAGCCGCTCGAGGTCCACGGCATGGCGAAGGGCGACGAGCTGCGCGAGCAGGTCGGGGCGCTGCTCGAGCGGTGCGGGCTCTGGCGCGGCGCCGCCGACCGCTATCCGCACGAGTTCTCCGGCGGCCAGCGGCAGCGGATCGGCATAGCCCGGGCTCTCGCGCTGCGGCCCGACTTCATCGTCTGCGACGAGCCGACCTCGGCCCTCGACGTCTCGGTCCAGTCGCAGATCCTGAATCTCCTCGGCGACCTCCAGAAGGAGTTCGGCCTCTCCTACCTCTTCATCTCGCACGACATGGCGGTCGTCCACCACATCTGCGACCGGATCGCGGTCATGTGGAACGGCCGCATCGTCGAGGAGGGCGACCGCGACCGGATCATCAACCGGCCGGAGCATTCCTACACGCGGGCCCTGCTGTCGGCGGTCCCCGAGGCCGACCCGCGGCGGCAGAAGGAACGCGTGAAGTTCGAGGGGATGCGGACGTGACCGTCGACGGGCGGACCGCGGCCCGCGTCTTCACCATCGTCCTCGGGATCGCCGCGGTGGCGATCACCATCGTCGGTTTCCGCGTGACCGCGGGGGTCCGCCGCACCGCCGTCGAGACCGATCGCAGCCTCCGCAGTCTCGCGTGGGCGATGCTGTCCTACGCCGGTGTCCACGGGTGCTTCCCGGCGGGTGAAGAGCCGTTGCTCGGGTTCGGTCCGGGGGGCGACGCCGTCGCCGAGGTGCCGGCGGGGGAGTGGCCCCGCGATCGGGCTTCGGCGCTCGCGGGGCTGGCCGCCAAGCCGCTTCCCGACGCCCTCCGCGAGATCCGGGTGCTCTGGACCGCCAGCGGCGCCGCGGCCCCGTACCTCGCCCCGGACGGGCTGCCGTCGGGCGTCGGCACCATCAGCGAGGTGAACGGCTGGCTCGATGCCCGCGGAAAGGCCGGATTCGCCCCCCGCGTCGCGTCTCCGCCCGGGGAATCTGCGACCATTCCGGCCCCCGGGCCCGATCGCCCCTGAGTCCGCCATGAGCGCCACCTCCGCCGCCACCCACCGCCCCGTCGACGACACGCCGATCCGGCGCGTCGAGCCCGAGACCCCGCTCCGCGACGTCATGGACGGGGCGAGCCGGCTCGAGATCCCCGTCCACGACCACGGCCTCGTCGCCCTCGTCGACGCGATGCCGCGACTCGTCCCGCAGGGCCACACCGCCGACTTCGCCATCGTGCAGTCGGCCCGCGTCTCGTACGGGCAGGGGACCAAGCAGGTGAGCGAGGACCGCGGGCTCGTCCGCTACCTGATGCGGCACCGCCACTCGACGCCGTTCGAGATGGTCGAGCTGAAGTTCCACGTGGTCATGCCGATCTTCGTCGCGCGGCAGTGGATCCGTCACCGCACCGCGAACGTGAACGAGTATTCGGCCCGCTACTCGATCGTGCCCGACCGCTTCTACCGGCCGAGCGTCGAGGACATCCGCCAGCAGAGCGCGACCAACCGGCAGGGCGGCGACGCCCCGGTCGACATCGGCACGGCGGAGCAGTTCCTGCAGCTCCTCGACCGTGCCGAGGAGAACTACGCCGAGTACCTGAAGCTCACCGAGCAGGGCCTCGCCCGCGAGATCGCCCGGGCGGCGCTGCCGGTCTCGGTCTACACCGAGTGGTACTGGAAGTGCGACCTGCACAACCTCTTCCACTTCCTCTCGCTGCGGATGGACCCGCACGCCCAGGTCGAGATCCAGGACTACGCGCGGGCGATGTACCGGCTGCTCAAGCCGATCGCCCCGGTTGCCTGCGAGGCGTTCGAGGATTACCGCCTGGACGCGATGCACCTGACCGGGCTCGAGATCGAGGCGCTTCGCACGGGGCAGCCGCTCGCCTCGACGAACAAGCGCGAGATCGCCGAGTGGGACGCGAAGCGGGCGAGGCTCGGCCAGTGAGGCTCGCGGCCTTCCTGTTGCTCGGGGCGTTCGCGTTGCCCGCGTGCCGGCCGGTGCGGTACGAGCCGGCGCTCGCCACGCGGCCCTACCCGCAGGAGCTGGGCCAGGGCGAGACGATCCAGGTGCAGGTGCTCAACGACGGCGACGTGATGGTGGTGATCAACGCCACGCCGCGCCGCTTCGAGCAGGTCGACCTCTGGCTGAACCAGCGGTACATGTGCTTCGTCGAACGACTCGCCCCCGGCGAGACGCTGCGGCTGCCTTTCGAACGCTTCTGGGATGTCCGCGGCGAGGGGCCGAACCCCGGTGGGGCGCTTCGCTACTTCCAGCCGACGCCGATCCGGCTGGCCCAGATCCAGCTCGACCCGAAGAGTCCGCTCGTCGGCCTCGTGGCGGTGCCGATGGAACGCGAGCTCGCGGTGAAGTGAGGCCGTCTCACAGCCCGGCGGCCGCGCGGCAGTCCGCGACGAGCCGCTCGGCCCGCTCGCGGGTGGGGGCTTCGGCGATGACGCGGACGATCGGCTCGGTGTTGCTCGCCCGCAGGTGGACCCAGCCGTCGGCGAGGTCGATGCGGATGCCGTCGCGGTCGTCGAGGCGTTCTTTCGCGAACGCGGCCCGGACTTTCGCGAGCGCCGGGGCGACCGCCGCGGCGCCGCCGACCGCGGCGAGGTCGAGCTTGGTCTTCAGCATCGCATAGCGGGGCAGCCCGTCGACGATCGCGGCGAGCGGCCGGCCGTCCGCGGCGAGCAGGTCGAGGACGAGGGCCATCGCGGTCAGCGAGTCGCGCACGAGGCAGACTTCGGGCAGGATCACGCCGCCGTTGCCCTCGCCGCCGAGGATCCCGCGGTGTTCCTTCAGTCCGACCACGACGTTCGCCTCGCCGACCGCGGTGCGGACGACCCGCGAGCCGGGGAAGCCTGCGGCGATGTCGTCGATCATTCGGCTCGTCGAGAGGTTCGCGGCGAGCGTGCCTTTCCCGCGGCGCTGCAGCAGGCGGAGCGCGGCGAGGACCAGCGTGTACTCCTCGCCGATGTAGCGGCCGTTCCCGTCGACGATCGCGAGGCGGTCGCCGTCGGGGTCCTGCGCGAAGCCCGCGGCGAGCCCGCCGCCGGCCCGCACCGCCGCGGCGAGGTCGACGAGATTCGCCTCGGTCGGTTCGGGCACATGGGCGAAGACGCCGGTCGGCTCGCCGTTCAGGTGCGTGACCTCGCAGCCGAGCCGCTCGAGCAGCATCCTGCCGGGCACGCAGCCCGAGGCGTTGATCGAGTCGAGGGCGACCTTGAAGCGGCGGGCCCGGATCGCCGCGAGGTCGACCTGCGCGAGGACTTTCGCGATGTGCGTCTCGGCACCGCTCGAGTCGCCGGTGATCCGGCCGACCTCGGTCGAGCCCACGAACGAGAAGTTCCGGTCGCGGAAGCGGGCGATGATGTCGGCGGCGATCGACGGCGGGGGGGCGAGGCCGTCCGAGTCGAGGCACTTGAGGCCGTTCCACTCGAGCGGGTTGTGGCTTGCGGTGATCTCCATGCCGCCCGCGCCGCCGAGATGCCCGATCATCACCCCGACGGTCGGGGTCATGGTCACGCCGAGGTCGACCACGTCGCAGCCGACGCCGGCCAGTCCCCCGCGGGCGGCCGCCGCGAGCGCCTCGCCGCCCGCCCGGCCGTCGCGTCCGACGCAGAGGCGGGGGCGGCCCGGGACCCGGGAGCGGATCCACGAGCCGAAGGCGGCGGCAAACTCGGCGGCCACGGTCGGGGTCATCGTCTGGCCGACGATGCCGCGGGCGCCGGAGACGGAGAGCATGAACGGGGCGTCGGCCATGGCGGATCGGACATCGGCTTGCCGGGGGGGCCTCGTGCACTCCGGATCCCCGGCGAAACCGGCGCCGGGCTCGTTCTCGCTCGCTCTCGGCGGACGCGGGTGCCTCTCGACCGACCCCTATACTCGCCTCCCATGTCCGTCCCCGCCGCCGGCAGCTTCGAGATCGAGGTCGAGACGAGCTTCTCGGCGGCCCACGCCCTGAGGTTCCGGGGGGCCCGCGAGCCGGTGCACGGGCACGATTTCCGGGTCACGGTCCGGATCGGCGGGGGCGAGCTCGACGCCGACGGCCTGCTCTTCGATTTTCACGAGGTCGAGCGG
Organism: Phycisphaerales bacterium; assembly: GCA_044356865.1. GTDB lineage: Bacteria > Planctomycetota > Phycisphaerae > Phycisphaerales > SM1A02 > JBEIUL01. The sequence continues at coordinate 234 of JBIKVN010000120.1, read as the reverse complement.
CATCTCGGCGAGATCGTGGGCCCGTTCCGCAACCGCGACCTGAATGCCGTTCCGCCGTTCGACCGCGTGAATCCCTCGGCCGAGGAGATCGCCCGCCAGGTCGCCATGCGGCTGGCGGAGCGGCTGCCCGCCGCGGCCGCGGTCCTCTCGGTCCGGGTCACCGAGGCCCCCGGGTGCGCGGCGACCTTTCGGCCTTCGGCGGGAGCGACCCGATGACTCCCGAGGCCGACCTGG
>JBIKVN010000349.1:0-2557 GCA_044356865.1 Phycisphaerales bacterium | reverse complement strand
CCCGAGACTGGTGTTGGCGCAGGGCAGGACGGCAATTTTTTTTGCCGCCTCGCCGAGGGCCGCGGCGGTGGCCTCCGAGAGCCCGGTCGTGCCGACCAGCAGGGCCGCGCCGATCGAGGTCGCCAGCAGCGCCGCGCCGCGGCAGCCCTCGTCGCTCGAGAAGTCGATCACGACCTCCGCGCCGAGCGCCGGCGCGACCTCGTTCGGACGCGATTTTGCCGAGGAAAACGGCAGATTTTCCCGATCGAGCCGCGCCGTGACCTGCACCTCACGATCACCCGCGGCGCACGCGTCGATGAGCGTTCCCATGCGTCCGTTCGCGCCCACGAGGATGATCCGCATGCGTGACTCGTTCATCGTGCCGAGCACCTCCGCGCCGCGCTCCGGATCGGGCTCACCCGACCCACTCGGAGGGGCCGCTTGAATCTTTTCTGTCAAGACCACTTGCAACCGGGGCCGATATCGGATTCACTACCTGAGGCAGGGACTCCGTTACGCCGGTCCCGAGCCACTCCGACACCGAGAGCGTAACGCTACGAGGAGCCTCACATGGCTGCAAAGAAGAAGGCTGCGAAGAAGAAGGTCGCGAAGAAGAAGGCCGCTAAGAAGGCCGGCCGTCGCTGAATCACGCGACGGTTTGAGTCCGCAGAAACAAGACCGGCGGCCGCCGAAAGGCGGCCTCCGGTCGTTTTTGCTTCCTCGCAAAACCCGCTGGTTCCACGCCGCTTTTCCCGCGCCGTCCGCCGCCCTAACATCCCCGCCCTATGGCTCACGTCATCGCCGAACCGTGCATCGGGACCAAGGACACCGCCTGCGTCGAGGTCTGCCCGGTCGATTGCATCCATCCGAAGAAGGACGAGTCGGGCTACTCGGACGCGAACCAGCTCTACATCGATCCCGACACCTGCATCGACTGCGGGCTGTGCGTCGACGAGTGCCCGGTCCAGGCCATCTACCCGGCCGAGGACCTTCCGTCCGAGTGGCGGAAGTACATCCAGATCAACATCGACCACTTCAAGAAGTGACCCGCCCGGGCGGCATCAGCCGGCGAGACGGGTCAGTGGGGCTTCCTTGTGCACCCCGCTCGGGGCGTCCGCCCGCTCGGTCCAGTCCTCGATCCGCCCACCCAGGTTGAGTTCGCTGGGGCAGGTCTTCCGGTAGCCGAGCTTCCGGACGATCTCGAGGACGTCGGTCCAGGTCGGGAAAGTGACCCCGTTCACCCGTTTGAAGGCGTCGATGGCGATCAGGAAGCTGAACTGCTCCTGCGTCATTTCCCCTTCCTCGGCGCTCTTGAGGAAGTCGGTCAGCCGGCGGCCGGGGCCGCGGCGGCGCTCGAGGTTGGTGTCGTCCGTCTCTTCCCGGTCGCGGCGGTCGAGGCCGAGTCGGCGGTCAAGCACCTCGCCGGTGGCGGGGTGACGGGCGTCGCGGTCGGGCGAGGTGAGGCGATTGAGCGATGCGAGACGCTTCGACTTGGTGGGCTTCATGGCTTTCTCCGGAGGTGTCGCGGTACACTTCCCCTCGTCGGTCATCGTGGGTCGCGACTTGGCCCGAAGCCGCCGGAGGGGGCATCGACCCCACGCTTGCGTCCCTTTCCGGACTTGCCGGAATCACCCCGAAACCCCCGCCCATCGGCATGGCCCGCACCGACTCCGACGACACGCCCCTGAATCTCGGAGCGGCGGCGCTTGGCTGGGTCTTCCCGGGCCTCGGTCATGTCGTCCTCGGCCAGGTACGGCGGGGCGTGCTGGCCGGGACCGGCGTGCTCATCCTGTTTTTCGGCGGCCTGCTGGTCGGCGGCATCGATGCGGTCGACCGGAAGGAAGACCACCTCTGGTTCGTCGGGCAGGCCGGTGCGGGTCCGATCGCCTTCGCCGCGTCGTTCGCCAACGAGTCGATGCTCAAGTCGGGCCGCCACGGCGAGCTCCTGCCGGCTCCCACCCCGTACGGCATGCCCATCGACCCCGCGAATCCGCGACCGATGGTCTCCACCGCGAAGGGGCTGGCCCACACGAATGAGTTCGGCACCTTTTTCACCTTCCTCGCGGGGCTCATGAACTTCGTGGTGATCCTCGACGCCCTGCAGCGGCGGCGCGACGAGCCCGACGGCGAGCGCCGGAAGGAACGGGGGGCCGCCGCGTGATCGCCGCCCTGGCCTACGTCCCCTTCCTGGATCCGCTGCCCGGAGTGACCCATTTCTGGTGGGTGCTGGTCGTGCCCTTGGCGTTCGGGGTCGCGATGAGCTGGAAGGCGGTCCGCGGACCGTCGCTGGCGAGGGGGCTCGGCAGCTACTGGAAGGCGGTCGTGACCATGGCCGTGCAGGTGGTGCTGACGGTCCTCGGAATCGCCGCGGGACTCTTCATCCTCGTGCAGTGGTTGTTGCCGAGGCTGCCCGCCGAGTGAGTCGCCGCGATCCGACCCACCAGAGGCCGGCGAAGGGCACCGCGAAGACCGTCGCGTCGGCGACCAGCCCGCTCCACAGGATCGTCCAGGTGGCCGACGGGTGCGGCTCGAGAAACCGGCGGGCTGCGATCTCGAGGGTGAGGCCGTCGTCGTCGAG
>JBIKVN010000008.1:0-29945 GCA_044356865.1 Phycisphaerales bacterium | reverse complement strand
GTTCGGCACCGACACGACCGGCGTGCCGCAGAGCAGGTACTGGGCGGTCGGCAGGCAGGTCCCGCCGGTCTGCGAAAGCGCGAGCCCGGTCGAGGCCCGGTTGATCCAACCGACGAGCTGGTCGTTCGAGGGATAGAAGAACCCCTCGGGGCGTTCCGCGGAATCGGTCAGGTAGGTCGCCTGCGGCAGGAGCTTCCGCACCTCGTCGCCGACGTCTTCCATGCCCTCGTAGCGGTTGTGGACAAGGCCGAGCGAGGGGATGAGCCGGGCGAGGTAATGGTTCTCGCGAAGCTCGAGCGCCCCGATGCAGACGGCGTCCATCGCCGGCTCGACGGGGTCGCCCTCGCGCGGCGCGAGCGGCCGGAAGACCCGCTCGTCGGCGAACATGTTGAGGTTGCCGAGGATGGCCGGGATGCCGGCGCTGCGAAGGGCCTTCAGCTCGACCTCGTCCGAGGCAAGCACGCGGAAGTGGGCCTGCGGCCAGCGGCGGCGGGCCTCGGCGATCCGTTGCGGCAGCATGGTCGGCACTGCCCACAGCAACGAGTTGCCGAGGGTGATGAGGTGCAGCGAGGGCCGGCCCTCGAACGCCTCGGGATGGAGCGAGAGCGCCCCGAACGGCGTGTCGGTCGAGAACATCGAGATCGCGACGTAGGGATCCTCGTGCAGCCGCCCGCAGAGCTGCCAGATCTGGTCGCCCGACCGCGCCGGCCGCTCGGCCTTCGGTTGTCGCCCGACCGGCAGCCAGAGCCGCGTGCCGAGCGAGCGCTGCTCGAGCCCCGTACGCATCCGATGGACGTGCGTGCACAGGGGAACCCCGAGCACGTCCTTGCCCGCCGCGTCGAGGGCGGTCATCAGCGCCGGATAAAGCCCCTCGGGCGCGGCCCGTTCGAGGTCCGCGGCGAGCCCGGCCAGCGTGCCGGCCCGGATCACCACCGGCTGCGGCCCGGCGAGCGCCGCGGCCTCGTGCCGCGTCGCCTTGCTCCGGATGTAACGCGAGGTGGTCGCGGTGCCCAACTCGTCGTCGACGACCGCGGCGTAGCCCTCGACGGCGTCCGTCGAGGGATCAATCGAAAGAACCCCGGCCATCGAACGCAGGTGTCCCTCGTCGATCACGAGGCCCTCCGGCACGAGCGCCACCAGCTCGCCCGGGTCGCGGGCCGCGGCGGACCGCCAGTCGGAAAGCCCATGCCGCGCGAAGCGCGGGGCGGGAGACGGCTTCCCGAATCCGCCGCGTTGCTCGGCCAGCTCGCGCCAAGTCACGAGGTTCCGCAGCTCGATCTCGAGCGGATCGAGCGCGAGCCGCGCCGGCTGCAACCCGTGGCGAAGGACTTCCGCGAACTTCGCAGCCATCGCCGGCGGGTCCATGGGCAGCTCGGCCTGCGGCCAGTCCTCGGGGCGGACGAGCTCGGCGGTGCCGCCGGTGAAGCTGACGAGGAAGGGAAGCTGGTTCTCCATCGCCTCGTAGGCGACATAGGGCGAGTTCTCGAGCCGCGAGGGCATGATCGCGAGCGCCGTCCGTTCCTTCAGCAGCCGCAGCGCCTGCTGCGGATTGAGCGAGCGGTGGTGCTCGATGCGGAAGGGCAGCCCCGCCGTCTCGGCGTCGAAGCGGGCCTGCGACTGGCCGTTCCCGAAGCGGCCGAGGACCAGGACGTCGGGCCGGAGGTCGGTGGTGGCGGCCAGCTCGCGCAGGGCCGCGAGGAAGAGGTCGAAGCCTTTGCGCTGCTCGACGCGGCCGAAGAACGCGAGGCACCGCGGCACGATGGGACGCTCGGGCCGCGCCGCGAACGACTTGCTCTCGGGCTCGAGCACGTTCGGCAGGACGATGGTCCGTTCGGGCAGGGCCGCGAGATCGCGGTTCCAGCCGATGAGGTAGGCGCTCGGCGATACCACCACGTCGCAGAGCCGCTGGGCGATGAGCTCCTGCCGGTAGGCGTCCTCGTCCCACGGCGTGCCGTTCGGCTCGTTGTGCCAGCGGGTGCCGCCGTGCGTCGTGATCGCGATCGTGGTCTCGGTGAACTCGACGCCCTCGGCCTTCCGCATGCCGAACGGGGCGGCGAAGCCCTGCGTGTCGTGGAAGTGCAGAAGGTCGAAGCGGCCTTCCTTCCGCACCGCCTCGACGATCGCGTTCGCGACCTCGAGGGTCTCGAGCCCGCGGTCCTCGGTTGTCGAGTGGCGGGGGATGTAATGCAACTTCACCCCGAAGGTCGACCAGTACTCGAGCCAGAGCGGCGGCAGCTCGCGCGGCTGCTGGAACGGGCAGTAGAAGACCTCGACGTCGATGCCGTGGGCCGCCTGCAGCTTGGCGAGGGCCGACATCGCGGTCGCGATGCCGCCGTTGGGGGTGCCCGGACCGCCGAGTTCGAAGGTCACGAGGCCGACCCGCAGCCGCTTGGCGGCGGCCAGGTCGCGCTCGCGCACCAGGGCGGCGAGGCCGGCCTGCTCCGCCGCCGACGGGCGGCGCAGCCAGCCCTCGGCCTCGAGGGCGGCCCGCGAGCAGGGCTTCGCGCCCGCCATCGGCAGCCGACCGTGCGCCTCGAGCCAGTTCCGGTAGACGGCCATCTCGCGGAAGTTGGTGCCTTCGCCGCGCTCGCGCGAGAACGCGTCGAAGAGGCGGCCGCGCCACTTGAAGTGGTGCAGCACGCCTCGCATCGGCGCGTGGGCGACCGAGCGGCGGTTGCCCGGCAGGTGGTTGCCTCGCTGGTAGACGAAGTCGGGCCCGACGCGGGCGAGGGGGTACTTGCTGCGCCAGGCGGGATTCACCAGCCCCATGTCCTCGCAGAGGCCGACGTGGAACATCGGGAACGTCGCGTCGAGGTCGCTGTCGGGCCCGACCTCGGGCAGGCTGCCGTCCGCGGCGACCCGCTGGATGAGCGTCGCGTAGAGCTCGTCGATGCCGGCCGCCTCGAGCGCCGCGATGGTGCCCTCGATGCCGTCGGCGGGCAGCTCGAGGAACTCGTCCGCGTCGGCGATGAGGATCCACTCGCCGAGGTGGCGGCGGGCGACGGCGGTGAGGGCGTCGCACTTGAGCGACTTGCAGAACGGCTCGTGCAGGCGGGCGGTGATCTCGACCCCGGGCAGGGCGGCCACCGCCGCGAGGTTCGCCTCGTCCCACGGGCCGTGGACGATCAGGTGGAAGCGGTCGACCCCGAGGTTCCGGTACCAGCGCACGAAATGCGGCATGAGGTCGGCGTCGGTCTCGCAGATGAACGAGAGCAGCGGGAGGCCGGCGCGACGAGGGGGGCGGGACTGCGGATCCATTCAGGCTCCCGGAAGACGGGACGGGGTTCTCGGGTGAACGCGATGGGGTTCTCGTTCCCCGGCAAAAGTCCGCGAAAAACGGGCACTATGACGGCCAGGCGCCTTGTTGTCGCGGTTGTCGGACGTGGTTCACGGAACATTCGCCGGAATGCCGGCGTCGGGCCGTCGGCAAGAATGCGGCGGCGATTTCGCCAAAGGACCCAACCGTCGGGACTTGACGCGGCGGGCCCGAAATGCCGAGTTCCCGGTCCTGCGTTCTCGGACGGTGGCTCCGTCTTCGCGGGGATCGGGTTCGGTTCGTCGCGAGCGCCGGCGGGAGATCCGGTCGCGGCTCGCCGACGTCGCCTTGGTGGTGAGTCGGAAATCGCGTCCGCGCCGCCCGGAGTTCGGCCTCGTGGTCGCCTCGAACCGGCCCGGGCATCGGCGACCTCTTGCCGCTTCGAACGGGAGGGAGATCGAATCAGCCGGACTCTGTCGACCTTCGGCCGGCGTTCCGGGGTGAGTCAGGCCGATCGACCCTCCGGAGATCGCACCATGCCGCGGCACGCCCTCTCGAGGGCGTTTGCCGCCTCGACATGCATCTCGGGAGTCGGGTAGTAGGTGTTGAAGAGACAGCCGTCGATCAGCTTGGCACCGTCGATCGGATGATCCGCCGTCCACAGGCGCTGGGGGCCATCCGGCGGCGACGCGCATTCCACGTACGCATCCGCGAAGGGAATGAGCCGCGACACGACGGTGTCGTCGACAAGCTGCGGCGGGCTCCTGAGTATGCCGTAGAGGGTCGTGTAGTCGCATGTATACGCCGGCGCGCGATCCGAGAAGTAAAGGAGGACTTTGGGCACGGTGATCGAACGGAGCAACTGCTGCATGTGCGCGCAGTAGCCTTCGCGGGTTTCCCGGATGGCCTGCTCGACCGCGGCCGGAGTCTCCGACCGAACGAACTCCTGGAGCCAGTCTTCGAATCGCATCTCCTTCCGGTCGGAGATGCGCATCCCCCGCATCGTTCCGGTACGGCTCGTATCGAACCAGGAGTTTCCCTCGCTGCGGGCGGGAAGCACCTGGATGATCGCGAGCGAAGCCCCGTTGGCCAGGCCAAGGAGCCCTTCATTCAGGAAGAACCGAGGCCCCGCTCCTCCCGCGCCGAGATTGAGCGCCTGGATGCCGAGTCGTCGGGCGACGATCGTCGGGTACGGCTCATGGCAGAATCTTCCGAAAGTCTGCGCGGCGCCAAGGCAAGCCATGTACCGCTTGGTGAGATCAATGGGCGGGCCCCGAAAGAGCTTTCCCGGCACGCTTGGCGGTGCCCACATCTGGTAATCGATCCAGGGCCGGTCAAGATCCGCGTAGAGATGACGGTTCATCGTCGCCAATCCGGAACCCTTTCGGCCTGGAGGCTCGTCTCATCGGCGACGCGACCGGCCTTGCGGGATTTTGTCGTCCGGGCGGAATCCTCGTGTCGATGTGACCTCCGGTCGTCAAGGCCTTTGCCGTCAGTCGTCGGCATCGGGCCTGGATCAACGCATGATCGTCTGGATCCTTTCCACGGCCCGTTCCGGCGGCAGCTACTTCGCGAGCGAGATCTGGCGCCGGCTCGGCGGCACGCCGAAGGGGTTGGAGTACTTCAACCCGGACAACGTCGCCCGGCACCCTTCCTTCGTTGCCGATCCCGCAAGACCGGTAGGCAGCTACCTCGACTACCTCTTTGCCCACGAGTCCGAAGCCGGTCTGCTCGTGGTGAAGATGCACGCGTGGCAGGTCAAGGCGAGCTGCCGGTATCCGGATTTCATCACGCAGCTCGACGGGAGGAAAGTCATATGCCTGCGACGGCGCGACGTGATCCGGCAAGGAATCTCGCTCTACATCGCAAGGCACACCGGCATCTGGAGCTCGGCCGGCGCGTCCCGGCTGCCGAAGGGCGATGCGCCGGCGTACGACTTCGATGCGATCAGTACGGAGATCCGGCAGACGGAGTTCCAGAACGCGCTGCTCGGGAGGCTGTTCTCGGTCTTCGGACTCGACCATCTCACGGTTTGGTACGAGGACTTCGTCGCGGATCCCGACGCGGAATCCGCCCGTGTGCTCGAGTATCTCGGACTCCAGCCGGCGCCGGGTCCATGGTCTCGTGACGAGCCATTCACGCGCCAGTCCTCGAGGCTCAACGATGAGTTCCGGGAACGATTCCTCGCCGACGAGCGGAGTCGATTCTGCGGTGACGGGACATTCCGCGGTCCGCCGCTCTTCCCCGTCGCGGCCGATGCCGAGCCGCCACCGGCTTGAGCGATGCAGCGAAGCCCTCCGTCCCGGCGAGAGGGCGCAGCGGTCCCGGGCCCGCCCCGATTCCGTGGACACCCCGATCGGCGAGAGTGCTCGCCGGGAAAGATCCACGGACAAGCCCCGGAAGACCGTCCGCAAGCCACCCCGCCGCACCTTCGCGCCCGGGTTCAAGACCGAGGCGGTCCCCTTCGGCAAGGCCGGCGACCGCGGTGTCCGGAAGGTCGCCGCGGCCCTCGACCCGAGCGAGACCGCCCTTGGGGGGCGGGTCCACCGCTCCCATGGGCGACGCCGGCAAGGACCGGACGGGCGCCCACGCGAAAGCCCGGCCTTTCCAGGGGCTCTTCGGGTGCTTGTCGAGCGTCGGTAGGCTCTGGAAAGGTCACGCCGGACGGCCCGGGCGCACGGCACGCAACACGACTTCGACTCGGAAAGGGCCGCGGTGCGGCAGGTGCGTCGGGTCGAGGGAGGCCCAGTCGAGGTGGTGATCGGACATCCGGGCGCGTACGGCCGGGTCGTCCTCGTTCCGCGGCACCACCTGCCTGGCGACCAACCCATGCCCGACGGCTCGCGGGATGTCGCGACCCGCCGAGATCGTGCTCCGATGGAAGGCCCGGGGCGACCGGTCGGTGATGCCTGCGTGCGGGACCGGTTCCGGGTGGAGTCCGGCTCCGGCTTCCGGTGCGCTTCGATCGTCAGGACGGGCCTGTCGGCACGATCCCGCGATCATCTGGCCGGCGTGAACCTGACATCCGAGATCTCGAGCGAAATCGTGTCGGCGCCGAGATTGAGGCGAAGGCGGGCCGCCTCGTCCGCCTTCACGGCCGTGAAGGCGAACCGGAAATCCTGCCACTCGGCCTCGAGCCCGAGGTCGCGGGCGAGACCGAGGGGTGCGGAGCCCGGAGGGCTCTCGACCGCGAGAAGCGTGATCTTCCGCGGGGAGTCGGAGCGGGCCCGCAGCGACACCAGGTACCTCTTCCCGGGCTCCACGGGCATCGACCCGCCGACGAGCTGGATGTGCCATCCAGGTCCCCCCGACAGCTTCTGGATCTCGACCCGCATCACGCCGTCGGCCGAGGTCGAAAGGGTCGCCGAGGCGCCGCCGTAGGCGCCGAGCGTCCACTCCAGCGGCGGCGCCGGACTTTCGGTCGGGACGACGGGTTGGGGTGGTGTCGGATCGCCGGGCGCGTCGATGACGAGGCGGTCGAGAAAGTCCACATGATCGCGTGCGAACCGCGCGCGGATGTGGTTCGCATCGCATCGGATCGGTCCGTCGTCATTCGAAGCGATGCAGATCCCATCCCGCGAGAACGCCGGAAGTGGATCGATGATCTCGGCTCCGCCCGCCCGCGCGGCGGCTTCCAGATCGTCCATCCAGTCACGGTAGCGGTTGCGGAAGGAGTCGACGCTCAGTTCCGAGGTCCTCAGGGTCCGGCCGCCCAGCAGGTCACGATCGAGCATCTTCCGCGGATTGAGGGGCTCGCCCATCGGGATGGGCAAGACCAACGTCACCGCCCGTCCGGCCTCGCGGCAACGACGGATCAGGTCCGTGAGCGCTCGCAGCGCGGCGGCTCGGCCCTCGGGAAGTCCGGTGGAGATCCCGCCGATGGTCGAGCGGGCACCCTTGGAGAGGTAATGCGGCCAGCACGCGGCGATCACCACCCGATCGATCCGCGAATCCGTCGCGAGCTCGCGTTCCAAGGCGGGAGTCAGTGGTGATCTCCCCGGCAGGTCCGGCTTCTCGACGCCGGGAATCGGGCAGTGGCCGCCTCTGGTGAGAAAGATCGCCCCGCGACCCGACGAGTCGTTCCCGTCGAGGAGCGATCGGATCCGTGGGGCGAACATGTGCATGTTACTGTCGCCGAGGAAGATCGTCTGCGGACCCGAGCCGCCGATCGTCGCCCGGGTGACTCCGTCCATGACTTGTGTCCGGAATCCAACGAAGTAACTGTTCTTCCCAACCGGCGGCCATTCCGCCATCGCCTCCTCGACGAGGCGGGTCTCATCCGATGGCGGCTTGGGCAGGACGATGCCGTTCGCGATGCCGAGGCCGACGCCGCCGAGGGCGAGGAACGCGACCACGAGCGTCGGCACCGTGCCTCTCCAGCGGCTCGGCCGGATCGTCCGCTCGAGTCCGAGGTAGGCCGCCATCGCCAGGGCGAAGCTGAGGGCGACCGCACCCGCGACCAGCCAAGGGCTTGCCCCGGGGCCCTCGATGATGTGGAGGAACGAGAGGAGCGGCCAGTGGAAGAGATAGAGCGGGTAGCTGATGAGCCCGATCCAGACGAGCGGTCTCAGCGAAAGCAGCCACCGGTTCGCCGTGGCGGCGGGTCCGGCCGCCAGCATGAGCGTGGTGCCCGCGACGGGAATCGCCGCCCGCCAGCCGGGGAAGCCCGCGCCTTCGCCGATCCAGGCGAGACCGAAGGCGAGGAGACACAGCCCTGCCCACGATGCGACCTCGACCCGCCACGAGCGTGCGGCGGGCGCCCCGCGTCGGTCATGCATCCACGCGAGGATCGAACCGGCGAGGAACTCCCAGGCTCGGAACGGCGTGAGGAAGAAGGCGGTCGAGGGCTCGGTGCGGGTCAGGACGAGGCAGGCGACGAGCGACGCGACACACAGGACCACGAGCAGCGGCAGCATCGGCCAGCGGAACCGCCAGGCGAGCAGGACGATCGGGGGGAAGACGAGGTAGACCTGCTCCTCGACGGCGAGCGACCAGAGGTGGAGGAGTGGCTTGAGGGCGGCCGAGGTGTCGAAGTAGCCGCTCTCGAGCCAGAAGGCGACGTTCTGGAGGAAGACGCCGCCCCAGGCGACGTGGCCGCCGAGCTGGCGGAACTCGGCGGGCAGGAGGACGAGCCATCCGTAGGCGAGGCAGAGGGCGAGCATCGCGACGAGCGATGGGAAGATCCGTCGTACGCGGCGGGCGTAGAAGTCGCCGAAGGTGAAGGTTCCGGTTCGGCAGTCCTTGAAGATGATGCCGCTGATGAGGTAGCCGGAGAGGACGAAGAAGACGTCGACGCCGACGAAGCCGCCGGGCAGCCACTCGGGCCAGGCGTGGAAGACGACGACCGCGAGCACGGCGATCGCGCGGAGCCCGTCGATGTCGGAGCGGTAGGTGAGGCGGGACATCGTCGGCACTATCCGGGAAGCAGGACCGCCCACGGGAGGGTCGGCTGGTCGACGAGGACCGTCTCGAGTTCGCCACGGGCCACGGTCTCGCTTACCGCCGTGCAGCCGCCACGGTAGAGGTGCGACGGGATCGGGTCCCGGTCGCCTTCGCCCCAATGCCCCTCGCGGGCCATAAGGTACGGGGGATCGATGCGATGGAGCCGGCTCGGGGACCTTCGCTCGAGCGGGGTGAGCGCGAACGCGCCCTTGGATTCTCCGCACCCGGGGCCGACCCCGCCCGGCGGGACCGCCGGCGCGACGACTCGGGCCCTCGTGTCGTCCGCCGGGTGCATGGAAGGCTTGGGGCGAGCGGCCGGTGATCCCTGCGTGCGGGGCTGGTTCATGGTGGAGTCCGGCTCCGGTTTCCGGTGCGCTTCGATCGTCAAGACGGATCTATCGGCACGATCCCGCGATCATCTCGTCGGCATGGACCTGACGTCCGAGACCTCGATCGAAATCATGTCGGCGCCGAGATTACGGGCGGTACCGAGGCGTGCGGAACCCGGAAGGCTCCCGACCGCGAGAAGCGTGGTCGTCCGCATTCCCGGGCTCCACGGGCATCGACCGGCCGACGGGCGGAGTGGGCCATCCTGCAGCGGATCCGGTTTCCGAGACATGTTGGCGCTTTCGCGAGGCCTCCCCGAGGAGTTCGCGTCGGTGCCGTGCGGGCGAGCGCCATGGGGAGCGTCCGTCGATCGGCGAGCGGTGCGGAGGGGCAGGTGACGTCGTTGACGCCGGTTCGGCGGGCGGCGAGACGAAAGGTTCCATGCATCTCCCGAGAGGCGAACCGAAACCTCCCGACGGCGCCGCAGTGGCCGGTCGGGTAGGCTCTCCGCTGCACTCGATCCCTGCGGTGTCTTCAAGACCGAGGCGGCGCCCCGGCCTTTCCGCAAAGCCACCCGCGGCCGTTCGGGCGCATGGAGACCGGGCCATGGCACTCATCTGCAACATCTGCGGTTCGACGGAGTTCTCGGATTTCGGTGTCAAGCCCCGGGCCAACGCCCGCTGCAACGGATGCGGCAGTCTCGAGCGCCATCGCGCCCTCCGGCACGTCCTGGGCATCGAGGGGCGATTGTCGGATCGGAAGGGAGTCGACCGATGCCTGCAGCTCGCGCCCGAAAAGGTCACGCACGATTACCTCGCCGCCGCGTACGGCGCCGGGTACCTGCCGGCCGACCTGTCGCCGGCGATGTACCCGTACGCCAAGTGCCTCAAGCTGAGGCTGCCCGAGGGATTCGAGATCTTCCCTGAGGAATACTTCCAGCTCATCGTCCACAATCACGTGCTCGAGCACGTTCCGGGCAGCTATCGCGCGCACATCGACGAGTTTCACCGGTTGCTCCAGGCGGGCGGCGCCATGGCCTTCACGATTCCGGAGACCGGCATCTCCAAGGGAGTGCGGGAGACCGTCGAGGGAGGCGAGCGATTGCCCTCCGACGAGGACCGGCTGCGCGAGCACGGGCAGGGGGACCATGTCCGGACCTTCGGACTGGACCTCCTCGATCATCTCGCGGCGAAGTTCTCGGTGTCCAAGTCGTATTGTTTCGATGACGACGCCATGTTGCGGGAGATCAGGTCCATGCACAATGCCCGAGGGAGGGTCTTCTGGTGCGTCAAGTGAGCGATCGGAGCGTCGAGCACCGTCGGCACGCCGGTCGGGCGTCGCCGTTGCGGACCTGAAGCGTGATCGGCCGGCATCGTGGCCTACGGGCCGGGACCGAGCCGGACATCGGCCAGTTCGACGGCGACATCGCTCGCGTTGAGGTTGAAGCGAAGACGGGCGGCGTCGTGATCCTGCGTCGCGGTGAACTCGAGGCGGAACTCGTGCCATTCGCCGGCCAGGTCGAGCGTGCGGGCGAGACCGATGGGGCTGGACCCCCGGCTCTCGACCGCAAGAACGGCGATCGATCGCGGCGCGTCGGCTCGCGCCCGGAACGAGGCCGTGTAACGATGGTCTTTCGCGACCGGGATCGGCGGGCCGAGCAGCTGGACGTGCCACGCGGGTCCCGCCGAACGACGCTGGATATCCACCCGCATCGCACCGTCGGATGCGGTGGCAATCGTTGCCATCGCGCCTTCGTGGGCGCTCAGGCTCAAGCTCAGCGGCTGGCCGGTCGCCGGCGCGGCTGCGGGGGCACCGGTCCCCGTGGCCCCCTCGATGAACTTGCCCGCGTGGAGGACCTCGCGGTGACCGCGGAACTCGGGCTCGATCCCCCCGATCTCGGCGATCGCCCGCTCCATCCACCGGGACGCCGCCTGCCGCGATCCGGTCGCCTTCCGTTCCCGGTTCGCGTAGTGGCAGAAGAACATCGCCTTCGCCGCCCGCAGGCCTGCCCGCGAGTTCTTGGTGGTCAACGACTCCGACCAGGCAAAGGCGTCGTCCACTTCTTCCGGGGAAACCCCGTCGAAGTCGGTGGCCCGCCGGCACGCATCGAGTCCGAGGCGGCCTTCCTTCCGGAACACCATCGAGAACGAGTCCGGCACCTCGAACACCGGCAACAGCGTGTTCCTCAGCCGGAACATGAGCAGGTGGATCCACGGCGTGGAGTAGTGCAGGAAGTCCTGATGGACCACCAGCGCGTCGCGATCGGACAGGGAAGGGAAGAATCGCTCGGCCACGACCCGGGCCGTGTCCCAGGACTTCATAAGGTCGACGAGGAGGAACTCGATCGGTTCACCCGGCCATCGGTAGGTCATGATGTCGCAGCGATGGGCCTCGATGCGGTCTTTCCAGGGCGCGGTCCTCTCGGTGAACCGATGGAAGAAGTCGCCGCCCTGCGGGATGTCGGCAAGCGGCTCGCCGGGAATGGTCGCCCATGACTTGACGAAGCGGTCGAACGCATGAACTCTTTTACCGCTCGCCCTCGGATTCATGGCCAGCCCGCTCGCCAGCGCCGCACTCGAACTGCCGTTCATGCAGCCGAGGTCGACGATCTCGCCCCGTCCGGTGTACCCCTCGGCGGCATACCAGCGGTTGAAGGCCCGTTCGTTCGGCATCGTCCAGCCGGGGAAGTCCTTGACGGCTGGATCGAGCGGCAGTTGGTTGAAACGGCTGAAGTCCATGGAACTCTCTTCGCGGGTGGTCGACCGGATCGGTCATCATCGCGAAGGGATATCCCTTCCGTCCAATGATTTGGCCGAGAAGACGAACAGACCTCGCGACCGTAACCGATTGGCCGTCCGGCCTCCGGGGCGGCCGGAAGACGCTGAACGCACGCCGTTCCACCCCGCGACCACCGACCGCCATCCGGCCCCGCACCGGCCCGTCCGCATCCCCGCCTTTGCCCTCTTCCCCGCCCGCGGCTAAGTTCCGCGTCCCATATCGCCGACGAACCGTCCCATGAGCGACTACACCCAAGACTGGTTCTCGCACAACATCCCGATCTGGGAGCGGGTGGTCCTCGCGAAGCTGCCGCCCGGGCCGGTCCGCTGGCTCGAGCTCGGCTCGTTCGAGGGGCGCTCGGCGTCCTGGGTGCACGACAAGGTCATCGCGCCGCGGGGCGGTTCGCTCACCTGCGTCGACACCTGGTACCTCGACGATTACGCCCAACGCTTCGACGCCAACATGGCCGGCAAGACCTTCGAGAAGGTCAAGAGCCGCACCCTGCCCTGGCTCATGGGCAATCACCAGGGACGCCGATTCGACGTCATCTACGTCGACGC
This sequence comes from Phycisphaerales bacterium, assembly GCA_044356865.1. Taxonomy (GTDB): domain Bacteria; phylum Planctomycetota; class Phycisphaerae; order Phycisphaerales; family SM1A02; genus JBEIUL01. The sequence continues at coordinate 17,582 of JBIKVN010000008.1, read as the reverse complement.
CGACCACGACGCGAAGGCGGTCCTGATGGATGCGGCCCTCTCGTGGCGACTGCTGAGGCAGGGCGGCTTCATGATCTTCGACGACTACAAGTGGAAGCATCCCGACCCGGCGGCCCACGTCGACCCGAAGGTCGGGATCGACGCGTTCATCGACTGCTGGAAGCACCATCTCGCGGTTTGCCATCGTGGCTACCAAGCCATCGTGCAGAAGACGGGCTCGGGCGGCTGAGGCCCGCAGGGTCCGGGAACCTGCTCCGGAAGGAGTTCGTATCGTCCCGTCGGAATCGGCAGCGAAGTGGACCTCGTGGTCTGGCCGATCGCATTGCTTCCCACGATGAACACCCGGTATCTCGACATCGACCTCGGCGGCCCGTTGCCGCGCTGGATCGAGATGCCGGACGGGACGGTCCCGGCGGCGATCGTCTGGCTGCACGGGCGGCCGCTCGGGCAGGTACGGATGGCCTGGCGATCCGGCATGATCTATCGGCGCGGGCTGGCCCGGGGCATCCTCCATCGGTTCGCCGAGCCGATCCTGCTCGAGTTGATCGTCAACGGGCTTGCCACCCCGGGCGGACCCTCGCTTGAGCTCGACCGGCTGCTGGCCCTGCCGACCGCGGGAACTCCGGTCGAGTCCGCTCGCCTGACCGTGGTCCTCGCGACCGACGGCTCGCGGCCCGAGCGGCTTGGGAAGTGTCTCGAGGCGCTGCGGGCGAGTACCGTGGCCCCGGACGAGGTGATCGTGGTGCAGTACGGCAGCGGGAAGCCCGTCGAGTTCCCGGTTCCCGCGCCCGCGGTGCGTTGGATCCACGAGCCCGGGGCCGATCTCGCGCGGGCCCGCGCCGCGGCGATCGAGGCCAATCGTTCGCCGCTGGTCGCATTCCTCGACGAGTCGGTTCGGGTCGATCGCCACTGGTTGGCCGCGGTCTGCCGGGCCTTCGCCGAGAACCCGCAGGCGATGGCGGTGGCCGGATCGGTCCTACCCGCGACGATCGAGAACGAGGTGTCGCGGCTCCTTGCCGAGACCCGCGAGCGGCTCGCCTGGGGCGATCCATACCGCGGCGGCCGCTTCCAGCCGCCGCCCGAGGGGCCGCCGCCGCGGCGGTGGCTGAACGTCCTGCAGTTCGGCTCGGACGTGAACATGGCCTTTCGGGCGAACGCGTTGACGCGGCTCGGCGGATTCCGGGCGGTCGCCGGCGACGCGGGCCAGCATGCGGATCTCTGGCTGCGGATGCTTGAGGCCGGGGGCGGCCTCGTGCGCGAGCCTGCGGCAAGCGTGCGCGACGCGGGGGTCGGCTCGGTCGACGAGGCGGCGGCGCGGATCCGGGCCGAGGCGGCGGGACTGTCGGCGGCGCTGGTCGCGCTGGCGAGGCGGCGGCCGGGTCGGCTGCTGGATGTCCTGCTCGTCACGCAGCGGTTGCTCCGCGACTCGTTCAGCGACGCTTGGCGAAAGCGGGGCGAGGCGAAATCGATCGCCCGGGCCCGGTGGCGAGGCCACCTCTCGGGATGCTGGCAAGGCCTGGTCGCGGCGCTGCGGGGACTGGGCGCCTCGGCGGGCGGTTCGCAGGGCCCTCTCGAACCGCTCGCGCCTGCGGCCTCGGAGACGCCCGCGCCTTCGCCCTTCGAACGCGGTCGGGTCGTTCCGGTCGAGCTGGCCGAGGAGTTCCCGGGGGGGCTCGCGGGCGAGCGATGCACCGACACCGCCGAGGTGCTGGCCCTCTGGCACGGCGAGGTCCTCGGTGCGGTCAGCATCGTGACCGGCTCGCGCCCGCTCACCCGCGCGCAGGTGCGGCGCCTCGTCGTCGAGCGGCACCTCGGGGGCTTCCTGCGGCGGCGGCTCGGGCTGCTGCCCCCGGTGCACGAGATCGACGGGACCAGGCTCGAGGACCGCACGCAACGGATCCTGGAGGCGGCCCGACGAAAACTCTCGACGCACCTGGTCCCAAACCCCGGGGACATCGCGCGGCGCGGCCCCGGACGGGCCATCCCGGGCACGGCGGTCTCGATCCTCATCCCGACCTGCGATCGCCCCGACGACCTCCGCGATTGCCTTCGGGCGGTGCTCGCCCAGCGGACCGAGCGGCCGGTCGAGGTCGTCGTCGTCGACAACCGCCCGGGCTCGGGCCGGACCGCCCCGGTGGTGGCCGAGTTCCCCGGCGTGCGGCTGGTGACCGAGACGAGGCAAGGTTCCTCCTACACCCGCAACCGCGGGCTGCTCGCCTGCCGCGGCTCGATCGTCGTCCTCTGCGACGACGACGTGGTGGTTCCGCCCGACTGGCTCGAGGCGCTGCTCGTGCCGTTCGACGATCCCGCGGTCGGCGTCGTCACCGGAAACATCCTGCCCTTCCGCCTCGAGGACCGGATCGAGCGGCTGAACGAGGCTGCGTGCAGCCTCGGCCGCGGTGTCGAGCCGTTCGCGGTCGACGGCGAGTGGTTCCACGGCTCGCGCGAATCCATCCAGGGCTGGGAGTTCGGCACGACCGCGAACGCCGCGGTCCGGATCGAGGTCTTCCGGGACCCGGCGGTCGGGCTCTTCGCCGAGGCGCTCGGCCCCGGCACGCCCGTCGGGGCGGGCGAGGACCCGTACTTCTTCTACCGCGTGCTCAAGGCCGGCTATCGCCTCGAGTACCTGCCCGACGCGTGGGTCTGGCACAAGCACCGCAGTTCGATGCGGTCGCTGCGCCGGCAGGTCTACAACTACGCCAAGAGCGCCGTCGGCTACCACCTGACCACGCTGCTCGACGACGGCGACCGGCGGGCCCGCGGGCCGCTGTTCGGCGGGCTGCAGAAGTACTACCTGCGTCGCCTTCTCGATGCAGTCCGCGGCCGGGGCGAGCTGCCGGCGCGGCTGGTGCTGGTCGAGATCGCCGGGAACCTCGCGGGCGGCTTCTCGTTCCTGGTCTCGCACGCGCGGCGGCGCCGGTTCGCCTGCGACCCGGCCCATCCGCCCACGCTTGCCGCGCTGCCGGTCCGCGAGGAGGCCGAGGCCGACATGCACGCGCCGTGGGTGCTCAATCCCGCATCGCGGGCCGAGGCCGCCGGGCCGCGGATCCGTCGCGGGCGGCTCCCCGACTTCCTGGTGATCGGGGCGCAAAAGTCCGGCACGACTGCGCTTCACCACAACCTGCGCCAGCATCCCTCGATCGAGCTCGTCCCGAACTTCCGCGGTCGCTTGCACGACTGGGACAACACCAAGGAGACCGGCTTCTTCGCCGGCGCCGGCACGGCCTACGGCATCGACAGCCTCGACGACTACCGGGCCCTCTTCAACGACAACGGGCGCGTCCAGGGCGAGGTCTGCCCGGGCTACGAGGAGGAGAAGGCGGTCGCCGCGATCGCCGATGCGATCCCCGGGGCGAGGCTGGTCCTCATCTGCCGCGAGCCCGTCTCTCGCCTCGAGTCGGCGTACAACCACATGATGCAGTGGCACGCCGCGAACCCCCGGTTACGGAACTTCTCGCGATGGAACCCGACGCGGAGTTTCGAGGAGAACCTGCTGCGCGAGCTTGCCGACGAGCGGCGCTTCGGGATGCTCCGCACCGGAATCTACGCCGATTCGATCGCCCGGGTGTTGGCGCGGTTCCCGCGGGAACAGCTGCTCGTGCTGGTCGCCGAGGAGTACCGCCGCGACCCGCAGGCGACCTACGACCGGATCTGCGACTTCCTCGGGATTCCCTCGATCCGCCTCGGCCACGTGGATGCCCATGTGCGCGAGTACACCACCGGCCTCAGCCCCGGGCAGCGCGAGCGGCTCGCCGAGTTCTACCGGCCGCACAACGAGCGGTTCTTCCGGTTGATCGGTCGCGAGATTCCCTCGTGGACCAAGCCGCGGCGGGCCGATGCGGGGATGGAGCCGCACGCTGCCTGAGCGGGATCGAGTCACGATGAATGCCGAGCCGACCATGTCCGAGCCCGCGGCGCCCCGACCCGTCGGCGCGGCCCGGACGGTCACCGCGGCCGGGCGGTTCGTCGAGCCCCGGCGGTTTCTCGCCGACTGGATCGACGACATCCGCGGTTGCCCGCGGCTCGCCTGGCGGATGTTTCTCCGCGGGTTCAACCAGCAGTACCGGCACTCGGTCCTCGGGGTGATCCTCGCGTTCGCGCCGGTCCTGCTCACCGCCCTCGTCATCGCCCTCGGCCGAAGGGCCCAGATCGTCGCGTCCGACATCGGCGGGGTGCACTCGGCGTTCTTCGCGGCGTTCGGGATCCTGCTCGTGCAGGCGTTCGTCGAGGGCATCGGGGCGACGCAGCGGATCTTCACGGTGAACGCCGCGTTCCTCAAGCGGCAGGTCGTCCCGATCGAGGCGCCGCTCGTCGCCGCGGTGTTCGACCTGGCGTTCCGCGACCTCGTGCGGCTGGCGGTGATCGGCGTGCTCATGGCCACCTTCGCGGTGCCGCCGTCGCCGTGGCTGCCGCTGGCCGCGTGGGCGATCTTCGGGATCTCGCTCGCCGGCGGGGCGATCGGGCTGGTGTCGGCCCCGTTCTCGAGCCTCACCACCGACCTGCAGGTCTTCACCCGGGCGCTCATGATCTTGGTGATCACCACGACGCCGGTGTTCCTGGTGCCGGCCCCCGAGTCAGCGCTCGGCCGGGTGCAGGCGGCCAATCCGTTGACCTGGGCATTTGACGCGGTGCGGGCCGCGGCCTACGGGGCTCCGGGGTCGCTTGCGCTTGCCGCGTGCCTGCTGCCGGTCGGGTTTGCGGCCTTCCTCGTCGGTGGGTTCGCCTGTCGCGTCGCCAAGCCGCACCTTCTCGAGCGCATGACGGGGCAGGGCGGATGAGCGGGCCGTTGCTCGAGTTCACGGGGGTCTCGAAGCGGTTCAGCCGGCGCATGGCCCGCCGGTCCCGGTACGCCCTCTCCGACGCCCTGCGCGAGCTGCGCGGCCTGCCTCCGAAGGACGAGCTGCGCGACGGCGAGTTCTGGGCCCTGCGCGATGTCGACCTGCGGGTCGAGGCGGGCGAGGCGGTCGGGCTCATCGGCCACAACGGCGCCGGCAAGTCGACGCTCATGCAGCTGGCGGCCGGGATCCTGCTGCCGACCACCGGCTCGATCGTCACCCGGGCCCGCGACACCTGCCGCATCGACGCGACCGGCGTGGTGAGCCCGGTCGAGACCGGCCGCGAGAACATCCTCATGCAGTTGGCCCTCCACCGCGTGCCGCGGCGGGAGACCGCCGCCGAGATCGCCGCGATCGCCGCCATCGCCGACCTCGACGACCGTCTCGACCAGGAGGTCGGCACCTACAGCAACGGGATGCGGGGCCGGCTCGGGTTCGCGATTTACGCCCGCCTGCGGCCCGATCTGCTGCTGGTCGACGAGGCTATCGGCGGGGGAGACCGCCGCTTCCGCGAGCGCTTCCGCGGCTTCCTCGAGGAGTTCGTCGGCGAGGGCGGCTCGATGCTCTTCGCGATGCACGACACCCACGCGATCGCCACGCTCTGCGACCGGGCGGTGGTGCTCGAGGAGGGGCGGGTGGTCGCGACGGCCGACCCGAACACCGCGATCGACGCCTACAACGAGCTCGCGGGCCGCAAGGGCCTGCCGCCGATGCCGAAGCCGCGACGGGCGCCGGGAGCGCCCGGGCGCAAGCCCGACGTCGCGCCGGAGTCGCTGCCTTTCGTCGGTCGCCCCGACCATGCGGTGGCGGTGGCGCTGGCCGGCGATGAATCGCCCCGGCCGGGCGGGCCGGTGGCGATCGACGTGACCCTGACGGTTTCCGAAGCGCTCGCGGACGTTGCGTGCGTGCTCGAGCTCGGACGCGGCGAGCTCTTCCCGCTGGCGCGGATCCGGCGGCGGATCGGCGCGATCGGACCGGGAACCACCGTGCTGCGCTGTACCGTGGCGGCCTGGCCGCTCGCGGCGGGCCGGGCCGAGCTGCGGGCCCGGCTCGTCGAGGCCGAGTCGCGGCGCCCGATCGCCCAGTCCGAGTCGCTCGCGATCGAGGCCGGCGAGCCCGACGAGTCCCGTTCGCGGCACGACGCGATCGTCCACGTCGAGGTCGAGTGGAGCGGGCCGGCGCCGGAAGCGCCGGCCGGATGAGCGTTCACCGTCGGGCGCGCTGGGCCATCGCCGCCCGGTAGGTCCGCTCGCACTTGCGGGCGGCGCCGTCCCAGCTGATGCCGCGCACCTCGAACGCCCCGCCCTCGCGCAGGGCCCGGGCGAGCGGGGAGTGGCGAAGTACCGCGAGGATCTTGTCGGCCATGTCCTCGATGTCCCAGAAGTCGACCTTGAGGGCGTGCGAGAGGATCTCGCTCACGCCGCTCGACTTCGAGATGAGCACCGGCACGTTGTGACCCATCGCCTCGAGCGGGGCGATGCCGAAGGGCTCGCTCACGCTGGGCATCACGTAGAGGTCGGCCATCGCGAAGACGCGGGAGATGTCCTTGCCGCGCAGGAAGCCGGTGAAGAGCATGCGGTCGCCGATCCCGAGGTCGGCGGCCATCTGGATCATCCGCGCCGCCTGGTCGCCGCTGCCGGCGACCACGAACTTCACGTCGTCGCGCACCTCGAGCACTCGTTTGGCCGCCTGCACGAAGTACTCCGGGCCCTTCTGCATGGTGATGCGGCCGAAGTAGAGGACGATCTTGTCGCGGGTGTGGATCGGTTGGATGCCTATCTTGCCCGGCGCGAGGTCGACGCCGTTGTAGACCACGTCGACCTTGTCGGCGGGCACGCCGTAGCGGTTCACGCAGACGTTCTTCGTCAGCAGGCTGACCGCGATGATCCGGTCGGCGGCCCACATGCCGCGGCGCTCGATGTTGTAGACGCCCTGGTTGGGGTGCTCGCCCGAGCGGTCGAACTCGGTCGAGTGGACATGCACCACGAGCGGCTTTCCGGTGAGCCGCTGCAGGGCGATGCCCGCCGGATAGGTGAGCCAGTCGTGGGCGTGGATCACGTCGAAGTCGAGGCCGCGGCAGGCCTCGGCGGCGAACTGGGCGTAGCGGTGCGACGCGGAGACGAGGTCGCCGTCGTAGTCGGGCATCAGCGACTCGGGTGCGGCCGCCTTTCCGTTCGATTCGGGGAGCGCCGCGAGTATCGCCGCCTCGACCTCGCCGAGGGCCCGGCCGCCGAAGGCCCCGGCCGCGGCCAGCACCTTGAGCCGCTCGACGGTGATGCCGCCTTCCTCGCGGATCCGCTCGAGGATCGCCCGGGTCGGGGCGGCCAGCGGCACGCTCTCGCCGCCCGCGCCGCTCGCGTAGACCGACGGGTAGTCGCCCTCGATCGGCAGGAAGGTGGTCGCGGCGACCGTGCCGTCCGGGCCGGCCGCCGCGGCGAGCGGGCGTCCGAGCACCCGCCGCTCGAGGAACGAGTCGATCGGCTCGGGCACGCCGGTGACGGGGTCGAAGACCATCCGCACGCGTTCGGGCTTCGGCGCGGCCGCCTTCTTCCCGATCGCCCCGGGGGCGACGATCTTCACATGCGAGGCATGGCTCGGGTCGATCGCCTTCGGCAGGACGAAGAGGACTTCGACGCCGTCCTCGTTGAGGGCTTTCGTCAGTCCGTGGCAGGCCGTGCCGAGCCCGCCCGTGATGAACGGGGGGAACTCCCAGCCGAGCATGAGGACCTTGGTCCCCTTCGGCAACGGATTGGGCATGGGCCGACCCGGATCAAGCACCGATCACTCCTCCCCGCCGGACATGTCCCCGAGGCCGCGGAAGCATGCTTCCCAGCCGAGGAGAAAGCGGCGGGCGCTTTCGAACGGCCCGCCCGGGCCGATCGGGATCGGGCACTCGAAGGTGTAGTTGCGGGCGGTGTCGCGGAAGTGCTTGACCTTCGGGATCGCGCCGTCGCGGGCCGGCTCGTGGCCGATCTCGACGAGCTCGTCCTCGAGCAGCTCCTCGAGCGAGTCCCCGTGCTCGACCAGCTGGCTTTCGATCGACTCGCTCAGCCACCGGTCGGCGGTGAGCAGCCGGACGATCAGGTCGTCCCCGCCGAGTTCGACCTCGTAGTGGGCCTCGGCGGCGGCGTCCTTGGCCTTCAGGCGGAGGCGGTCGGAAAGCAGTTCGCTCCCGGCGAAGAGGCCGGTCGCGTCGGCGGCGGCGCGGAGGGAATCGAGAAGTTGGGGGTCGGGTGCGGTCATCGGTCGGCGGTGGGGGAAAGGGGGCGGATCATACGGCCGAACCCCCGCGCCATGGGGTCGAACGCGGGTACGATCGCCCGCGTGCCCGACCCCGTTTCCGACCCCGTTTCCCCCGCCCGAACCGAGGCGGAGGGGCCTTGGACCATCCGCCGGCTCACCCGGTGGATGACCGCGCATTTCACGCGCAAGGGCGTCGAGAGCCCGCGAGTGGTGGCGGACACGCTGCTCGCGAGCGTCCTCGGCTGCGAGCGGATGCGGTTGTACATGGAGCCCGACCGCGAGCCGGGCCCGGCCGAGCGGGAGCGGCTGCGCGAGCTCGTGGCCCGGGCGGCCCGGCACGAGCCGCTGCAGTTTCTCGTCGGCGAGTGGCCGTTCTGGGGCAGCGTGTTCGAGGTCGGCCCGGCGACGCTCATCCCGCGGCCCGCGACCGAATCGCTCGTCGAGAAGGCGGTGGCGCTCGCCCGCGACGACGCCGGGCTTGCGGGGCGGGCGTTGCGCATCGTCGACGCGTGCACCGGTACCGGCTGCATCGCGGTGGCGACGCTGCTCGGCTTGCGGCGCTCGCGTCGTGAGGGCGGCTGCCGGCCGCTCGGCGAGGCGGCGGCCGCGGCGAACGCGATCGCGCATCGGGCGATCGCGACGGAGATCGTGCCCGAGGCCGCGGCCCTCGCCCGGCGGAACATCGAGCGGCATGGTCTGGCCGCGGCGATCGAGGTGCGCGAGGGCGACCTGCTCGCGCCGCTGTCCGCCGAGCCCGACGGGTCGATCGACCTGCTGCTGTCGAACCCGCCCTACGTGAGCGACGCCGAGTGGGACGAGCTGGCCCCGAACGTCCGCGACTTCGAGCCGGCCACGGCCCTTCGCGGCGGGCGCGACGGGCTCGACCTCGTGCGACGGCTGGTCGAGGCGGCGCCGCGGCTGGTCCGGCCGGGCGGCTGGATGCTGGTCGAGATCGGCCATGCCCAGCGCGAGTCGGCGCCGGCGCTTCTCGATCGCGGCGCGTGGGAGTCGATCGAGGTGCTCCGTGACCACGAGGGCTTCTCGCGGGTGCTGGTCGCGCGGCGGCGGTAGAGGCTCGCGGGGCGCGGAGCGACGAGGCCATGCCGCGTCGTTCCGGGTGCTGCGGCGTTCGAAGGCCGGGCGCGGCGGTTCCGCGCGCCCCGTGCCACTTCACCCCGCGGCGGCCTTCCCCTCGAGCAGGGCTTTCCGCGCCTCTTCCACGAGCTGCGACGCCTGGAACGGCTTGAACAGGAAGCAATGCAATCCCTCCTGGCTCGACCGCACGATCGAGTGGTGGGGGTCGTAGCCGAAGCCGGTCATGAGGATCACCGGCAGCGTCGCCGAGGTGTCGCGGGCGGCGCGGAAGACCTCGTAGCCGGTGCGGTCGGGCATCCGCACGTCGGAAATCACGAGGTCCCAGGGCTTGCCGTTCTCGACCGCGTCGCGGATCGCGTCGATCGCCGCGGTGCCGCTCGAGAAGCTGCGGACGAAGCAGCCCTTTTGCTCGAGCACCGAGCGCACCGTCTCGCGCACGCTCGCCTCGTCGTCGACGACGAGCACCCGCCGGCCCTCGAGCAGCGGGTCGCGTTCGCCTTCCCGCAGGATCTCCTCGACGCCGAGGACGTTCTGCGGGCCGCTCGTCGCCGCCTCGATGCGGTGGCGGACCGAGGTGAGGGCCTCGAGGATCCGATCGCCCGCATCCTTCGGGTCGGGCGTCAGCCGCTCGGCGAGGGCCTTCGCCTCGTGGCGGATCTCGTCGAGCGGGATGGTGATCTCGGCGAGGAGGTTCGAGCCCGCCTTGCGGTTGGTCGTGTAGCGCTCGACGACCAGCATGTCGAGGATGTTGAAGGCCATCGCGACATAGCGGGCGAAGATCTCGGCGCAGACCCGGTCTTCCTCGCCGAACGCCGCGAGCTCCTCGCTCTCGACGTTGAGGGTGCCGATCGTCCGGTCGTGCAGCTTGAGCGGCACGGTCAGCGAGCTGCGGGCCCCGGGCAGGGCGGGCAGGTAGCGGGGCTCGTTCCGCACGTCGCGGCAGACGATGCTGGTGCCGGTCACCGCGACCACGCCCGAAAGACCCTGTCCTTCGGCCTGCGCGAAGAGCTTCTCGCCGATGCCCATCGGCGACAGGCCGTTGCAGATCACGAGCTCGAGCTGGCCCGACTCGCGGTTCACGAGGCGGAACTCGAAGTGGTCCCAGCCGAAGACCGAGCGGACCGCCGCGACCACCCGCGTCTCGAGGGCCCGCAGCCGCTCGGCCGCGTTCAGGTTCGCGACCGTCTCGCCGTCGATCCGCAGGAACTCGCCGCCCGCGGCGTCGACCGCGTCGAGGCGGGCCTGCAGCCGGTGGCCGCGGGTCACGTCAAGGAGGATCGCCGCCACCCGCGAGGGCGGGGTCGCGCCGGCCGAGACCACCGCCTCGAAGAAGCGGGTGCCGACCTGGAACGATCTCCGCTCCGAGTCGCCGCCGGCGACCGGACCGAGACCGGCGCGGGCCGAGCGGAGGACCTCGAGGCAGGTCTCGATGAACTTCCGGACCACTTCGGGGCCGTGCTCGTCGAGGCGGCGGTTCCGCCACGAGAGCTCGCCCGAACTCTCGACCACGCCGATGCCCTCGCCGAGCGGCTCGAGCAGCTCGGTGGCCTCGCCGTCGACGATGCGGACCTCGCGCTCGAGGCGCTCGCGGACCGCAGGGTCGAGGCGGGAGGAGAAGGGCAGGATGAGGATCGGTCGATCCATGCGCGGCCGCGGGGCGACAGTGTATCGCCGGCCGCGCCGCGGCCGATAGGGATCCGGGCGGCCGGTAGACTCCGGGCCCTTCCCATCGATGATCGAAGCACGCGGGATCACCCGGAGGTTCGGTCGCACCGTCGCGGTGCGGGATGTCTCGTTCTCGGTGCCCGGCCGCTGCGTCTGCGGCGTGCTCGGCCCGAACGGGGCGGGAAAGACGACCACCATCCGCATGCTCGCGGGCCTGTTGCTGCCGGATGAGGGGACCCTCACCGTCGCCGGGTTCGATGTGGTCGAGGCCCCCGACGAGGTGCGGCGGCGGGTCGGCTACCTGCCCGAATCGGCGCCGCTTCCGCCGGACCTGCGGGTTCGCGAGGTGTTGCGGTACCGGGCGGGGCTGCTCGGGCTTGCCGCCGACGCGGCCCGGCGGGCGATCGACGAGTCGATCGCGGCGTGCGACCTCGGTCCGGTGGCGGGGCGGCTGGTTTCCGCCCTGAGCAAGGGTTTCCGGCAGCGGACGGGGCTGGCGGCGGCGCTCCTCGGTTCGCCCGAGGCGGTGATCCTCGATGAGCCCTCGGTCGGGCTCGATCCGGCGCAGCTGGTCGCGTTCCGGGCCCTGTTGCGGCGGCTGGCCGAGCGCAGCACGGTGCTCCTCTCGAGCCACCAGCTGGCGGAAGTGGAAGCGGCCTGCGACCGGGCGATCCTGATCCGCGGGGGGACGATCGTGGCCGAGGGGCCGATCGAGCGGCTCCGCGAGCGGGCGGGGCGGCCGGTGCTGGCGGTCGAGAGCCGCTGCCCGGATCTCGCGGCGGTGCTTCCTGCGATCGGTTCGCCGCGCCCCGCCGCGCCGCGGCCGGGCGGCTGGTTCCGGCAGGAGATCGAGCTGCGCGATTCGGAATCCGATCCGCGCGAGGCCCTGGTCGCGAGGCTGGTCGCGGCCGGCGTGGCCTTTCGCGAGATCCATCTCGAGCGGGCGTCGCTCGAGCGGCTGTTTCTCGCCGGCGAACCCGGGGCGGCGGGGGCATGAGCGGACCCGCGCGAACCACGCTGCGGCCGCTCGTCGCGATCGTGCGCCGCGAGACGCTGGCGGCGTTCACCGCGCCGGGGGCCTGGATCACGCTGGCGGCCTTCGCGGCGACGCTGGGGGCATTCCTCGTCGCCGGTTCGCTGCGCACCGGCGAGGTCGCCTCGCTGCGGCCGATGCTGGTCGCCGCGGCGTGGGCGATGATCGCGCTCGTGCCGGCCATCTCGATGCGCAGCGTCGCCGACGAGTTCCGGCAGGGCACCTGGGAAACGCTCTTCACCGCCCCGGTGCCGCCGGGCTCGATCGTGCTGGGGAAGTGGCTCGCGTGCCTGGCGTACCTCGCGGTCGCGACGCTGGTGCCGGTGGTGGCGGGAACCATCGCCCTCGAGACGGTCGCCGATCCGGATCCGGGCGAGATCGCCTCGGGAACCCTCGGGCTGCTGCTGGGCGGCGCCGCGTTCCTCGCGGTCGGCCTGCTGGCGTCGAGCCTCACCTCGAACCTCCTGCTGGCGTATCTCCTGCCGCTCTTTCTCCTCGCGACGCTTGCGGCGGGAAGCCGCCTGCTGGCCGCGGTGCTGCCGCCCGATCTTGCGGCGATGGCCCTCTCGCTCGACCCGGTCCGGCGGGTCGAGGATTTCGTGATCGGCCTCGTGGATACGGCGAATGTCGGGCACTTCACGCTGCTGGCCGCGGCCGGCCTCCTCGCGACGACCGCCGTCCTCGGCCGCGTGCGTGACGGCGGTTGGTCGCGGGGGGCGGCGACGCCGGCCCGCCGGGCCCTGTCGCGGCTGGTGGCGACGGCGTACCTCCTCGGGTGCCTCGGGCTGGTCGTCGCGGGAACGGCGTTCCTCACGACGCCTGCGCTGCGGGGGCAGTTCGATGCGACGAAGACGCGGGCGTACACGCTCGCCCCGTCGACGGTCGAGTTCCTGGAGGAACTTCCGCCGGGCAGCGCCTGGACGGTGTCGATCCTCGTCGACCCCGACCGGGTCGATGCGGCCACGCTGCGGCGGATCGACGAGGTGCTCGCGCGGATCCGCGAGGCGAACGGCGCGGTCACCGTCGAGCGGCTCGATCCCTCGGGTCCGGAGGGCGGCGAGCGGTACGAGCGGCTGCTCGAGCGGCTGGTCGCCTCGCACGGGCCGACCGTCGCCCGCTGGGAGCCCGCCCTCGACGGAGCGCTCGACGGGTTCGCAGAATTGCGCCGCTTCGCCGCCGACGAGGCGCCGCCGGTGCGCGAGGCGCTGGCCGCGATCGCCGCCGACGATCCGCTGCGCCCGCAGCTCGAGCAGGTCGCGGCGGCGTTCGAGCAGGTCGCGGGTCAGGGCGAGCCGTTCGCGACGGCGATCCGCGGGCTGCTTTCGACCGATGCGGCGAAGCCGCTGCCCGACTGGGAAGGGGCCCGCTCGGCGCTCGTCGCCAACGACCGCTACTGGGCCGACCAGCTGGCGGCGCTCGCGGATCTCCTGCGGCGCTGGAGCGTCTCGCCGTCGGTCGCGGGCCCGGTGCGCGAGTGGGCCCGCGGGCGGGCCGACCCGTTCGAGGAGATGGCGGCCGAGCGGAAGAACGAGCAGTACGCGCTCGAGACCCTGCCGCCGCTGCGGCTCGGCGATGTCGGCCGCACCGTCGCGAGCGGCGACGCGGCGATCGTGACCGGCCCCGGCGGGGCGGTCGCGATCCCGACCTGGCAGATCTTCCCGTACTCGGGCGGCGCGGCGTCGGGGCGGGCCACGGTCGGGCTCGATTTCGGCGGCCGCGGCGAGGAGGCGATCGTCGGGGCGATGCGGTCGCTGACGCTCGCGACGCCGCCGATGGTCGTCTTCGTCCACGCCGAAGAGCGTTCGCTCCTGTCGCGATCGGCCGACCGGAGCGACCTGGTGGCCGCGGCCGAACTGCTGCGGGCCGCGCGGCTCGAGGTGCGGGAGTGGACGGTCGCGGGCGGCGAGCGGCCGGTGCCGGCGCGGGGCCAGACGGTGGTGTGGATCGTCCTGCCGCCGCTCGCGCGCAGCGGCCTGCAGACTTCCGAGCGCGAGAAGCTTCTCATCCAGGTGACCCGCGAGCTGGCGGGCTCGGGGCAGCCGGTGCTGCTGACCGTCGCCCGCAGCCTGCTGCCGATCTTCGGGCAGCCTGACCCCTGGACCGCGGTCGCCCGGCAGGTCGGGGCCGAGATCGACACCGGCCGCGTGGTGCTCGAGTTGGCGGCGATCGCCTCCGATGCGGTCGAGACGCGGCCGTGGCAGGTGGTCGAGCGGTTCGCCTCGCGGCACCCGATCGCCGCCGCGGCCGAGGGCAACGCGACCTTCCTCAACCATCCGGTGCCGGTACGGCCCGCCGAGGGCACGGCCGGCGCGGTGCCGCTGGTCGCGATCGAGCCCGCGTCGTCGCGCTGGCTCGAGGATGACTGGCGGAAGGACGGGGCGGGCCTTCGCGAGGTGCCCGCGGCGAAGCGGCTCGACGCGCCGCTCTCGGTCGCGGTCGCGATCGAGACGGTGGACACCCCGAACGCCGCGCCGCGTCGCGCGGTCGTCGTCGGCAGCGGGGGGTGGCTGCTCTCGAGCGTGATCGACGCGGGGCAGTCGCTCGGGGGAAGCCGCTACGCGCTCGCGCATCCGGGTAACCGCGAACTGCTGCTGGCCTCGGTCTGGTGGCTTGCGGGCGAGGACCGCCTCGTCGCCGGCGGCCTCAGCGGCCGCGACGTGCCGCGGGTCGGCGAGGTGAGCGAGGCGACGCGGATCTTCTGGTTCCTCGCCCTCGTCGTCGCCCTGCCCGCCCTGCTCGTCGGCACCGGCGCGATCGTCGCCGCCCGCCGTCGGAGGGACGCGGCATGAGGAAGCGGGCGGTCCTCACGCTCTGGGCGGTCGTCGCCGCGGCCGGTTTCGGCTGGTGGACCTGGCGCGACGGCGAGGCGGCCCGTCCGGTCGCGAGCGGCCCGCGGCCGTTCCTGGCCGAGCCGCTCGATCCGGACGCGATCGGTCGCGTGGAACTGCGCCGCGCGGACGAGCCGGCGATGGTCTTCGTCCGGGAGGGAAGCGAGTGGTGGATGGTCGAGCCCTTCCGCCACCCGATGGATCCCTTCTCGATGCGGCAGGTCGGCGTGGCCCTCGCGTCGGCGCCGCGGGTGCGGGAGGCGACCGAGGGCGATCGCGCCGCCATGGGCCTCGCCCCGCCGCGGGCGACGCTGGTCGTGGTGGCCGGCGACCGCCGCGAGGAGATCGAGATCGGGCGCCGCGGCCTCGCCGGGCGTGGGTTCCTCGCGCGGAAGGGCGAGCCGCCGGCGGTGGCGGATGCGGCGCTGCAGGAGCGTCTGCTCGAGATGGATCCGAAGGAATGGCGCTCGCGGCGGCTCTTCCCGGCCGGCGAACGCGGCCCCGATGCGATCCGGGCGATCGAGTGGACCCGGGGCGAGTCGCGCATCCGGCTCGAGCGCGACGGTTCGGCGTGGAAGGTGGTCGCGCCGCTTTCGGCCCGCGGCGACCGGCCGCGGATCGAGGATCTGGTCGCCGCCTTCGGGCGGATCGAGAGCGAGGGCTTCCTCTTCGACGCCCCGGACAGCCTCGAGCCCTACGGCCTGCACCGGCCCGTCGCGCGGATCGCGGTCGAGGCGGTCGACCCCGCCCTCGATCGCGCGGTGCTGGTCGGCAGCCCGGTCGGGCTCTCGTCGACGGCCCGCCACGCGATGGTCGAGGGCGTGCCCGCCGTGGTCCGGCTCGGGGCCGCCGCGCAGTCGACGCTCTTCCCGCCGCTCGAGGTCCTCGTCGATCCGGTGGCGAGCGGCGTGCGGGCCGAGGATGTCAAGAAGATCGAGATCCGCCGCCCCGACGGCACGCTCGAGCTCCTCCGCGGCGACGACGGCTGGACGCTCACGACGCTGGCCGCGGACGGCACGCCCGTCTCGAGCGGCCCGGCCGACCGCGTCGCGGTGGCCCGTCTGCTCGCGAGCCTCGTGGCCGAGCGGGCGCCCGAGATCAAGATCGCCGACTTCCCGCGGGAACTCGAGGTCGCCACGATCGTGCTGTTCGGTTTCGATCTCGCGCCGCGCGACATCGTCCGCGTCGCCCGCGACCCGCAGAGCGGCCGCTTCGCCCTCGAGAACGGCGACGGCGTGGTGCGGCTCCATCCGGCGGCGCTGCCGCTCGGTCTCGAGGCACGGCAGCTCGCGGCGCCGTGAGCCGCGCCCTCGCTCACCGCGCCTTCCGGAACAGATCGAGGAACCGGTCCTCGTAGCGGTGGAACACCCGCAACCGGTCGAGGAACCGCTTGAGTTCGACCGCCTTGCCCGGTTCGTGCCGCGCCTCCTCGAAGCGATGCTCGATCTCCTGCCGGGTGGCAAGGTCAAGCGTCGCCTCGCCCGTGAGCGGGGCCGCCGCGTCCGGCGTCGTCCCGTTGTCGTCGGACGGCGGATCGCCCTCCCCGGGCTCCTCGCCTCCGGCCGCCTCGGCGTGGGAACGCAATCGCTCGTAGGCCTCGAGCAGCACCCGTTGCATGGTCGCCGCGTGCCGGTCGAGTTCGGCCAGCGAGACCTCGACGCCCGACAGCACGGAGAAGACGCTCAACACCACCCGGGCCGCCTTGGGGTTCGGCACCTGCGCCGCGAAGAACGGGATCTCGCCGAGCAGGCCGAGCCCCGGGATGCCCCGCTCCGCCGCGGCCCCGAGCAGCACGCCGTTCAGCCCGCCGACCTGCCCATCGTCGAGCAGGGTCACCTCGGCCTTGCGCAGATCAGCCAGCATCGCCTCGTCGGTCGCGATGCCCGTCACTTTCGGATCCGCCGTCGGATGGAGCGCCGAAGCCATCGAGGCGAAAGTCACCACGCGTTCGATGCCGAGCGTCTCCGCGGCCTCGAGCAGTTCGTTCGCGTACCGCCAGACCCCGGCGGGCGGCTGGGCCTCGGCGAGAAAGACGACGAGGTCGCGACCCGCGCCCGGGTTCCGCCAGCGGAAGAAATGGCCGCGGGGGATCCGCACCGGCAGCACCAGCCCTTCCTTGACCGCGACCTCGTGGATATCGAAATGCCCGCGATGCGACAGTTCACCCGCCTCCTCCATCCCGAGCTCGCGCACGAGATACCCCGCGGCCAGCGAGGCGACGCTGCCCATCCCGGGCCACGCGGCGATCATCCACGGGCGCGGTCGCCCCGCGGTTCCGGCATCGGCGGTCACGGGCTCGGTTTCGTCCATGGTGGTCACTCCAGTGCCGGCCCGAGGGCGCGGCGCGACATCGATACGCACGGAACGGTCGCCGGTGCGAGGCCCCGACCTGCGAACCGCGGCTTTTTTCGCATCGACCGGCCGCTCCGGCCCGCCACCATGTTCCTGTCGCTCCCGGCGGCTTCCCGCAGCGCGGCGTGGCGACGCCACTCGGCCCCCATCCGGAAGGAACCATCCATGACATCCATGACCGTCGCCGTCACCAAGTCCGACTCGCAGCTCAAGTCCGATGTCCTCGCCGAACTCCGCTGGGACCCGCGGGTCCGCGAGACCGAGGTCGGGGTGCAGGTCCGCGGCGGCACCGTCACCCTCACCGGCTCGATCGACTCCTACGCGGCGAAGCTGGCCGCCCGCGAGGCGGCCCATCGCGTGCTCGGCGTCCTCGATGTCGCCGACGAGCTTCGGGTGCGACTGCCCTCCGCCTGGGAGCGCGGCGATCCCGACGTGGCGAAAGGGGTGCGCGACGCCCTCCGGCAGGATGTCACGGTGCCCGACGACCGCATCACCACGACGGTGAGCGAGGGCGTGGTGACGCTCGAGGGC
>JBIKVN010000348.1:0-2568 GCA_044356865.1 Phycisphaerales bacterium | reverse complement strand
ACGAGTCCGCCAAGCGGCTCTCCTGCTCGGTCGACCTGGCCCGGCTCGAGGAGGGCAACCGCAAGGCCTTCTGGGGCCTGACCCGCGCCAACCTCCGCAACGCGGTCGACGGCGTCGTCAAGGGCTATGTGAAGACCCTCGAGGTCAACGGCGTGGGCTGGGGCGCGAAGATCCAGGGCAAGGACCTCGTCCTGACCCTCGGCTTCGCCAACACCATCGTGCTGCGGATCCCCGCGAGCGTGAAGGTCGATCTCAACGCCTCGCAGATCATCGTCTCGGGCGCCGATCGCCAGGCCGTCGGCGAGTTCGCCGCCCGGGTCCGCTCGCAGCGGAAGCCCGAGCCCTACAACGGCAAGGGCATCAAGTACGTCGACGAGGTCATCATCCGCAAGCAGGGCAAGGCCTTCGGCTCCTGATCCCATCCGCAACGCAAGACGCATCCCCATGAACCGCCAAGAGATCAAGCGAACCCGCCACGCCCGCCGCAAGGCCGGCGTCCGCAAGAACCTGCTCGGTGTCCCGAGCCGGCCGCGGCTGTCGGTCTACCGCTCGTTGTCGCACATCTACGCCCAGGTCATCGACGACCTCAAGGGCCACACCCTCGCCGCCGCGAGCACCCGGGACGAGGGCGTCGCGGGCAGCAAGAAGGACGCCGCCGCGCAGGTCGGCAAGCTGCTCGCCGAGCGGGCCCGCAAGGCCGGCGTCTCGGCGGTGGTCTTCGACCGCAACGGCTACCGCTTCCACGGCCGGGTGAAGTCCCTCGCCGACGGCGCCCGCGAGGGCGGCCTCTCCTTCTGATCCCGAGCTTCCCCGCGAACCACCCGCCGCCCCCCCGAGCGAACCATGGCTGAACTCATCGACGAATCCGCATCCATCGAGTCGACCACCGTCGGCGTCTACCGGACCTCCTCGACCGTGAAGGGCGGCCGTAGGTTCTCCTTCAGCGCCCTCGTGGTGGTCGGCGACCGCAAGGGCAAGGTCGGCCTCGGCTACGGCAAGGCCAACCAGGTGCCGCAGGGCATCGAGAAGGCCCAGAAGGAAGCCAGGCGGAAGATGCGGGCGTTCCCGCTCCAGGGCAAGACCATCCCACACGAGGTCAGCGCGAAGTTCGGGGCGAGCAAGGTCCGCCTCGTGCCCGCCTCGCCCGGAACCGGCGTCATCGCCGGCGCCCCGGTGCGGGCGGTCCTCGAGATGCTCGGCGTGCAGGATTGCCTCACCAAGTGCTACGGCTCGAGCAACCCGAAGAACGTGGTGAAGGCCGTCTTCGACGCCCTCGACCAGCTGCGGCTCCGCGGCAAGGTCGAGACCCTCCGCGGGCTTTCGCTCGAGGAGACCACCGTCGAGGAGGCGGTGCGGCGCGGCATGGCGTTCATGCCCCAGAAGGGTGGCGAGAAGGCCCAGGCCCCGGTCAACACCGTGGGCGAGGAGCAGCGGGGCGGTCGCGGCGGTCGCGGCGGCCCGCGACGCGGTCCGGGCGGTCCCCGCCGCGGTCGCAGCGAAGAGGCCCCGCCGGCGGCCGAGGCCCCTCCGGCCTGATGAGCCTGATGCGATTGAGAACCGAGTCGATCCGAACACGAGCACCAACCTGGGTCAGTCGACCCGGAGCGCAGCACAGATGATGATCCACGAGATCACCGAGAAGGCCGGAGCCCACAAGCGAAGCCGTCGCGTCGGACGCGGCGAGTCGAGCGGCCGGGGCAAGACGAGCGGTCGCGGCAGCAAGGGCGCGACGAGCCGCGCCGGCTGGAACAGCCGTCCCGCCTACGAGGGCGGCCAGACGCCCTTCGCCCGGAAGTTCCCCAAGCGGGGCTTCTCGAACGCGGGCTTCCGGCTCGACTTCCACATCATCAACCTCAAGGAGATCGACGCCGCGTTCGCCGCCGGCGAGACCGTCGATCTCGCGACGCTGGTCAAGAAGGGCCTCGTGCCCGACGACACCCGTCCGCTCAAGGTCCTCGCCGAGGGCGAGCTCTCGAAGAAGGTCAAGGTGGTCGCGAGCCGCTGCTCGGCGACCGCCAAGGCCAAGATCGAGAAGGCCGGGGCGTCGATCGAGCTCCTGCCGATCGCCGACCGGGCCGCCGAATGGAAGGCCAAGCGAAACTCCGTGAAGAACGCCAAGGGCGCGGCCAAGAAGGCCTGACGCCGTGAAACCGGGACCAGGGGGCAGCGCCGGATGCTGAACGCCTTCGCCAACATCTTCAAGGTTCCCGAGCTGCGCAACCGCGTGCTCTTCACGCTTGCGATGCTGGCGATCTATCGCATCGGATTCTGGATCCCGCTGCCGGGCGTCGACCAGACCGCCCTCGCCGAGGCCGCGACCAAGGCCACCGAGGGCCAGAGCGGCTTCGGCCGGATCCTGCAGTTCGCCTCGATCTTCTCGGGCGGTTCGCTCGCCCAGTCGACGCTGTTCGGCCTCGGGATCATGCCGTACATCACGGCATCGATCATCTTCCAGCTGCTGCAGTCGGTGGTGCCGCAGCTCCAGGAGCTGAAGAAGGAAGGGGCCTCGGGCCAGGCCAAGCTCATGGAGTGGACCCGCTACGCGACGGTGGGCCTCTGCATCATCCA
>JBIKVN010000347.1:0-2583 GCA_044356865.1 Phycisphaerales bacterium | reverse complement strand
GGGAACCCTGCTGGTCCGGCCGCGGGCGGATCATGCGTTCACCACCCATCCCGATCTCGCCGCGAGCGTCGCCGCCATGGGCGGAGGCGAGTTCGACGCGGGCCTTTCGCAGGAGATCCTTGCGTGGATCGACTCGGTCGAGGGCCGGCCCCTCGCCGGGCCGGTGTCGCCGGACGCCGGGGCTCCGGCCACACTCCGCGCCGAGCTCCGCACGTGGCAGCGTCTCGCCACCGAGCCGTATCCCGGGAAGCAGGACGACATCTTCTTCATCGACGAGCGGGTCGGCTGGTACGGCAACGGGGCCGGCAAGGTGTTCCGGACGCAGGACGGCGGCGATTCGTGGACGAAGGTCTGGGAGAAGCCTGGAACGTTCGTACGTTGCCTGGCGTTCGTCGACGCGAACGTCGGCGTGCTGGGCAACATCGGTCCGGGCTACTTTCCCGGCGTCACCGACACCGTGCCCGTCTACCGCACCGAGGACGGCGGCACCACGTGGACGCCGGTCTCGGCCATCGAGGGCTCGCCGGTCGTCGGGCTGTGCGCCTTCGACATCGTCGTGGTGCCGTTCATCAACGCCGGGACGCTCGACCGCCGTCCGCGAATCGTCGGGGTGGGCCGCGTCGGCGGGCCGGCGGCGTACATCTGGTCCGACGATCTCGGCAGGACGTGGAAGCAGGGGAAGCTTCCCGAGATCGGGGCGATGGCGTTCGACGTCCGGTTTCTCGACGAGAAGCGGGGGTTCATCGCCTCGGCGACGAGCGCCGAACTCGCCGAGTCGCACGCGATCATCCTCGCGACCGAGGACGGGGGTGCGACCTGGACCGAGGTCTACCGATCGACCCGCCCGTGGGAGGTCACGTGGAAGTTCTCGTTCCCGGATGCGAGCACCGGCTACTGCACGATCCAGTCGTACAACCCCGATCCCGCGGCGTCGCGGCGGTTCGTCGCGAAGACCGTCGACGGCGGGCGGACTTGGCAAGAGCTGATGCTCGTCGATGACCACGCGGTGCGCGAGTTCGGCGTCGCGTTCCTCGATGCGGATACCGGTTGGGTAGGGGCGGTTCCGCACGGGTTCGTGACCGTCGACGGCGGCGCCACCTGGCACGACGCCGAGTTCGGCAACGCCGTCAACAAGATCCGGCTCCTGAGGTCGGATGCCGGCGTCACGGGCTTCGCCATCGGGACGCAGGTTCACCGGCTTCGGCTGCCGACTCCGAAGCCGTAGTGGCGGTCGGTCGCATGCCGGTTGCATCCGCGATCGCGGATCCTATCTATAGGAATTCCATGGAAACCGTCTCCGCACCCATCCGCCGCCTCGAGAACTACTGGAAGATCGAGGCGGGCAACGTGGTGCTCATTCCGGCGATCGCGGTCGTGGTGGTCGTCCGGTCGGGCGGCTCGGTCACGGCGGCGCTGGTGCTGGCGATGCTGGCGTGCTCGTTCCTGCTGGTGATCGGCACCATCGCGCTGCGGATGATGCTGCGGAAGGCCCGCGGCGACGCCGACGCGACCCGCGACCGCATCCCGCTGCTCGTCCGGATGCGGTGGCCGGCGATCGGGCTGTGCGCGGCGGCGGCGGTCGCGGTGGCGATCGACTGGATCTCCCGCGGCCCGACGCTTTCCGCCGAGCGGTTGGTGCCCACCGTCCTGCTCCTCCTCGCGGTGCTCGAGTACGTCAACTACTACCACGTGCAGATCCAGCACTTCGACCACGCCCCCGACTGGCGGCGCCTGTTGTCGGGGCGGGGATTCCGGCCGTCGCATCTTGCTCGCGAGATCGACCGGTGGAAGCGGCGGAGTGCGGCCGGCGGCGGGGCCTGATCGGCGCTTCAGGTCGGGAAAGCGAGCCGGTTCCTTGCCGGCGGCGTCGGCTGGATGAGGCTCGGGCGGCGCGTCGACGCCGCCCGGACCCATCATGGTGCCTGCCACCGCTCTTTCGGCTCCTGCCTTTCCATCCAGATGCGGGCGGGCGGGATGCGGGCGTAGCCGAGCTTCTCGTACAGCCCCTCGGCGTCGCGGGTCGCGAGGCACCAGCGGCGGACGGTCTGGAGCGAAGGATGTCGCTCGAGCTCGTCGATGAGCCGCCGGGCGAGGCCCCGGCCGCGGAAGCGCTCGTCGACGAAGACGTCGCAGAGCCACGCGAAGGTTGCGCGGTCGGTGACGACGCGGGCCATGCCGATCGTCTCGCCGGTCGCGTCGAGGATGGCCACCGCGACCAGGCTGTTCCGCAGGGCCTCGGCGATGACGTCGCGGCGGATGCCGGGCGACCAGTAGGTGCCGGCAAGTATCCGGTGGATCGCGTCGAGATCGTGGCGGGAAGGATCGAGGGTGATGGTGATCGACATGGCGGGGATTATGGCGAAGTAGGGTACGTCCGGTCACATAGGTGACACTTCGTACCGGGCACATGGGTGACACTCGGCCCGGTACGGTCGTCGCAGTCTACGGCCTCCGTTCGGGCCTCATTCCTCGATCTCCTCGACCAGGTCTTCCGCTTCCGGCTCGCCCATCACCCGCAGGGTTCCCGAACGAAGGTCGAGGAAGCAGAGCGAACTCCTCCGGTAGGTCAGCCGCCAGATCCCG
>JBIKVN010000118.1:0-9476 GCA_044356865.1 Phycisphaerales bacterium | reverse complement strand
TCGAACTCCGCGTTCTCGCCGACATAGCTCGAGATCATCTTGCGGATCTGGCGGGTCTTGAGCAGCAGGCCGAGACCCCAGCCATCGACGCCGGCGTTGTTGCTCACGGCGGTCAGCTCGCGGGCACCGCTGTCGCGGAGGGCCAAGATGAGCTGCTCGGGAATGCCGCACAGCCCAAAGCCCCCGACCGCGACGGTCATCCCATCGCGAAGGAGACCGTCGAGCGCCGCGGCCGGTGATGCGAAGACCTTCGTGACCATGTTCGAGATCGTTCCGGGAGGGCGGGTGGACCGGGAGTCTAGCGGTGAGTAGGGGGAAGGCCGCCAACGGGAAAGGGTTCCGGAGCGGTCCGGAACCCTCGGGAGCACGGCGTGGGGACGAACGGTCAGTTACGGGCGGTCGCGACCCGTTCCGCCGCGGCCCGGGCGAGTTCGGGATCTGCCGCCTCGAGGGCGAGCCGGATCTTCTCGAGGGCCTTGTTCTGGATCTGGCGGACCCGTTCCTTGGTCACCCCGATGAGGTGGCCGACCTGCTCGAGGGTGAGCGGGGGACGGTCGATCGGGGCGTCAAGGCCGAAGCGGTGGTTGATGACCGTCCGCTCGACCTCGGAGAGATCGGCGACGTTCCGGTCGACGATGTCCTTGACCTCGTCCGCCGAATCTCGCTGGCTGGTGGCCCGCATCGTCTCGAGATGGTTCGACTTCTCGAACGCCGGATCGAAATCGGTCGGGAAACGCTGGCGATACTTGCTGGTCTTGACGCCATGGCGACTGAAGGCCTTGAGGATCGCCCGGCAGGCGTAGGTCGAGAACTTGAACCCGCGCCCGCAGTCGAACTTGTCGACCGATCGGAGGAGGGCCATGTTGCCCTCGCTCACGAGGTCGGCGAACTCGACCTCGCCCATCCGGACCCGCTTGGCCATGGCGAGGACGAGCGCGAGGTTCGTCTCGGCGATCTGCCGGCGGTAGCGGTCGGCGATGCGGAACCAGTGGAGCATCTCGCCGGCCTGGGCCTCGGTGGGCAGGCCGGCGGCGATTTCGGTCTGGATCTCCCGCACCCGGAAGCGGGCGAAGTTGAGCTTCAGGAAGAGAATCCGTTCCTGGGCGCCGGTGAGGATGATCGAGCCCTGCGGGCGGCCGACGCGACTCATGCGGTCTCGTTCCCGCACCCGCATCAGGTCGTCCATGAGCGGCCGGTACCAAGAGACATCCGGCCTCATCACTTCCGGGAGCTCGTTGTAGATGCGGTGGGCGGCGTCGGACCGGTGGAACTCCGGGCTGTCGATGAAGTCCATCGGCTCGGCCATGATGGCCTTGAGGAGCCGGCGGTCCTCGTCCGAAAGGGGGTTTCGCGGCGGTTCGGCGTCAACGGAGCCCCCCTTCTTGCAACCTCCCGCCACCGGAGTCGTCCGGGTGGGCAAGGCCTGCCGCTTGCGAATCCGGGCAAGCGGGCTGTCTTGAGCGATCATGTCGAGCGGCTGACGCATGGGAAGCCTCCTCGTTCACGCTGGACGGTGGGGGCCACGCCGGGGCGCGATCCGGCGGGCCGGGCTATACGAACGCCAAAGGTGAAAGTTCGGTTCCGAGCGGGGAAACGACCTGATTCGAGCGACCGTTCTGTGGTTGGAAGTTCCGAAAAAACAGAGAGTTGCGATTGGGGAAGAGGGCTCAAGCCCGGCGTTTCTTGGGGCTTCCCTCGATCCCAGACGACCAGAATGATTCCGTTTGCGACGGCGTGATTTCGGAGTCGGTCCAACATGCCGATCGCACCTTTCGATCTGACCGCGTCCAACGATTCAACCCGGAACCTCTCCCGAGCCGGGACCCGAGTTCTACAGGGGAGAATCAGCCACCGCTGCGACCGAGCTTTGGTTCGGTCGCAGAACGCGGGATCATCCGGCCTTCCCGGTTCGGGATCGGCCGGGAGTAGGGATGGATGCCCCGGGCAGCGGGGCGCGTCCCGTCATTCCGGCTTACCGGACGAGGAATCGTAGACCCAGGCCTCGATCGCTCGGGTGACCGTCAAGACTTCGCCCGGGGCGAAGAACAACTCGAGTTCGCGGGCGGCGGCCTCGGGGCTGTCCGAGCCGTGGATGAGGTTGAACGAGTTGGAGACCCCGAAGTCGCCGCGGATGGTGCCGGAGGCCGCCTTCGACCCGAAGGTCGCTCCCATCATGGCGCGGGCAATCCCGATCGCTCCGATCCCGCGGAGGGCCAGGACCAGCACCGGCGCCGAGGTCATGAACCGCACGAGCCCCGGATAGAAGGGCTTCGATGCATGATCCTTGTAGTGGCGGGCGGCGAGGTCGGGGGAGATCTGCATGAGCTTCGCCCCGACGACCTGGAGACCCTTGTCCTCAAAGCGGCTGATGATCCGGCCCATGAGGCCACGCTGGACGGCGTCGGGCTTGAGGATGATGAGGGTCGTTTCCATGCGCGGGCTCCTGAGGTGGGGGCGGTCTCGGCCGAAGGGGGGAAAGATCATAGCGGGAAAACCGCTGGACTTCCCGGGGCGGGAGGTCCGATGCGTTAGGGTTCCGCGTCCGGTTCCCGACCGGTTCGTTTCCCGAGTCCCGAGATCGCCCCGACCCCCCCGGCCCGCCAAGGATGGCAAGGAAGAAAGAGATGGCCCACGCGACCGCCCCGGCCGACCCCGAGTCCACCCGCACCGGCGGCAAGCCTGCCGGAGCCCGGAAGTCGCGGGGCGCGACCGCCGAAGAGATGGCCTCGCGACAGCGCGACATCTCGGTGAGCGAGTTCTTCGCGAAGAACCGCCACCTGCTCGGCTTCGACAATCCGCGGAAGGCGCTGCTGACCACGGTCAAGGAGGCGGTCGACAACTCGCTCGACGCCTGCGAGGAGGCGGGGATCCTGCCGGAGATCGCGGTGATCATCGAGGACCTCCAGCCCGACCGGCCGGCCACCGCGAAGAGCTCGCGCTATCGCGTGACCGTCGTCGACAACGGACCGGGAATCGTCCGCAAGCAGGTCGAGAACATCTTCGGGCGGCTGCTCTACGGCTCGAAGTTCCATCGCCTGAAGATGAGTCGCGGGCAGCAGGGGATCGGCATCTCGGCGGCGGGCATGTACGGCCTCATCACGACCGGCCGGCCGATGCTCATCACCACGCGGCCGAAGGCGAGCCAGCCGGCGCATCGCATCGAGCTGGCGATGAACACCAAGACCAATCGCGCGGAGGTGACCGCCGACGACGAGACCTCGGACTTCCCGCCGGCAAGGTTCCGCACGGTCGCCCCGGGGGCCCGCGAGCTCTCGGCGAAGGGGGAGTTCCTTGACGCGAAGGCGTTCGCGACCGGGACGAGCGTCTCGATCGAGCTCGAGGGCCGCTACCAGAAGGGCCGCGGCTCGGTGGACGAGTTCCTCGAGCTGACCGCGATCGCGAACCCGCATGCGAGGTTCACCTTCGTCCCGCCGACCCGGGTCGCGGCGGAGGAGGGGGACGATCTCGTGCCGCCGGCGGGTTCCGCGCCGTCGCCCGTCGCGGCCCCGGCGGTGACCACCGAGACCGGCGGCGTGACGGTCTTCCCGCGCGGCGTGCAGGAACTCCCGCCGGAAACCCGCGAGATCCAGCCGCACCCGAAGGGCATCGAGCTGGGCATCCTGCTCCAGATGCTGAAGGATTACGAGGCGACCGAGAAAGGCTCGCTCTTCAACTTCCTGCAGGAGCGGTTCTGCCGCGTCTCGAGCGCGGCCGCGGCGTCGATGTGCAAGGCGATCGGAGTCACCACCCGCACGCGGGCCGGCGACGTCGAGCCGCCGCAGGCCGAGCGGCTCTTCGCCGAGTTCGAGACCGCGAAGCTCGCCCCGCCGCCGACCGACTGCCTCGCGCCGATCGGCGTGCGGCAGCTGCTCGCGGGCATGCTCAAGGGCGTGCGGGCCGAGTTCTACGCGGCGAGCACCCGCGAGGCCGCGGTCTACCGCGGGCGGCCGTTCCAGATCGAGGCCGCGATCGCCTTCGGCGGCGACCTGCCCGCCGACGAGTCCGCCCGCGTGATCCGCTTCGCGAACCGCGTCCCGCTGCTCTTCCAGCAGAGCGCGTGCAGTTCGTTCAAGGCGGTGAACGAGACCGGCTGGAAGAACTACGGCATCTCGCAGCCGCGCGGCAGCCTGCCGGTGGGGCCGATCGTGGTGATGATCCACATGGCGAGCGTCTGGGTGCCGTTCACGAGCGAGTCGAAGGAGGCGATCGCCGACTACGACGAGATCCGCAAGGAGATGCGGCTGGCCCTCATGGAATGCGGGCGGAAGCTGGGGACGTACCTCCGCAAGCGCCAGAAGATGCGCCGCGAGGGCGAGCGGCGCGACGTGTTCGAGCGGTACATCGGCGAGATCTCGAAGGCGATCCACGCCATCACCGGCGACGACGCGAAGCGGCTGTACGAGGCGCTGCTGGCCCAGGCGAGGGCCAAGACGGCCGTCGCCGACCAGGTGCTTGACGAGGACGGCAAGGCGGTCAAGGAGGAGCCGATCGACGACGAGGGCGTGATCGTGGTCGCGAGCGCGATTCCGGCCGGCGACCTGCCGGCCGAGCCGCCTTCCCCGCCGCCCGGACCGCCGCCGCGGTCCTCCGCCAAGCCCGCCCGCGGCAAGCGCGGCGGCTCCGAATCGCCGTCCCTCTTCTGATCGACGAACGCCGCCCCAAGACTGCCGGAGACCGACCATGGCCGCCAAGAAGACCTCATCGAGCGCCGAAGCCCGGGCCACCATCGCCGCGGGCTCGAAGAAGCGCGACGTCGAGACGCAGAAGAAGATCGAGGGCCTCGCGGCGCAGGTCGCGAAGCAGGCCCTCGGCGGGAAGGACCCGGTGGTCCGCATCCCGACGCGGGCGAAGAGCAACACGAACTGGAACCGGAAGCGGGGGATCCTCGAGATGGGCGACGCGACGAGCGAACGCCCGCTCTTCGACCTCAAGACCGCGAAGCAGTTCATGCAGACGATGCTGCACGCGAGCACCATCCGGGACCTGATCGAGGCCGGCAAGACGAGCAGCCTCCGCGGCGTCTTCTACAAGGCCAAGCACACCGTCGCCGGCACGAAGGAGAACACCTTCGACACCCAGGACGAGAGCGACCCGATCCTCGAGGACCTCGAGGTGGCGCTCGCGGCCCTCCGCGAGGAGCTCCACGTCTTCGCCGAGAACCGCGGGGCGATGGTCGGGAACATCACGCTCGTCGACAAGGGCGACGAGATCGACTGCCGGCGGATGGGCAGCGGCGGCTACGCCCTGCCGTCGATCGTCGAGCCCGACATCATCCAGTTCAAGAAGTCCGAGGCGAAGTTCGTCCTGCACGTCGAGAAGGGCACGGTCTGGAACCGCTTCAACGAGGACCGCTTCTGGGAGAAGAACAACTGCATCCTGACGCACGGGGCGGGGCAGCCGCCGCGGGGGTGCCGGCGGCTGCTGCAGCGGCTCAACCAGGAGCTCGGGCTGCCGATCATCTGCGTGCTCGACGCCGACCCGTGGGGGCACTACATCTACAGCGTCATCAAGCAGGGCTCGATCTCGCTGGCGTTCGAGAGCTCGCGGCTGGCGATCCCGCAGGCGAAGTTCCTCGGGATCCGTGCGAAGGATTACAAGGCGTGCGGGCTCGACGAGGCGGTGAAGATCGACCTCACCGAGAACGACATCAAGCGGGCGGGCGAGATCGCCGCGTACCCGTGGTTCGCGGGCCACAAGGGCTGGCAGCGGGAGATCCAGGACCTGTTGAAGAACGGCTTCAAGATGGAAGTAGAGTCGCTCATCACGAAGGACATTTCCTACGTGACCGAGACCTACGTGCCCGAGCGGCTCAAGGCGAAGGACTGGCTGGAGTGAACGGGGCCGCGATCGGGAGGCGGAGCGTGAAGCGGCTGCCGCGGCCGGGGGAGCTGTCGACCTCGAGTCGGCCGCCGTGGGCCTCGGCGATGCGGCGCGAGAGCGCGAGCCCGAGTCCGGTGCCGCCGGGCTTGTCGGTCAGGTAGGGGCGGAAGATCGACTCGTGCCGGCGGGGATCGATGCCGGGGCCGGTGTCCTCGACCTCGATGCGGGCCTCCGGAGCGCCCCCTTCGACCGAACGCGCGACCCGCAGCGTGAGCTTCCGCGGGCGATCGGCGGGCTGGGCCTGCATCGCCTGGACCGCGTTCATGACCAGGTTGAGGAGCACTTGCTTGACCTGGTCGGCGTCGACCTCGGCGACGGTGGGGCCGGGCGGGGCCTCGACGGATTGCGTGACGCCCGCGGCGAGGGCCTGCGGGAGGTGGAAGTCGGCGAACTCCTCGACCAGCTCGCGGAGGTCGACCGGCTCGCGGTCGAGCCGCATCCGGCCGGCGAAGCGGAGGAAGTCCTCGAGGATGTCCTTCAGGCGTCGGGTCTCGCGGGCGAGGGTGCCGAGGCGGCGCTCGAGCGGCTCGCGCGACTCGGGCGGCAGGGGACCCTCGCGGACCTCCTCGGCGGCGAGGTCGGCGTTCAGGACGATCGTCGAGAGCGGGTTGCGGATCTCGTGGGCGAGCCCCGCGGTCATCGAGCCGATCTCGGCGTTTCGTTCGGCGGCGTCGGCGCGGCGCACGGCCTCGGACTCGCGGCGGGCGCGGCGGCGGTTCCGGGCCTCCATCGCGAGCGCGGCGATCGCGCCGCCGGCGACGGCGGAAACCACGCACCAGGCGATCGAAGCGGCAGCCATGGCCGCGGATCATCGCCGGTTTTGGCGGGTTCGGCCGGGCGTTCCCGGGGCTCACTCAGGCTGGAGGGGCTTCACGCGGCCGCGTCGAGCGGACTCGCGTGGCGGCCCAGCCCTTGGGGCCCTTGGCGGCCGAGTACAGGACCTCCTCGCCGTCCCGAAGGGTGCGAAACCCCTGGTCTTGCTCGATCACCGAGAAGTGGATGAAGACATCGACGCCGGCGGGTCCCTCGAGAAACCCGAATCCCTTGCGGGCATCGAACCACTTCACCGTACCGCGTCCGTCCTCGACCGACTCAAGCGAAACGCCCCCGTGCTCGACCATGGAAAAGCTCTCCTGAACGCCAACCCGGGATCCCGTCGGGACGGACGGCCGATCGCCCGTCCCCCAGGAACCTCCCGGCAGGATGACCGACCGATCGACGGCCTGCAAGCGTGCGCGGCGCGTGAACAGGGCCGCGACGCGTGGTCGCGGCCCTGCGAAAGCCGACATGGAACGACACGAGGTCCCGGAACGGGGCCCGGGCCGACGTTCAGGCCGGGGCCTCGACGAGGAGCGCCTTGCGGCTGAGCTTGATGCGCCCGTTCTCGTCGACGTTGATGACCTTGACGCGGATGGTGTCGCCGACCTTCACGACCTCGGTGACGGTCTTCACGTAGCCGGTCGCGAGCTCGCTGATGTGGCACATGCCGTCGGTGCCGGGCACGAGCTCGACGAAGGCGCCGAAGTCCTTCACGCTGACCACGCGGCCCTCGAAGACCGAGCCGACCTTGATCTCGGCTCCGAGCGCCTCGACCTCGGCCTTCGCCGCCGCGGCCTTCTCGGCGTCGGGGCAGGCGATGAAGACGGTGCCGTCCTCCTCGACGTCGATCTGGGCGCCGGTCCGCTCCTGGATCCCGCGGATGGTCTTGCCGCCCGGGCCGATGAGCTTGCCGATCTTGTCCGGGTCGATCTTGACGATGGTGATCCGCGGGGCGTACTTCGAGATGTCACCGCGGGGCTTGGCGATGGTCTTCTCCATCTCGTCGATGAGGAAGAGCCGGCCCTCGCGGGCCTGGACGAAGATCGTCTCGATCTCGGCGAGCGGGAGGCCGCGGGCCTTGAGGTCGAGCTGGATGCCGGTGATGCCCTCGCGGGTGCCGGAGACCTTGAAGTCCATCTCGCCGAAGAAGTCCTCCTCGCCGATGATGTCGGTCACGTGGGTGACCTTGCCGTTCTCGTCGGTGAAGCGGCCGACCGAGATGCCCGCGCAGGTGTTCTTGATCGGGACGCCCGCGTCCATGAGGGCGAGGCAGCCGCCGCAGACCGAGGCCATGCTGGAACTGCCGTTGCTCTCGGTGATGTCGCTCACGAGGCGGATGGTGTAGGGGAACTCCTCGGCGGTCGGCAGGATGCCGAGCAGCGAACGCTCGGCGAGGGCGCCGTGGCCGATCTCGCGGCGGCCGGGACCGGCGATGCGGCCGGCCTCGCCGGTGCAGAACGGCGGGAAGTTGTAGTGGAGGTAGAACTTCTTGGCGTACTCGGGAAGCAGGCCGTCGACGATCTGCTCGTCCTTCACGGTGCCGAGGGTGCAGGTGACGAGCGACTGCGTCTCGCCCCGCTGGAAGAACGCCGAGCCGTGGGTGCGGGGGAAGACCGAGACCGACATGTCGAGCGGACGGATCTGCTTGAGGGCGCGGCCGTCGGCGCGGATGCCCTTCTGGCCGATGAGCGAGTGGCAGACCTTCTTCTCGAGGATCCGCAGGGCTTCCTTCGCCTCCTTGCGGCGGGTCTCGGCGGCGAGGTGGTCGGAGTACGGCACGCCCGCGGGAATCGCGAAGTGCGTGTCGAGGGTCTCCTTCTTCAGGGCATCGACCGCGTCGTTCCGGGCGGATTTCCCGTGGATCTTGCGGGCCTCGACCATGCGGTCGTAGGCCTTCTGCTTGACGAGGGCCATGACCGCCTCGGAGGGCGTGAAGCAGGCGCCGCCGCGGACCGCGGGGGCGTTCGCCTTCTGGCGGAGCTCCTGCATCATGGCCAGCAGCGGCTTGATGCCTTCCTCGGAGCCGAACTTGATCGCCCCGAGGATGACGTCCTCGGTGACCTCGGCGGCCCCGACCTCGATCATGTTGATGCCATCGGCGTGGCCGGAGAGCACCAGGTCGAGGTCGGAGTAGTCCATCTGGGCCTGCGTCGGGTTCAGCACGAACTGCGAGCCCTGCTCGGTCATGATGCGACCCACGCGGACCGTCGCGACCGGGCCCTGGTAAGGGGCGTCGGTCAGGTTGAGCGCGGCGCTGGCCGCGGTGCAGGCGAGCACGTCGGCGTCGTTCTGGCCGTCATGGCTCATGACCCACGCCTGGAGCTGGATCTCGTCCATGAACCCCTCGGGGAAGAGGGGGCGGATGGGGCGATCCATCATCCGCATGGTGAGGATCTCCTTCTCGGAGGGCTGGCCCTCGCGCTTGCGGAAGCCGCCGGGGAACTTGCCCGCGGCGCCGGTCTTCTCGCGGTAATCGCAGGTCAGCGGGAAGAAGTCGATGCCGGGCCGCGGGTCGGCGCGGACCGCGGTCGCGAGGACCACGGTGTCGGCGTAGGTGAGGACGACGGCGCCGCTCGCGAGGCGGGCGACCTTGCCGGTCTCGAGGCGGAGGGTGCGACCGCCGATCTGGCGTTCGACGAAGGCGTGGGTGAGAGCCATGGGGCTGTCCCTTCTTTCAGTTCTGGCCGGCATCGGCCGGGCCAATGGAGGATGGCCGCTCGTGCGGCCGGAAAGGCGCCGCCGCGGGGCAGGGGGCCGGGTACGGTGGTTGTCGACGG
>JBIKVN010000346.1:0-2642 GCA_044356865.1 Phycisphaerales bacterium | reverse complement strand
CCCGTCGGGGTGACCGTCGGTGACGGTTTCGTCCGGAACGAGGACCAGGACCGCGCCCATCGCCTCAAGGGCGAATCGTCGGTCATCACGGTGCTCGACGCGGTTCCCGATCCGTACCGGGGCGAGGTCGACGGTACGGTCCGGATCCGCTTCGCGAATCCGCTCGACCGTCCCGTCGAGTTCTCGCTCGCCGCGGTGACCGGCCCGCCCGGAGTCGAGCCGGTCGAGGGGTTGCCGATCGTGACCGCGGTGCGTCGCGACTCGTTCAACCCGTTCGTGACCGATGTCGCGACCCCGTTCCGCCTGGACTTGCCCGCCCCGTTCTCGCTCGCTCCGGGCGAATCGGTCGAGCGTTCGATCGGCGTGCGATCTCCCCGCACCGCCGCGCCGCCTCCGCCGCCCGAGGTGTCGGTCACCGCACGATTCACCGACTCGCACGGCCGCACGGTGCCGGTCTGGATCGCCCGACGCGTGCCGATCCGACGCGACATCCCGCTGGTGGCTGCGGCGGTGCCGGCGTTTCCCCTCGGATCGGCCGCGTTCCCGATCGCCTCGTGGATCCCCTCGCCCTACGACACGCTCGAGCCGCACGCGACGGCCGCGATCGCCCTCGAGGGCGATCGGCTCCGGATCGATCTCGAGGTGCCCGACCGCCATCGCCCCGACGACCTGCTTCCCCCGCCGCCCGGCTCGCGACGCGTGAGCGATCCCCTGCACGACGCGATCCGCATCCAGCTTCCCGACGGCCCCGAGGGCGAACGCGACCTGCTTTTCGAGCCCTTCTCACCCGGATCCGGAACGCCCATGGCAGTCGGCGCGGACGGGAGCCTCCGTCCGGTTCCCGACGCCGAAATCGACGCCTTCGCCGTCGAGGACGGGGCCTGGCGGGTCGCCCTCCGGCTGCCTGCCCGCTTCCGGCCGAAGCCCGGCGACCGGATCAACCTCGGCGTGGCGGACAACGACTGGACCTACCACACCCAGTGGCGTTGGCTCGCCCCGGAGGCCTTTCCCGCCCTTTTCGCCGCCCCGGCTCCTTGACCCTTTCCCGCGACCGCTCGACAATGTTTCGCGTATCGGAGATCGGACGATCGATCCGATTCGCCTCGCACCCTCGGCCCGTCCTCCGACGCGGCCGATCCTCCCGGAGAATCCCATGAAGTCGATGCTCGCTCTCGCCTCGCTCGCCCTCGCCTGCACCCTCGTCGGCTGCGGCGACAGCGGCGGCGTACCCGCCCCGCAGAAGGTCCAGCCCCGGCCGGTCGATCCGGCCAACCAGGTGGCGGCACCCGACGCGAAGTTCAAGGGCTCGTTCCAGCAGGACGCCTCGCAGGGCGGCAAGGCCCAGTGAGTGCGGCCTGAAGCCTTGATCGCCGACTGAACCCCGCGACGCCCGGACTTCCGGGCGTCGCGGTCGTTTTCAGGCGGTCGTCATCAGTTCGCGGAGGATCGCGAGGCCGGCCTTCAGTTTTGCCTCGGGCGCCGCGAACGACAGCCGGAAGTGGGTGTCGCGCCGGCTGAAGACATTGCCGGGGATGACCAGCACGCCGCGCTCGATCGCCCGGTGGACGAACTCGGTCGCGGTCAACCCGAGCCGCGGCGGAACCTCGACGAAGGCGTAGAACGCCCCGCCCGGCCGCGGCACCTCGGCGATGCCGCGAAAGGCCTCGAGGACGAGGTCACGCCGAGCCGCATACCGGGCGACCTCGGGGGCCATGTCGATCTCGAAGGCCGGCACCGCACCCCACTGGGCCATCGACGGGGCACAGACGTAGCTGTACTGCTGGAGGCGGGCCATCGCCTGCACGAGGTCGTGCGGCCCCGCCGCATAGCCGAGCCGCCAACCGGTGCAGCCGTAGGTCTTGCCGAAGCCGCGGATGAGCAGCACGTCGCGCGACCAGCGGGCCGGGCTCGGGAAGCGGCCGTCCTCCTTCGCGTCGGGGAAGACGAACTCGTCGTAGATCTCGTCGGAGATGAGCAGGATGCCTTTGCCGCGGCAGAGGTCGACGAGGTCGCGCATCTCGCGCCCGGAAAGCACCGTGCCGCAGGGGTTGCTCGGGCTGCAGACGAGGACCGCCTTCGTGCGCGGCGTGATCAGCCGCTCGACCCGCTCGGCGGTCATGCGGAAATCGGGATAGGTGTCGCACGCCACGATGGTGCCGGTGGTGAGGGCCCCCATCTGCGGATACATCACGAAATACGGATCGGGCACGATGGCCTCGTCCCCGGCATCGAGCAGGCAGAGAAAGGCGAGCAGCAGGCCGCCGCTCGTGCCGCTGGTGACGATCGCCGAAAGGCCGTGCTGGCTGCCGTGCCAGTCGAGCTCGTCGCCGAGACGCCGCCAGATGGCCGCGAGCAGCTCGGGAATCCCCTGCGTGACGGTGTAGCCGTTGCGGTTCTCGCGGATCGCTTCGATCGCCGCCTGCTTCATCCGCTCGGGGACGGGAAAATCCGGCTGCCCGATCGAGAGGTTGATCGGGTCCTTCAGCTTCGCGGCGAGGTCGAAGACCTTGCGGATGCCCGAGGCGTCGATGGCCCGCGCGCGATGGCCAAGCAGGCGGCCGAGATCAAGGCCGCCCGTCTCAGGGCTCGCGGGAGCGTTCGGTGCGGAAGGCACCGTCGGGTCACTTCTTGCCGGCGGGCGC
>JBIKVN010000117.1:0-9647 GCA_044356865.1 Phycisphaerales bacterium | reverse complement strand
CCCCGGCGTCGGGACGCCGGGGGTCGGAAAGCGGGTGAAGGGACTTGAACCCTCGACATCCACCTTGGCAAGGTGGCACTCTACCACTGAGTTACACCCGCAACAGGAACTCAGGCCGGAAGCGGCGAGGCCTCCGGCGGGCCGCGGAGTATACCCCGGGGAGGGCGGGGGGCAAGATGGGGCGGCGTCGGATCGCCCGGCCGAGTCCGTCGAGGGGACCTGTTCCGCGGGTAGGGCCCTCATCGAGGGAGTTCCCGGGACGGGTTCGCGATGCCTCCCCGATCGGGATCGGGTGTCGCGGCGCCGGCCTGCGGGCTTACGGTCACCTCCATCGGGTGGCGTTTCGGAGACCCGTATACTCGGACCTCGGCCGCTCGCGAACCCGCGTTTCGCCGCCGCTCGCCTTCCACGATGTCCGTCTTGCATCCCAGCCCAATCCACGGTCTCGGGAGATCGCGGTTCCGGGAGGCGCTCGGCGACTGGTGGAGGGGAACCTCACGTTGGGACACGTGGCTCACGCTCGCGTGGTTCGACGTGGTCCTCCGGTACCGCCGGTCCTATCTCGGTCCCCTGTGGATCACCCTGAGCATGGCCGCGATGATCGCGATCATCGGCCCCCTGTACGCGATGCTCTTCGGGATCTCGATGCGGAGCTACCTGCCTTCGGTGACGCTCGGGTTCATCCTCTGGTCCTGCCTCGCGGGCTGCATCACCGAAGGATGCAACTCGATGGTCGCCGCGGCCGGCCATCTCCGGCAGGGGGCGATCCCGCCGAGCCTCATCGCCTGGCGGGTGGTGACGAGGAACCTGATCCACCTCGCCCATCACATGCTGCTTTTCGTGGCGGTCGCGTTCGCCATGCAGATCGCTCCGGGCCCGACGACGCTGCTGGCGATACCGGGGTTCCTCCTTGCCGCGCTGACGTTGCATGCCTGGACGCTCAGCGCGGGGATCGCGTGCGCCCGGTTCCGCGACATCGTGCAGGTGGTGCCGCCCGTCGTCCAGCTCGCATTCTTCCTCACGCCGGTCCTCTGGGACGTGGAACAGCTGCCCGAGCGGGCCCGGTTCGTGGCCCTCAACCCCTTCGCGGTCCTGATCGACCTCATGCGTTCGCCGCTGCTCGGCGAGGTTCCGGCGGCGTCCGCGTGGCTCGCCGGGCTCGCGTGGCTCGCGGGATCGGCGACCCTTGCCGCGGCGCTGTCGGTCGCCCAGCAGCGTCGGCTCGTGTATTGGCTCTGACCAATGGCCTCCGTCCGCCTCCAGAACGTCGACATCGACCTGCCGGTCTTCGGACAGCACGCGAGGTCGCTGCGCCGGACACTGGTCGCGGGTGCGACCGGTGGTCGTCTCTGCCGCGAGGCCGGCCGGACGTTCATCCGGGCCCTGCAGGGGATCGACCTCGAGCTTCGCGACGGCGATCGCCTCGGGATCATGGGCCACAACGGCGCGGGGAAGACGACGCTTCTTCGGGTCATCTCCGGCGGCTATCCGCCGACCCGCGGCACGGTCCATCGCGAAGGGACCGTCGCATCGCTCATCGAGCCGGCGGGCGGGATCGAGCCCTCGGCGAGCGGCTGGGAGAACATCGTGCTGCGCGGGCTGCTGCTCGGTCGCCGTCGCGCGGAACTCGTCCGGGCCCGTCGCGACATCGCGGAGTTCAGCGGGCTCGGGGACTTCCTCTCGATGCCGGTCACGACGTACTCCTCGGGCATGGTGATGCGTCTGGCGTTCTCGATCGTGACCCACTTCCCGGCCGACATCGTCGTGATGGACGAGTGGCTCTCGGCCGGGGATGCCGATTTCCAGCGCTACTCCCAAGGACGGCTCCGTTCACTCGTCGACCGGAGCGGCATCCTGGTTCTCGCCTCGCACTCCGAGGAGACCATCCGTCGCGAGTGCACGCGGCGGATCGAACTGTCCCATGGGGAGACGGTCCGCACGCCCGCGGCCGGAAGCGGCTCCGGCGGGGCGACGTCACCGTCCGTGGCCGTCGCGGTCGCGGCCGCCCCCCGACAATCTTGACACCCCACGTCCCGGGGGTAACTTCCGGGCTGAATTCAGGTTTGACGTGCCGGAAAGCCTCCCGGTCCTCGGTCGCCACCGGGCATCGGGAGGGGATCATCGTCGGCCCGGTCGATTCCCATGCCCCCGCATCAGCCCCCAACCCCGCCGCCACTCCTCGTCGTGGGGGGCATGCACCGATCCGGGACGTCGTTCGTGGCCTCGCTCGTTCGGCTTGCCGGGATCGACCTCGGCGAACGCCTGCTGCCCGGCAACCCGACCAACGAGCCCGGCCACTTCGAGGACCTCGACTTCGTCAACTTCCACCAGGAGCTGCTCGTCTCGCTCGGGCTGGCCGAGCACGGGATCTGCGGGACCCATCCTCCCTCGCCTCCGGCGACATCCCGCGAGCGTGCGATCGCCCTTGTCGAACTCCGCCGGTCGCGAGGTGTGCCGTGGGGTTGGAAGGACCCGCGTGGCGTCCTGTTCCTGCCGTTCTGGGCCTCGGTCGCCGCGGAAGCCCGCTTCCTGCTCGTCTTCCGCCCGCCGTGGGACGTGGTCGATTCGCTCTTCCGTCGCGGTGACGACGTGGTCGGGCGGAACCCCGTGCTGGCGCTCGAGGCGTGGTTGGTCTACAACCGGGCCATCCGCGACTTCGCGAGAACGCACGCCGGGCGGGTCGAGGTGGTCGAGCTGGCCGACGTCATCGGGGATCCGGAGGCGATGCTCGAGAGGGTGCGCGACCGCTTCGCGATCCCGCTCGAGCCGAAGGGTTCGACCTTCGACCGTCGCCTGCTGCGCGAGGCCGATCCGGGGGCCGCGGCCTTCCTCGCCGACCGGCGGCCCGAGTGCGAGGAACTCCTCGCGGAACTCCGTTTGATCGCGAGGTCGCGAGTCGGGCGGTCCGGCCCGGCGGATCCGACGGTCGCCTCGGAATGGGCCATGCGTGCGTGGCGCAACGGGTCCATGGCCGACGGGGCATTCACGCTGGCCGCACGCCTCGAGGCTTCCCTGGGCGTCGCGAACGTGGCGAGAGGCGAGGCGCATGCCGCCCTCGACGCCGCGAACGCGACCATCGCCGGGCTGCACGCCTCGCTCGCCGCGGCCGGCGACGCCCGGACCTCGCTCGAGGCCGAGCGGTCCCGAAGGATCGCGGAACTCGAGTCACGCCTGCGGGAGGCCGACGCGGCGATCGGGGCCCTCGCCGGTCAGCGGGACCGCGCCGATCGACTCGACCGCGAGTTGCACGAGGCCTTGGCCCGTCGTTTGGCGCTCGAGTCCGAGCGGGATCGGCTCGCGACCGATCTCCGGGCGATCGAGGCCCGAGCGGCGTCGCTGGCCGCCGAGCTCGCCGCGACGCGTCGGCTCGTCGAGCTCGAGCGGGACTCCGGGCGTTCGGCCCTCGCCGAGGCCGACTCGGCAAGGGCCCGCGCCGAGTCGCTCGTCGAACGGCTGGCCGGCGAGTCGCGGCGTGCCGATGCGTCGACCCGCGAGGCCGAGGAACTCGCCGGACGTACGCGCGAGCTCAAGGTGCGGATCCGCTCGGAGGCCGAGCTCGCCCGCAGCCGCGTCGCCGCGGGAGAGGCGAGGATCGCGGAACTCGAGGACGTGGTGCGGCGGATCCGCGGTTCGACGGCGTGGCGGATCACCGCACCCCTCCGCCGCATCGCCCACGCGTTCCACGAGTTCCGCCGTCGGCTCGCGAACCGCCGTGGACGGGCGCCGGTCCTCGCCCCGTCTGCCGCGGCGGCCCCGGCGATCTCGCCGCGTACGGATCCGGCTCCGGGCGTTCCTGCCGGTTCGACCGCGTCGGTCTCCCCGCGGGATCCCGACACGATCCTGATCTCCGTGCTCGTGCCCGTCTACGAGACCCCGCCGACGGTGCTGCGGAAGACGATCCATTCGGTTTTCCGGCAGACCCATCCCCGATGGGAACTCGTGATCGTCGACGACGGGTCGAGCTCCGCCGAGGTCCGGGCGATCCTCGCCCGCACCGCCGAGGAGGACGGCCGGGTCACCGTGCACTTCCGTGAGGCCAACGGCGGCATTGGGGCGGCGACGAACGCCGCGCTTGGGCTCGCCGGGGGCGAGTTCGTCGCGTTCCTCGACCATGACGACGAGCTCGAGCCGGAGGCCCTCGCCCGGTGCGCCGCGGCGATCGCCGAGCGCGATGCCGATGTCGTCTACACCGACCAGGACACGATCGATCCCGAGGGCCGCGTCCTCTGGACCTTCCGCAAGCCCGACTGGTCGCCCGAGTACTTCCGGCACGTGATGTACGTCGGCCATCTCCTCGTCGTCCGCCGGTCGCTCGCGGTGCGGGTCGGCGGAATCCGGTCGGAGTTCGACGGCGTGCAGGACTTCGAGTTCATGCTGCGGCTCTCCGAGATGGCCCGCTCGATCGTGCACGTGCCGGAGGTGCTCTACCACTGGCGGGCGATCCCGGGCAGTCTTGCCGCGTCCGTGGATGCGAAGCGGGGGATCGCCGAGCTGCAGGTGAAGGCCGTCCAGGAACACCTCGATCGCCTGGCCATTCCCGCCGAGGCGAGGCCCGACCCGGCCCGCGCCCACCGTTGCATCCTCGAGCCGCGGCTCGCGTCGCACCCGCGGGTCTCGATCATCATCCCGAGCCGCGACCGCCCCGACCTGCTTGGGCCGTGCCTCGCGTCGATCCTCGGCCGCTCGACCTATCCCGACCTCGAGGTGATCGTCGTCGACAACGGCACGTCCGATCCGGAGGCGCTGCGGATCCTCCGCGAGCACCTGGTCCGGGTCATCGACTTCCCGGGTCCCTTCAACTATTCGGCGGCGAATAATCTCGGGGCCGCGGCGGCGAGCGGCGAGGTGCTGGTCTTCCTGAACAACGACACCGAGGTCGTCTCGCCCGACTGGCTGGAGCGCATCGTGCGGCACCTGTCATTCCCGGGCGTCGCGGCCGCCGGGCCGCTCCTGCTGTATCCGGACGGATCGGTGCAGCACGCGGGCGTCGTGCTCGGCGCCCGCGGCACGGCCGACCATGTCTACCGGCGGTTTCCGGCCGACGTGGAGGGATACGCGGGAACGCTCTCGTCATCGCGCGAGGTCTCCGCCCTGACCGGCGCGTGCCTCGCGGTCCGCCGCGACGCCTTCGAGGCGGTCGGGGGATTCCGCGCGGCGTACGCCACCCACTACCAGGACGTCGACCTCTGCCTGCGGTTCATCCAGGCCTCGCTGCGGTGCGTCTTCGTCGCCGACGCGCGGCTGGTCCACCACGAGAGCCCGAGCCGCGGGGGCCGGTACGACTTCCTCGACCGGTTGCTCCTGATCGACACCTGGCAGCATCGCCTCGCGGCGGGTGACCCGTTCTACCCCGATGCGTTCTGCCTCGATCGGCTCGACTACTCGCCCCGGACGGGCCGGGAGGCGGGCGTTGGCTGAGTCCGCATCGATCGTGATCGCCTCGCACGGCCCGCTTTCCTCGAACAGCGGCGTGCACGTCCTCGCGGTGGCCCGCGAGGTCGCGGAGCGAGGCTTCCCGGTGACGGTCGTCGTGCCGGACGGCTGCGAGGGTGATCCCGGTGCGGAGCCCCCGGTCGACGGGATCCGGATCCGCGGGCGGGAGCGGTGGCTCCGCGAGCCGGGGCGGGCGCCCTCGCTCGTCCATGTCTGGACGCCGCGGGAGGGCATGCGGGAGTTCCACGCGGGCATCGAGGCCCGCTTCGGCGGGTCCGTCCCGTACCTGGTCCACCTCGAGGACAACGAGGAGATTCTTCTGCGGAGCCAGACCGGCCTCTCGCCGGTGGCGTGTCGCGAGCTCCGCGATGGCCATCGTTCGTTCGACGTGCCCCCGCACCTGACCCATCCCGGGCTCGGCCTGCGCTTCCTGCAACGGGCCTCGGGCGTGACGGCCCTCATCTCCTCGCTCCTGCGGGATGTCCCGGCGGGCGTTCCGACCGTGACGTTCTGGCCCGGCCATGATCCGGCGTTCCGGATCCGGCGTCCGGACGCCGCCGGTTCGGTACGGCGGCGGCTCGGGATCCCCGAAGGAACCCTCGTGGTCACCTACACCGGCAACGTGCACGCCGCGAACGTGGCCGAGGTCCGCAGCCTCTACCTCGCCGTCGCGCTCGCGAACCGGATGGGCTTGCCGGTCCGGCTGCTCCGGACCGGCCGGGACTTCGTGCCGCTGGCCGAGCATGGCCTCGACGAGCTGCGGGTGCATGCGATCGAGCTCGGCGTCCTGCCCCGCGGCGAGTTGCCCGGCCTCGTGCAGGCCGCGGATCTCCTCGTGCAGCCCGGGCGGCGTGACGAATGGAACTCGTTCCGCGTGCCCTCGAAGCTGCCCGAGTACCTCGCGTCGGGGCGGCCAGTGGTGCTGCCCCGCGTGAACCTCGGCGAGGAGCTCGAGCACGGCTGGAACGCGATCGTGCTCGAGGAGGCGACCGCGGAGGCCATCCTCGCGGCCCTGCTCGAGTGGGCCCCGCGGCGCGAGCGGCTCTCGGCGATCGGGGCCGAAGGGGCGACCTTCGCGGCGCGCCACCTCTCGTGGTCGGTGGCGGGCGAGTCGGTGGTCG
Source organism: Phycisphaerales bacterium (assembly GCA_044356865.1). Classification (GTDB taxonomy): domain Bacteria; phylum Planctomycetota; class Phycisphaerae; order Phycisphaerales; family SM1A02; genus JBEIUL01. Next base: position 3,093 of record JBIKVN010000117.1, on the reverse strand, counting down.
GGCTCTACCGTCGGATCCTCGCCGGCCGTCCTGTCGGCGGCCCGGTGCGAGGCATCTCGCCATGACCCGGCTCGCGATGCCCATCGACGGGGGACTTGAGCGGTTCCGCCGGCGGCCCCCGCCGCCGATGCTCGGCGTCGCGACCGTGGGTGATTTCGTCGACAGCCTCGAGATCCTCCGGCCGCTCGCCGAGGCCTCGGGCGACCTCAAGGACGTCCAGCGGCCATGGACCCTCAAGACCGTCGCGGCGATCGTCCCGCCCGGAGGGCACGTGTGCGAGATCGGGGCGGGCCATCCGCATGTCGCGTCGATCCTCGCCGACCACGGCTACCGGGTGACCGTGGTCGATCCCTACGACGGCTCGGGCCACGGACCCGTCGAGTGGGCCGCCTTCGTCGCCGACCACCCGCGGGTCAGGTTCCTCCGTCGCCGATTCGGACCGGGCCTGTCCGAACTGCGGGACGGCGAGTTCGACGCGATCTGCTCGATCTCGGTGGTGGAACATCTCGACCAGGCTGGCATCGACGACCTGATCGCGGGATCGGTGCGGTTCCTCCGGCCGGGCGGGCGGCACGTGCACGCGATCGACCATGTCGCGGCCGGACCCGGAGACGCGCACCACCGGACGATGCTCGGGAAGTTCCTCGGGCGATTCGGCATCGGCGGGGACGAGATCGACGCGGTCCTCGCGCGGGCGATGGTCGATCCGGAGACCTACTTCCTGTCGGCCGAGGCCCACAACCGCTGGCGGGGCTCGATGCCGTACGCAAGCTTCCCGATGCGGAAGGTGGTTTCCGTGCAGTTCGTCCGGTGAGCGAGGCGCCCGCGGACCCGGGTGATGGAGATCGCGATGTGGCATGCACTTCCCCCTGATCCGGCCTGCGGCAACCCGTTCAGTGCGGCCTCCGGCCACGTGGACGAGCCGGGAGCGCCGCCGCTGCGTGCCGGCCGGCGGGAGTTCCGCGGCTGGATCGCGGTGCAGTCGCTCGAGGTCGAGCCCGAGTTCCTCCTCGGCGGCGAGCGGATTCCGGAGGTCCGGTACCACGCCCGGCCCGACGTGGTGGCGCTCCAACCCGGTTTCCACGTCCGCGGGTGGTCTTTCACGGCCGAGATCCGGCCGGGGCCGGCCGCCTCCCGGGGCGTGGTCGAACTCGAGATCCGGCAGAGCCGCTCGACCCTCGCCCGCGGGGCGTGGCGCCTCGACCGCCGCGACCGCGCCGAGGCGCCGCCGCTGGTCATGTTCCTCCACATGCCGAAGTGCGCGGGGACCGCGGTGGCGAGGCAGTTCGCACGCAGTCCCGGGGCGATCCGGGTCGAGACCCTGTACGGGGAACGGCTCGATCCGCGGTGGATCGAGGCGGATCTCGCGCCGCGGATCGCGGACATCGACGTGGTCTTCGGGCATTTCTGGTTCGGGATCCACCGGTACCTGCCGCGCCCGGTGCGGTACGTGACCGTGCTCCGCGACCCCTTCGAGCAGGTCCTGTCCCAGTACTTCTTCCGCAAGAACGTGCTGCTCGAGCCGGGATTCGTCGCGTGCGAGACCGTGTTCGAGGCGATGGGGCGACATCCGGAGTTCTTCGACAACGTCGCGACCCGTTACCTGGCCGGCCTGCCTCCCGAGGCCCCGGTCGACCCGACGGCCGTCGGCCTCGCCATCGACGCGCTCGGGACCCACTTCGACCTGGTCGGCTTCCAGGAAAGGATGCCCGACACCTGCCGGCGGCTCGCGCGCTACCTCGGCGTGCCGGTCGATCCCGAGCCGGACAACGCGACGCCGGTCACCCACGAGCGCCGCATGCTCGATGTCGATCGCTTCCGGGCCGCGGCCTTCGACCTCGTCCGGCACGACCTCGAGGTGGTCGCCGCCGCCCTGCGGCATCGATCGTGCCTCGCCTGATGCTCCGGACCCCGACCCCCCGAAGGGACGCATGACCAACCCCTGGAACTCCGACGTGCCGCCCTCGTTCGACTCCTCGTGGCTCGCCTGCGAGGAGTGCCTCAAGCGGGTGCAGCGGAAGACCTCCGACGACGAGCGGGTTCACTGGCTGCCGCGCTGCCTCTCGACCCATTGCCGCCCGGCCCTCGAGGATGCCCGTGCGACGCGGCCGCGGCATCGATACCGCTGCCTGATCCTCGGCGCGAGCGAGGGCTGGATGGAACGGCTCTGGCGCGAGCGGGGTTTCATCGGCGAGATCGTGGCGAGCGACATCGCCGACAAGGCCCTCGCGCGGGCCGAGCGGGCCGCCCGCGCGGTGGGTTACGCGGACATCACCTACGTCGTCGCCGACCTCAATCACCACCGGTTCGAGGGACCGTTCGACTACATCGTGGCCGAAGGCGTCCTCCACCATGTCGCGAACATCGAGCCGTGCCTGCGCATGCTCGACCGGGCCCTCGCCCCGGGCGGACTGGTCTTCGCCACCGAGTTCGTGGGGCCGGTCCGTTTCCAGATGTCCGCGCGGCAGGCGGCGTGGATCAACGCCGCGCTCGCGATGCTTCCCCGCGGACTTCGTCCGTTGGGGCCGGGTGGCGATCCCTCCGCACCGGCCAGCGCCGACGAGAATGCCCGCATCCGCTTCGTGCCGCCGAGCGAGCAGTCGATCCGCGAGTTCGACCCCTCCGAGGCCATCTGCGGGCCGGAGCTCGAGCGTCTTCTCCCGACCGTGTTCGAGCTGGTCGAGCGACGGGGATTCGGCGGCCCCATCCTCTCGTACCTGACCGGTCACTTCGACTTCGCCCGTACGGGATCGGATCCTGCGGCCCGCGACTGGCTCCGGCTGCTCATGGACCTCGAGGACACGCTCATCCGCACCGGGGTGCTCAGGGACGAGTTCGTGCATTACGTGCTCAGGAAGCGACCCGCCGCGGGCTGACCGGATCGTCGAGCGCGACCTCAGCCGGCGGATTCATCCACCAGCAACCTCAGCATCTCCGCATCCCGATACCCCCGCCCGCCCTCGAGGGGGCCGAACCGCACCACGACCAGCCGCTCGTCCGGCAGCACGTACAGCCGCTGCTTGCCCTTGCCGGCGGCCATGAAGCCGACGGTGCGGGCGGTGGGGGCGTCGTTCCTGACCCGCGGCGGTTCGC
>JBIKVN010000116.1:0-9653 GCA_044356865.1 Phycisphaerales bacterium | reverse complement strand
TCCAGAGCCTGCTCGCGGGCAAGCACGACCACCGCGAGTGCTTCGTGGCGATCCAGGCCGGCGACGGCGGCACCGAGGCCAACGACTGGGCCGAGATGCTCGAGCGGATGTACCTCTACTACTGGCAACGGATGGGCTTCAAGGTCGAGGAGCTCCACCGGAACTACGGCACCGAGGTGGGCATCTCGGACGCGGTCTACCACCTCAAGAGTCCCTACTCGTACGGCTACATGAGCTGCGAGCGCGGCACCCACCGCCTCGCCCGCGTCTCGCCGTTCAACGCCCAGGGCAAGCGGCAGACGAGTTTCGCCACCGTCGACGTGACACCGGTGTTCGAGACCAAGGACCTCGAGATCCCCGCGAAGGACCTCGAGATCGTGCCGTTCGTGCGGGCCAGCGGCCCGGGCGGCCAGAACGTGAACAAGGTGGCCAGCGCGATCCGCGTCACGCACCTCCCGACCGGCATCCAGGTCGTCGCGAGCACCTACCGCGACCAGCCGCAGAACCGCGAGCAGGCCCTCTCGGTGCTGCGGGCCAAGCTCGAGCTGCTGGAAGAGGAGCGGCGGGCCGCCGAGCTCGAGGCCGCGACCGGCGGCAAGGTCGACCGCGGCTGGGGCACGCAGATCCGCAGTTATGTCTTCTACGACAATCGCGTGAAGGACCACCGCACCGGCCACGAGGTCGGGAACCCGCAGGGCGTGCTCGACGGCGACCTCGAGGGGTTCATCGACGCGGAACTCAAGCGACGCCGGGCCGAGCGCGAGAAGACCGAGGCGGCGAAGAAGGGCTGATGGGCGTCGCGGTCCGGGTCGCGGGGCTGTGCCGGCGGTTCGGCCGCGGGGCGGGTGTCGGCCCGCTTGATCTCGACGTCGCGGCGGGCGAGACCTTCGCGGTGCTCGGCCCGAGCGGCAGCGGAAAGTCGACGCTCGTGCGGATGCTCGCGGGGCTCGATCCGCCCGATGCGGGAGCGGTCTCGCTCGACGGACGCGACGCGGGCGGGCTCGGGCCGGTCGAACGCGGCGTCGCGGTGGCCTTCGACGACGCACCGCTCCACGGCCATCTCGACGTCGCCGCCAACCTTCGGCTCGGGCTCGGGGCGCTCGGGGCGTCCGGCACCAAGGCGTCGCTTGCGACGGCGATCGCCGCGTTCGGCATCGAACCGCTGCTCGCGCGACAACCCGAGACGCTCAGCGCCGGCGAGCGGCGGCGGGTCGCGCTCGCCCGGGCCATCGCCCGCCGGCCGCGGCTGCTGCTGCTCGACGAGCCGCTCGGGCATCTCGACGGGCCGGCGCGGCTTTCGCTGCGTGAGGCGCTGCGGGCGGCCCTCGGCGACCTCGGCGCCACGACCTTCCTCGTCACCCACGACCACGAGGTCGCGACCGGGCTCGCGGCGCGGATCGGTTTCCTGCACGCGGGCCGGCTGGTGCAGGTGGGTACCGCCGACGAACTCTGGCGCTCGCCTGCCCATCTCGCCGTCGCCGTCGGCTTCGGACCCGAGCCGATGGTCGCGGTGCCGGACGGGCCGGAGACGCTCGCGTTCCGGCCCTCGCACGCCCGGCTCGGGGAACCCCGAGCGAGCCCCGAGCGGCGGTTCGCGGTACGGGCGATCGAGCCCGAGTTCGGCGGCGACGCACCGCGACTGCGGGTCACGCTCGCGGAGGGGGCGGGGACGAAGCTTCTCCTTCCGCCCGGACGCGAAGCCCCGCGCGGTGACCTCTTCGTGCCGCTCGAGTCGATCCATCGCTTCTCGTCGGACGGTCGGCGCCGCGACCCGCCGGTATGCTGATTCCGCCGGTACCCGGTTCGCCGGTGGGGTGGCAGAGCGGTCGAATGCGCCGGTCTTGAAAACCGGTATGCCCGTCAGGGCATCGCGGGTTCGAATCCCGCCCCCACCGTGTTCCGCGGCTTCGCAAGAACCAACCGTCACGAGAACGCCAGCGCGAGATGTCCTCCGAATCGGTCCTCAGCGGGCGCGATGCCGGACCTGCGAGAGCCGGGATTTCGGAAAATCTCCTCAATCGAGCCGCCGAGAGGACCCCGCTGGCGCATTCGCAGTAGACTCCGGCTGAACGCGTGCCGGACGAGCCGTCCATCCTTCACCGGGTCGCCCGCGGCGATCCCGGAGCGGTCCAGGAGTGCATGGACCGTTTCGGAGGCCTCGTCTGGTCGCTTGCGCGACGGCTCTGCCCCGATCCGGTCGAGGCCGAGGACGCGGTCCAGGAGATCTTCATCGACCTCTGGAAGAGCGCCGCCCGCTTCGACGAGTCGATCGCGAGCGAGACGACCTTCGTCGCCATGATCGCCCGCCGCCGCCTCATCGACCGCGGCCGCAAGAAGCAGCGGCGGCCCGAGGTCGCGGCGATTCCCGAGACGATCGCCGCCGACCGCCCCGACAGCGACCCGACCGAGACGAAGGAGATCGCCCGCCTCGCCGCCGCCGCGTTCGAGCGGCTTCGGCCCGAGCAGAAGCGGGTGCTGCAGCTGGCGATCCAGTACGGCTGCTCGCACGAGCAGATCGCGACCACGACCGGCCTGCCGCTCGGCACCGTGAAGACCCACGCCCGCCGGGGGCTGATCAAGCTGCGGGCCCTGCTGGCCGAGGAGGGCGTCGAGGTGCCCGAGCCGGTCGAGCGGGTGTCGCGGGCCGCCCGGCCCGAGCCCGCCGGCTCCGAGTGAGCGGCACGGCCCGGGCGACGCGCGGTACAACCCGCCCCCATGCTGTCCCCCCGCCTCGCCGGAACTCTCCCGCTCGCCGTCGCCTCGAGCCTCGCGTCCGCCCTGCCCGCCACGGCTGCCGTCGACGCCAAGCAACCCGCGACGCTCTTCCGCTACCCCGACATCTCGAAGGACTCGATCGTCTTCAGCTACGCGAACGACCTCTGGATCGTTCCCAAGGAAGGCGGCGTGGCCCGTCCGCTCGCGAGCCCGCCCGGAGCCGAGGCGATGCCGCGGTTCTCGCCCGACGGCCAGTCGATCGCCTTCGTCGCCAACTACGACGCGGGCCGCGACCTCTACGTCCTGCCCGTGACCGGCGGCGTCCCGCAGCGGGTCACGCACCACCCGACCACCGAGATGCTCACCGACTGGACGCCCGACGGCGGCCTGATCTTCGCCACGGCGGAACTCGGCGGGCTCGGGCGGCAGGCCCAGCTCTTCACGGTGCCGGCCTCCGGCGGGCTGCCCACGCGGCTGCCGGTGCCCTACGGCACGAACGGGGCGATCTCGGCCGACGGCACCTGGCTTGCCTACACGCCGCACTCGACCGACAACCGCACCTGGAAGCGGTATCGCGGCGGCATGGCCACCGACATCTGGCTCTTCAACCTGAAGACCGGCGAGAGCCGCCGCGCGACCGATTGGGAAGGCACCGACACGCTGCCGATGTGGCACGGCGACATGCTGTACTACCTCTCGGACGAGGGCGGCAAGGACGACACCCATCGGCTGAACCTCTGGAGCTACGAGCTTGCGAGCGGGAAGCGCGAGCAGGTCACGCGCTTCACCGACCACGACGTGAAATGGCCGGCGATCTCGCCCGAGGGCCCGGGCAAGGGCGAGATCGTCTTCCAGAACGGGGCAAGCCTCTGGCGGCTCGACCTCGCGACCCGCACCTCGAACGCGGTGCCGATCTCGATCCCGGGCGACCGGCCGAAGCTGATGCCGCAGGTCATCGACGCGAACGGCTTCATCCAGGGCTCGTCGATCTCGCCGAGCGGCAAGCGGGTCGCGGTGCAGGCCCGTGGCGACCTCTGGAGCGCGCCGGCCGAGAACGGCACGCCGCGCAACCTCACCCGGACCTCGGGCATCGCCGAGCGCGATCCCTCGTGGAGCCCCGACGGGAAGTGGATCGCCTTCTTCTCCGACGAGACCGGCGAGTACGAGCTGTTCGTGATGCCCGCCGACGGCAAGGGCGAGCGCCGCAAGGTCACCGGCGACGGAACCTGCTTCCGGACCGGCATCACCTGGAGCCCCGACTCGAAGAAGGCGGTCGTGGGCGACAAGACCGGTTCGGCGTACCTCGTCGACCTCGAGAGCGGCACCTCGAAGTTCATCGACAAGGACCCGTGGTCGATCAGCCTCGCGCCGTTCTCCTGGAGCCCCGACAGCCGCTGGATCGCCTACGCCCGCGGCAGCGACGCCGAGCGGTCGAGCCGCGTCTACCTCCACGACACCGTCGAGGGGAAGTCGCATGAGGTCACGAGCGGGATGTTCAACGACGCCAGTCCGACCTTCGACCGCAAGGGCGACTGGCTGGTGTTCACGTCGGCGCGATCGTTCAACCCGAAGTACTCGGCGCTCGACACCACCTGGATCTACGACGACGCCGAGGTGCTCGTCGCGGTGCCGCTGCGGAAGGACTTCAAGGTCGCGTGGCTGCCCAAGAGCGACGAGGAGGGCCAGAAGGACGAGGAGAAGCCCGCGTCCTCGGGCGGCGACTCGCCCGCCCCGGCGGCGGGCGGAGGCACGCCGGCCGAGGGACCGCCCGCGGGTCGACGCCGCCGCGGGGCGGAAACCGCCGGCGACCCGGCGCCGTTCGCGGTCGCTTTCGACGACGACGACGACGACGACGACGAGGAGGACAAGGATGGCGACGAGGCCCCCGCCGGCCCGGCCGGCACCTGGAAGTGCACGGCAAGCGGCGGCCCGCAGCCGATCGACTTCACGCTCTCGCTGACGCTGGCCGAGGACAACTCGGTGAAGGGATCGTTCTCGTCCCCGATGGCTTCGGGAGAGCTCGCCGGCAGCTGGAATCCCGAGACGAAGGCGATCAGCCTCTCCGGATCCGCCGACGGCTCGGACTTCTCGATCGAGGCGACGATCGAGGGTGATGCGATCACGGGAACCGCCACCGTCCGCGGCGGCGACGCCGGCGAGCAGAAGTTCACGGTCACGGGAAGCCGCGAAGGCGCGGCCACCGCGAAGGAGGGCGAGAAGCCCGCGAAGGATCCGAAGGCTCCGAAAGAGACGAAGATCGACCTCGACGGCTTCGAGCTGCGGGCGATCCGGCTTCCCGCCCCGAACGGCTCGTTCGGCACCGTCGCCTTCAACGACAAGAACCATGTCGTCTACGGCCGCGGCGGCTCGATCCGCTCGATCGACCTCGCCGACCGCAAGCGGGAGGAGAAGACGATCTGCCCGGGCGGCCGCTTCGGGATGTCGGCCGACGGCAAGAAGATCCTGACCGGCACCTCGATCGTCGACGCGAACCCCGGCGCGACGCCGAAGCCGATCGTGACGCAGCCGATGCTGGTCGAGATCGACCCGCGGGCCGAGTGGAAGCAGATGTTCCGCGAGGCGTGGCGGCTGCAGCGCGACTACTTCTACGAACCGGGCATGCACGGCGTCGACTGGCCGGCGGTCTACGAGCGGTACGCGCCGATGGTCGAACTCGCGAACGGTCGCGAGGACCTCTCGTTCCTCATCGCCGAGATGATCAGCGAGCTCAACATCGGCCATGCCTACTACTCGGGCGGCGATGTCGAGACCACGCCATCGCGGTCGGTCGGGCTGCTCGGTGTCGACTGGGAGGTCGCGAGCGGCCCGGACGGCAAGACCGCCTACCGCATCGGGCGCATCGTCGGCGGCGCGCCGTGGGATCTCGACGCCCGGAATCCGCTGCGAATCCAGGGCCTCGAGGTGAACGAGGGCGACCTCGTGCTGGCGGTGAACGGCGTGCCGTTCCGCACCGACCGCGACCCGTGGGCGGCGTTCCAGGGCCTTGCGGGGAAGCCGGTGACGCTGACCGTCGCCACGGGCTTCGACGACGCGAAGCCGCGCGAGGTCGTGGTCGAGCCGATCGCAAGCGAGTCGGACCTGCGTTACCGCGACTGGATCGAGAGCCGGCGGGCGATGGTCGAAGCGGCCTCGAACGGCACGATCGGCTACATCTACGTGCCGAACACCGGCGTCGACGGCCAGACCGATCTCGTGCGGCAGTACCAAGGCCAGCTCGACCGGGCCGGGCTCATCATCGACGACCGCTGGAACGGCGGCGGGCAGATCCCCAACCGCTTCATCGAGATGCTCAACCGCCCGGTCACCAACTACTGGGCCCGCCGCGACTCGAACCCGTGGGTGAACCCGTCCGACGCCCACCAGGGGCCGAAGGCGATGCTCATCAACGGCCTCGCCGGCTCGGGCGGGGACATGTTCCCGTGGCTCTTCCGGCACTTCAAGCTCGGGCCGCTCGTCGGGACCCGCACCTGGGGCGGCCTGGTCGGGATCTCGGGCAATCCCGGCCTCGTCGACGGCGGCCGCGTGACCGTGCCGACCTTCGGCTTCTACGAGACCGACGGCACCTGGGGCGTCGAGGGCCATGGCGTCGATCCCGATGTCGAGGTCATCGATGATCCCGCCCTCATGAAGGACGGGGCCGATCCGCAGCTGGCCAAGGCGATCGAACTGGTGCTCGAGGCGATCCGGACCCGGCCCTTCGTGCCGGTTCCCGCCCCGAAGGGCCCCGATCGCTCGGGCATGGGCATCGATCCCAAGGACAAGTGAGTACCCTGTCGCGGTCCCATGGACAGCACCACCAGCACCGGTTCCGGCGGGCCGCGTCCGGCCTTCAAGGTCACCCTTCGCGGGGCGAATGAGCCCCCGTTCGAACTCACCTCCGACCGCATCGAGGATCGTCTCGTGCTCGGTCGCGACGCGAACGCGGCCTTGCGCCTCGCCGACGAGCGGGTCTCGCGTCGGCACTGCGAACTGCGGCGCCAGGACGACCGCTGGTTCATGGCCGATCTCGGCAGCACGGCGGGTACCTATGTCGACGGCCGCAAGCTGCAGGCCGGCGAGCAGGTCCGGCTCCGCCGCGGCACGCTGCTTTCGATCGGGCCGTACGACCTGCGGTTCTCCGGGGCCGCCGAGAAGACCGGCGAGAGCGTCACCGACCACTCGGCCACGAGCGTCGGGGCGGTGCCCAAGGATGAGCTGAGCCCGGCGGCCCGCCGCCTGAGCGTGCTCATGGAGTTCTCGAAGATCCTGCAAGGAGCGTCGGAGGTCGAACAGACCCTCGACCTGCTGACCGAGGCGATCTCGAACGGGTCGGGGTTCACGCGGACGCTCTTGCTGCGCGACGGCCCCGACGGCGTGAACCGGCTTTCGGGACGGGTGCTCGACGCCGATGCCGAAGGCGCTCCGATCAGCCGGTCGCTGCTGGCGGCGGCGCGGGCCCTGAAGGCCCCGGTGCGGCTCGAGGAACGACCCGAACTGATGGAGGCGATGAGCATCGTCTCGGGCGGCATCACCGCGGCCCTGTGCGTGCCGATCATTCCCGCGACCGACGACCCGAAGTCCGACCAGCTGGTCGCCTACCTCGACGCCCCGGGCTCGTCGCGGCGGCCCGAGGCCGACGCGGCGGGTTTCGTGAACACGCTCGTCGAGCTCGCCCGCGGGGCCCTCGCGGCGATCGAGCGACGCAGCCTCGAGGGCGAGATGAGCTCGATGCACTCGGTGCAGAAGAAGCTCATGCCCGCCGAGCGCGACCGGCTCGGGGCGTGGCGCTACGAGATGGCCTGCGTGCCCGGTCGCGGCGCCGCGGGCGACGTCTTCGCGATCTGCGGCCCCGAGCATTCCCGTTCGATCCTGCTCGGCGATGTCTCGGGCAAGGGGCCGGCGGCGGCGATGCTCATGTCGCTCGCGGTCGCCCACCTCGACGCGACGCTCGCCCACGCGGTCGAGCTTTCGCGGGCCATCTCGCTGCTCGGCGACCGGATCGTGCGTGACTTCAACGGCCAGCGGTTCATCACCGCGGTCGCGGCCCGGCTGCATCCCGACGGGAAGGCGACCCTCATCGACGCCGGGCACGGCATCATGCTGCGGGTCTCGGCGAAGGGTGAGGTCTCGGAGCTGGCCGTCGACGGCGGCGTCGGCATCGGAATGATGGGCGAGGCCGACTACGACTCGACCACCCTCGAGCTCTCGCCGGGCGACCGGCTGGTGCTCTTCACCGACGGCATCACCGAGCAGCGGGATCCCGCGGGCCAGATGCTCGAGATCGAGGGGGCCGCCCGGGCCCTCGCGGGCAGCGTCACCCCCGAGGACGACATTCGTCGCCTGCTCTCGGCCCTTCGCAGCCACGCCGCCAAGCCCACCTTCGCCGACGACGTGACGATCGCCAGCATCGTTTACGAGCCCGAGAACGCGGCGTGAGCCCCGCCACCGGCCGACGGAAGCCCCGGACGGGTTCGTGCCGATAACCCGATCGATGCCCACCCCGACGGTCGTCGTCGCCCTGCTTGCCGCGATCGCCACCGCGGCCACCCAGATCCCCGAGGTGCCTGAACAGGTCCGGGCGTTCCTGCCGTGGATCGCGACCGCGGCGTTCCTGTTCGTGACCGTCGCGGTCGTGAAGGCCAACGAGGCGATCTGGTGCGCGTTCTTCACCGCGGCGGCGGTGACCTTCAACCCGTGGTTCCCCTGCCCGATCCCCGAGCCCGGGAACTTCTGGGCCCACATCGCGGCGGCGATCGCCGGGGCGGTGTACGCGGTCCGGAAGTGGTGAGGCGGGGAAATCGAGCGCGGCTCGCCGGCGTTGGGGGGAGCATGAATTGGCCTGTCCAAAATCCGACCCGGCTCTCGATGCGGCTCCCGATACGGGTCCTCGCCGTGGTCACGATCGCGGGATGCGCGGCGGCGATCCCGCCCGACGAGGCTCCCCTGCCGGTTCCCGCCATCCCGGCGACCGTCGAGGCTTCCCCGGCGGTCGATCCCGAACTCCTCCGCCGCTGCGAAGCCGCGGCGAGCTACTCCGAGGGACTCGGCGGCGAGGCGCTCCTCGTGATGCTCGACGGCCGCATCGTCTTCGAGCGGTACGCCGACCCGAAGTGGCAAGCGACGCCGCATCTCCTCGCGAGCGGGACCAAGAGTTTCGCCGGCATCGCGGCGACGTTCGCGATCGAAGACGGGCTGCTTTCGCTCGACGAGCGGGTCGCCGACACGATCGACGAGTGGAAACCCGACCCGCGGAAGTCGACGATCACCGTGCGGCAGCTCTTGAGCCTCTCCGCCGGGCTCGACCCGATGTCGGACACCCTCGACAACGGCCGGAATGCCCTCGCCGCCGGGATCCGCGACCGGGCCGCGGCGGCGATCGCCAAGCCGCTCAAGGCCGACCCGGGTCGGCGGTTTCTCTACGGTCCCGCGAGTTTCTACGTCTTCGGCGAGCTCCTGCGGCGGAAGCTCGCCGCAGCCGACACGGGCGATCGCGACGCCGTCGCCTACCTCGAACGGAAGCTCTTCCGCCCGCTCGGCATCGAGGTGCGATTCCTCCGCGACGCGGCGGGCAATCCGAACCTCGCGGGCGGCGGCCGCACCACCGCCCGCGACTGGGCCCGCCTCGGCGAGTGGATGCGGCGGAAGGGCGAGATCGACGGGAAGCGGCTGCTGCCCGAGGCCCGGCTCGACGAGCTGCTGGTCGCGAACGGCCCGAACGAGCGGTACGGGCTCACCTGGTGGCTGCTGGCCGACTCGGGGCCCGATCCCGAGGAGACGATGGCCCGCGAGTTCCTACGCGAACGCTTTGGCCGCGAACCGCCGCGGGTCAGGAACGACGCCCCCACCGCCCGCACCGTCGGCTTCATGGCCGCCGGCAAGGGCAAGCAGCGGCTGTACGTGCTGCCGGACGAGCGGCTGGTCGTGGTGCGGTTCGGCCC
>JBIKVN010000345.1:0-2648 GCA_044356865.1 Phycisphaerales bacterium | reverse complement strand
TGACCCGCCAGAAGTCGAGGGCCTCGCCGAACTCGACCCGCTCGTTGTCGCGGCGGCCGCGCCGCAGGCCGGGGCCGCCCGCGAGGGTGTCCATCCAGCCGCGGATCCGCCACAGGATGTCGGCCGCATACCAGCCGTGGCCGCCGCCGATGCGGCCGACCGCGCGGAAGACTTCCGCGGCCGGGGCCGCGATCGCGATCGAGCGCCGGTCGGTGAAAAGCGTTCCGCCCGCCCAGTCCGGATCGCCCGGCACCGCGCCGGCCGCCGACCAACGGGTGTCGACCTCGTTGCTGCGGACCCGATCGAGGGCGCGACGGATCGCCGCCCGCACCCCGAGCGCCTCGTGCGGCATCAGCCGCTGGCAGAGGTCGTTCGTGACGACCACCCGGTTCCGCAACCCTTCGGCGAGCGGCCGGGCGATGCGGTACGAGACCGGCGTGACCAGGCTGATCCAGCCCGAACTCAGCCGAGGCGTCAGCACCGGCAGCGCCACGATCAGCCGCCGCCGCAGGCCCAGTTCCTGCGCCATCACCTGCATGAGTTCGCGATAGGGAAGGACATCGGGGCCGCCGATCTCGAGCGTCGCGCCCGCGGTTTCCGGCACCGAAAGGCAGCGGACGAGCCAGTGCAGGACATCGGTGATCGCGACCGGCTGCGACTCGGTCTTGACCCAGGCCGGCGTGACCATGATCGGCAGTCGCTCGACGAGGTAGCGCAGGATCTCGAACGACGCCGAGCCCGAGCCGATGATCATCGCGGCGCGGAAGACCGTCAGCGGCACGCCCGAGGCGGACAGCACCCGCTCGACCTCGCGGCGCGACGCGAGGTGCTCGCTCAGGTTCGGACCGAGCTCGCCGAGGCCGCCGAGGTAAACCAGTCGCCCGACGCCGGCCCGGGCCGCCGCCGCCCCGAAGGTCCGGGCGAGGTCGCGATCGCGCTCGGCGTAGGTCGCGCCGCTGCTTTCCATCGAGTGCACGAGGTAGTACGCGGCCGAGCCGCCTTCGAGCAGCCGGGCGAGCGATTCCGGATCCTCGAGGTCGACCCGCTCGACGGTGACGGCCGCATGGTCCCGCCACGGCCGGTCGGCCAGCTTCCGCGGTTCGCGCACGAGGCATCGCACGCGATAGCCCGCCTCGAGCAGCCGCGGCACCAGGCGGCCGCCGACATACCCGGTCGCGCCGGTCACGACGATGAGGGCCCCGGGAGGAATCGTCGATGGCTCAGGCATCGACGGAGTGTGCGCGGGATCGGGGGCCGTCGCAAGCGTCGGGTGGCAGCACGGCTATCTTCCCCGTTCACATGTCCCCCGACCTCCCCGACCGCCCGCTTCGCATCGCCCTCATCTCGACCGGGGGCACGATCGAGAAGACCTACGACGAGCTCGGCGGGGTCCTCGCGAACCGAGTGAGCGTCCTTGATCTCCTGCTCGCCTCGCTCGAGCTGCGGGGGGTCTCGATCGACCGGGTCGCGCTCATGAACAAGGACTCGCTCGAGATGACGCCCGACGATCACGACCTCATCGCGGCGACCACGCTCTCGAAATGCCGCGACCACGACGGCGTGGTCATCGTCCACGGCACCGACCGCCTCGCCCGCACCGGCGAGCGGATCCACGGGAGGTTCGTCGCCTCGGGCGGCCCGTCGCGACCGGTCGTCCTCACCGGGGCGATGCGGCCGTACGAGCTCCGCCGCACCGACGCGACGCAGAACGTGACCGAGGCGCTGCTCGCGGTGCAGATCCTGCCGCCCGGCGTCTATGTCTCGATGCACAACCGCGTGCTGAAGTTCCCCGGCGTCGAGAAGGATCCGGCGCTCGGGACGTTCGTCCGGGCGAAGGCGGCGGCGCGTGGCTGATCGCGACGCGCCCCCCGGATGGATCGCCCGCGCCCTCGGCCTCGTCGAGCGGATCGGCAACCGCCTGCCCGACCCGGCCACGCTCTTCGTCCTGATCGGCCTGCTCGTGCTCGCCGTCAGCTGGATCGGCGCGACCGCCGGCTGGTCGGTGCCCGACCCGCGGGGCGGCCCGGAGCCCCTCAAGGTCGTGAACCTCCTCGACGCGGCCGGGATCCGCTGGATCGTCACCGGGGCGATCGCGAACTTCCTCGAGTTCCCGCCGCTCGCGATCGTCCTCGTCGCCATGCTCGGGATCGGCGTGGCCGAGCGGACCGGGCTTTTCCCCGCGCTCCTGAAGCTCCTCGTCGCGATCACGCCCGCGCGGCTGCTCACGCCGGCGGTCATCTTCATCGGCGTGAACTCGAGCGCCGCGGCCGACGCGGGTTACGTCGTGCTGCCAGCCCTCGCGGCGGGCGTCTTCGCGATGGTCGGCCGTTCGCCCGTCGTCGGCATCACCGCGGCGACGTTCGGCGTGGCGGGCGGGTTCAGCGCGAACCTCGCGATCACCAGCCTCGACCCGCTGCTGCAGGGCCTGACCCAGCAGGCCATCCGGGCGATCGACGCCGAGCGGATCGTGTCGCCGGCGTGCAACTGGTACTTCATGATCGTGTCGACCTTCGTCCTGACTGGCCTCGGCTGGTTCGTGACCGACCGGATCGTCGAGCCACGGTTCTCGAAGGCCGACGTCGCCTCCCAGATCGCCCGCGGCCACGTCGAGAGCGGCGAGCGGGCCGTGTCTTCCGCCGAGCGCCGCG
>JBIKVN010000115.1:0-9677 GCA_044356865.1 Phycisphaerales bacterium | reverse complement strand
AGAACCAGCTCGGGGCGTTCCGCCAAAGGTCGGTGCGCTCTTGATCGGATGGAATCGGTGCATGTGTGGTATCGCGAGGTTCGAGATGGCGTGGGTCAGGCCGCTTGGACGGTGCGGTCAATCCGGGCGTCTTGCGAACATAGTCGCTCACGACGATGCGGCGAGTGGAAATCATGCGGAACTCCGAAATGGATCGGCCCGCACTCCGGTTTCAGACGTAGCACGGATGCACAAGCCGGTCCGCTTCGCCTGCCGGTGGATCCCCATTCTGCCTAACCTGCCCAACTTCCATCCGGCAGCGACGAAAGCTTGATGCGGGGCGAGGATCGTCGGGAGAAAAGATTGTTGTCAGAACTCGCTTCGCGCGGGAGGCCGTCGGCGGCCGGACCCGAGCGTTTCGCGCGGGGAACCCCGGCGGGCGTGACCTCGCCGGAGCTTGCCGCGACGTTCACCGGCTCTTGGTCGGGGCGGGTGGTTCCCGCGCCGGGCGTGGTGGCGGCGAATTGAGCCGTTGTCGCCGGGTAGCCGCGTTTCCGGCTCTGACCGCCGGAAGTCCGGCCGTTGCGGTGGTTCTGGTCGCCCGACCTGCTTCCGAGGGTATTCTCGACCCACGGCGTCCGTTTGAGTCGCCGCAAGGAGATCACCGTGCTCTCGATCCCGCGGACCGGCGGCCTTTACCTCCTCGCCCTTGCCACGACCTCGACCGCCCTCGCCGGCAGCACCGGCGGCTCGTTCCACCTGCTCGGCGCGTCCGGGCTCTACCCGTCCGACGCCTCGGCCGACGGTCGGGTGGTGGCCGGCTACAACACGAGCCAGTTCTGGTACTGGACGCCCGAGCAGGGACTCACGTTCATCGGCGGCGTCTCGCCGTCCGCGGGCGGAGCGGGCAGCGCGGGAATCAGCGACGACGGCAACCGCATCGGCCTCACCGTGCTCAATCCGCAATCGGGCAAGACCGAGGGCGCCTTCCACGACCGCACCACCGGGCAGACCTCGCTCGTCGGGAACTTCGGGTTCAGCTGCGATCTCGCGGCGACGAGCTGCTGGGGCGTCTCGGGGGACGGCACCACCATGGTCGGCCTCGGCTGGCATAACCAGTGCGGCGCGCGGGCCTACCGGTTCTCGACCGCCGGAGGCCTCGTCGACCTCGGATCGAGCGTGCCGGGCCGATCTACCCGGGCGAACGCGGCGAACGGCAACGGCACGGTGATCGCCGGCTGGCAAGATTCGGAAACGGGATTCCGCCAGGGTGCAGTGTGGCGGAACGGAGTGCAGAAACTCATCACGATGCCGAACGGACAGGCGGTCGGCGAGGCCGGCGCGGCAAGCGATGACGGCCAGTGGGTGGTCGGGCTGGGCGCGAGCGGCGGGAACCTCGCCTGGCGCTGGAACGAGGTGCAGGGGCTCTTCACGCTGCCGCCGTCGCCGATTCCCACGCTTCCCCGCGGTTTCCCGACCGGCATCAACGACGACGGGAGCCGCATCGTGCTTTTCTATCGAACCCAGTTCCCGCCGGCGACCGGCGGCGAGGGATACCTGTGGATCGACGGCACGCTCCACTCGCTCGAGACGCTCGCGGCGGCGGAAGGCGTGGCCATTCCGACCGGGGTGCGGATGGCCCTGCCGCTCGGGATGTCGCGCGACGGGTACACGATCGTCGGCACCGCGCGGACGCCGAACGGCATCCAGGGCTTCATCCTCGACCTGCCGCGGCCGGAGGCGTGTGCCGCCGACCTGAACGGCGACGGCGAGGTGGGCGCCGCGGATCTGGCCATCCTGCTCGGGGCCTGGGGCACCGGGAAGGCCGACCTCGACGGCGACGGCGTCACCGACGCGGCCGACCTGACCGCGCTGCTCGGGGCGTGGGGGCCGTGCGCGGGCTGATCCGGCGCGGAGTCAGCGCCGCGGTTCGCGCAGCGTTGCCTGCATTTCCTCGAGCCGCCCCTCGATGCGGGCCAGCCGCTCGACCAGCAGCGTCACGTGCGGGGCATCCCCGCCCGGCGCGTGCAGGCTCGGGAGCGGCGAGGCCCCGTTCGCCGGCCCTTCGGCCTCGGGCATCTCGCTCATGCTGTTCACGATGACCCCGACGAGGAGATTCAGGAAGATCATCGTTCCCGACAGGATGAAGCTCACGAAAAAGATCGGGGCCGCGATCGGCGCGACGGGCGGCGCGATGCCGTCGTCGCGGGGAAGGCCGTCCATCTGCTCACGCATGATGTCGACCCAGCCCTCGAGCGTGAGCACCCCGAACATGGTGAGCATGCTCGACCAGAGCGAGCCGAAGCGGGCCGGATCGTTCTCGCCGAAGAGGAACACGCCCATCACGCTGTAGCAGTAGAGCAGCGTGAGCAGCAGCAGCGTGATCCACCCGAAGCTCGGCAGGCTGCGGAGCAGCGCCCCCACGATGAGCTGCAGCCGTGGCAGGGCCGTCACCATCCGCAGGCTGCGGGCGACGCGGCCGAGCCGCAGCACCTGGGCGTACTGGGCGTGCAGCGGCAGCAGGCAGATCGCGGTGACCGTGAAGTCGAAGACGTTCCACGGGTCGAGGAAGTAACGCCAGGGCCGGCGGCCCTCGGCGGCGATCTTGAGGATGGCCTCGAGGACGAACAGGGCGAGGATGACCGCGTCGACCGCGCGGAGCAGGCCGCCGTAGGGCTCCTGCATCCCGGGAATCGTCTCGAGGCCGACGATCACCGCGCCGGCGAGGATCGCGACGAGCACCGCGCCGCGGAACCCGCGGGTCCGCACGAGGCGTCCGGCAGCGTTGGGGACGGGGACGGCGGTCGGTTCGAGGGTCGATGGGCTGGTCATGGGGACAGGGTCCGGTTTTGGGCGAGGCGACGGCGCGGCGCCGGACGGCGCGGCTTCCGTTCCTGCCGGATCGCGATCGGGACATACCCCGCCTCGAGCCCCGCGGGCGGCGTGACGACGAGCGCGGGGTCGAGCGACGCGAGCGAGCCGGCGGTCGGCGGCGTGAGGTAGTCGCGGTCGCGGGCCCAGGCCCGATGTACGAGCTCGACGCGGCGCTGGGCCTCCTCGCGCTGCGCGTCGGTGAGGCCGGCGTTCCGCATCGCCGGCTGGTCGGCAAAGCGGAACCACGCATAGGTCACCGTGCTGCCGTCGCCGAGCGTCGTCTCGAACGGGCCGGCGACGGGGCCGGGCTTCCGGAACGGGCTGTCGGCCGCGTCGGGCGTGACATACGGGCCCTCGCCCCGCTCGCGCGGCGTGTCGAATCGCGCCGCCCCGAGGCCGGCCTCCGGGGGAACCTCGGCGGCGGGAACGGCCCGCCAGAGCGGACGCTTCCCCTCGCGCGGCTCGAGGCGGAAGTGCTCGGGCAGCCGCACGCGTGAGCCGCGGCCGTCGTCGACGGGCTGCACGAGCGAAGCGTCCCACGCGTACCCGAAGGTGTGCTCTTCGTGGGCGATCGGCGTTCCGAACCGCTTCCAGTCGAGGTCGGGACGATCATTCTCGTCGGCGCCGTCCACGAAAATCCGCCAGGTCGACCCGCCGCCGGTGCCGAACCGCGCGACATGCGACGCCGCCGGGTCGATCGCACCGCTCGGGGCCGGTCCGCCGGCGAACCACGCCCGCACCGCGTCGGGGAGGGCGGCCGACGTGTAGGTCGTGAGCCGGTGCAGCACGACCGTGCGCCCCTGCGGATCGGACGGGAACGACATCGGCGCGACCCGCGCGAACGTCGCGCCGTCGGCCAACCGCTTCCCGATCGCCGCGGGAATCCACTGCGTCTCCATCTGGAACGCCTTGTTCGGGTCGGAGCCCCGCGTGTCGAGGAGTTTCCCGGCAAGTTCCGGCCGCGCCGCGATCGACTCGGCCCAGAAGTGCGGCGTGAAGAAGGCGACCGGTCCCTTGAAGTTCGCGGTGTTGAGGAAGAGCGTCCAGCACTGCCCGCCCGCAGTCGCGGTCGGCTCGACAAGCGGCAGCGGCAGGTAGCCGTAGCCGAAGAGCTCGCCGCAGGTTCCCTGGGCGAGATTCAGGCCGTCGGGCGGCCAGACCACCCATGGGCTGAGCTGCGCGACCGCGTACTTCCCGAGCGGCTTCTCCCAGTCGCGGCCCTTGCCGGCGCCGGGCCCGTTCGCCCACGCGACGAAGTCGGGGGCCACGCCGCCCATGATGAACTTCGGCACGGTCGTCGCGAAGCGGGTGTCGCGCCACCAGCCGAGGCCGCCCTCGATGTCGGAGTACATGTCCCCCGGCTTGTCGGCGGGGTCGTGCTTGCCGTCGGCCAGCCGACCGAACTGGGCGAACATCCACGTGCCGAAGAGGCCGGTCTGGAAGCGCGAGCCGGGATATCGCTCGACGAGCGGCCACGCGGCGGCGTAGAGCGAGAAGCCGGCGTCGAACGTGTCGGGGATCCGCTCGACCGGCACGAGCATGTAGCCCGACATCTCGGCGTTCTTCGGCGGAAGGGTCGGGACGAATGCCGGCGAGCCCTCGACCGCGAGCGACCGCATCGCCCGACCGAGCGCGTCGCCGACGAGGACATACGTCTCGGCGTTGCCGAACTCGTGGTGCCCGTGTCCCGGGTTCGGCGAGTCGGCGGGATCGCGCACGAAGGCCGCGGTCGGCACGAAGGTCGCCCGCGGGATCCGCGTTGCAGCCGCGGCTTGGGCGCGGCGCAGCGCGTCCCACTCGCCCGGCGCCTCGACCCACGGGCCGGTGATCTCGCCGATCACCACGGGAAGGTCGGGCGCGGCGAATTCGCGGCGGAAGTCATTGACCAGATGAACCAGGTTCTCCTCGTACTCGGGAACCGCCCGCTCGGGATCGCAACCGTCGTTCCAACCCTGGTACCAGACGAGGCCCGCGAGCTCGAGGCGATGCCCGCGGAGCGAGGGGAACTCGTCTCCGGCGACCTCCAGCGCGGTCCGTACGTCCGCGACCATCCGCTTCCAGTACATCCCGGTCTCGCCACCGGCGGACGGCGGGCGAAAATCCCCGAAGAGGCTCTTCCCGCCCCAGGCGGTCTTCACGAGCAGCACCGGTCCGTCGATCGCGTCGCCGAGGACATGCCCAAGCTGCAGTTCCGGCCCGAAGTGATGCGCGTCGAGGTACGGCGTGAAGCCAAGGCCCAGCGGGCCGGACTTCGCCGGCTTCCCCTCGGGCGTGTAGCGGACGAGAACGTCGTCGCGCACGACCCATGAACCATCCGTACGGCGAAGGTGCCCGACGAGCGGAGCCGTGCGCGGGTCGTCCGCGACCGCCGCGAGCGTACCGCGGCCGTCGTTGTAGTCCTCGCCGGCGAGGTCGACGACGGCCTGCCCTTCCATGTTCGACTGCCCGGCAAGGATGAAGACCTTGCAGACCGGCGGTTCGGCGGCGGCAGATCGGGCCAATCCGAATGAAACCGCCATCATCGAAAAGCACGCGAGACCGCAGGATCGGAGCATGGGGCGATCCTACGGGCAGGTCGGCCGCGGTCGGGCCCGACCCGCGTCCTGCGTTCGCAATACGGCAGGGCCGCTTCTTCGCGGCGGCGAATCCGAAACCGCACCGGGCGTCGAAGCCACTCGTCCATCGCGCTCTCGCGCGCCCACCATCGCCCCGAGCGAAATGCGTATCCGATCGCCCCGTCGGCATCGGACCCGTCTTTCCTGCGGCGAAGACCCCGGAGGACATCATGTTCCTGACCGTAGCCGCATCGTTCGTGCTCGCCATCGCTCCCGTCGCGGTCCAGACCGCTCCCGCCAAGCCGGCCCCCGCCGCCAAGGCCGCTCCGGCGAAGTCGACCATCGTCGACACCGCCGTCGCCGCCGGCAACTTCAAGACGCTCGTCGCCGCGGTCCAGGCCGCCGGCCTGGCCGAGACCCTCAGCGGAGGCTCGTTCACCGTGTTCGCCCCGACCGACGAGGCGTTCGCGAAGCTTCCCCCGGGCACGCTCGAGATGCTGCTCAAGCCGGAAAACAAGGCGAAACTCGCCGCGATCCTCACCTACCACGTCGTGCCCGGCTCCGTGATGGCCGCCAAAGTCGTGACGCTGAAGAACGCCGGCACCGTGAACGGCCAGCGGGTCGACATCAAGGCCGACGGCGGCAAGGTCATGGTCGACGGGGCCACCGTGGTCGCGACCGACATCGCCTGCTCGAACGGCGTGATCCACGTCATTGACGCCGTGATCCTGCCGGTCGACGGCACGATCGTCGACGTCGCCGCCGCGAACGGCTCGTTCAACACCCTCGTCGCTGCGGTCAAGGCCGCCGGCCTGGTCGAGACCCTCTCGGGCAAGGGGCCGTTCACCGTCCTCGCCCCCACCGACGAGGCGTTCGCCAAGCTCCCGGCCGGCACGCTCGAGATGCTGCTCAAGCCGGAGAACAAGCAGCAGCTCGTCGACATCCTCACCTACCACGTGGTTCCCGGCGTCGCCGCCTACAGCGATGCGGTGGTCAAGATGAAGGAAGTTCCGACCGTCCTCGGAACGCCGGTTGCGGTCAAGGTCGTCGACGGCAAGGTCATGCTGAACGGCGCCACGGTGATCGCGGCCGACGTCGAGACCTCGAACGGCGTGATCCACGTGATCGACACCGTGCTCCTGCCGGGCAAGCCCGCCGCGAAGCGCCAGGCCGGCGCTGACGGCAAGGTCGAGTGATCGCTCGGTTTCGAGACCTAAATCCCAAGTGAGCCTTTCGGCCCCGCCGGTACCCCCGGCGGGGCCGTTTCGTTTCCACGAACGGGAATCGGCCCCGGACTCGAGCCGGCGTCCATCGTTCATGGGCCATGACCATCGGGCAGCGCTTGGATCGAGCTGGACCAAACAGTATCTTTGGTTTCGGATCGGACCGAGTCGTCTTGTCGCCCCGCCGGCGACCGCACTCCGTTCGCCGGTCCCTATCCGACCGCCGTTCCACGGCAACCAAAGGAGTTTCACCATGCATCTTCTGGAGCGTGTCCAACGCCAGCTCGGTCTCGGAGCGATCGTTTCGGCAAGCCTCGGCGTCGGAACCGAGGCCTCCGCGGCCATCGTCTACAGCGGAGTGGTGAATCTCCCGATTCCCGTCAACATCGATGGCGTGTACCTGAACGTGGTGACCGGGGCGACCGGTTCTGCCGGCAGTGCCGTCGCTGGCTGGGACATCAACCCCTACAGCGCCACAGGCCTCACTTGGTTCGCGCCGAGCTCTCCGACTGCCAGTCACGGCTTGGTCCGCGGTCTCGGCACCAGCGCGACCCAGATCGACAATCTCCTCGGAACGAACTACCTGATCGCCGCGACCGGCAGCCCCGCTCCGGCCTACGGGACCGGTGCGAACCAGACCACGGGCGCGACCGCCTTCATCTTCAACAGCGAGGACAACATCGTCGGCCTGCGCTTCTTCAACGAGTCGACCGGCGCGACCAACTACGGTTGGCTCCGTATCGGTCTCGGCGCCTCGTTCAACGACCCGACCCGTCGCATCATCGAGTACGCGTACGACGACTCGGGCGCGGGCATCATGGCGGGCGAACTTCCTCCCGACGCCGACGGGGACGGAGTCCCGGACTCCATCGACAACTGCCCCGACGACGTGAATCCCGACCAGGCCGACTTCGACGCCGACGGCGTCGGCGACGCCTGCGACTGCCCCGCCGACATCGACCGAAACGAATCTGTCGATGCGACGGACCTCTCGTACATCCTTGTCGCGTGGGGAACCGACGGCGGCAAGACGCCGGCATCCGACCTCAACCGCGACGGGATCGTCAATACCTACGACCTGACGATCCTGCTCGGCTCGTGGGGGGCGTGTCCGAAGTGATGCACAAGGGAAACACCATGAAGATACACAAGCAATTTCTCGCGGCAGCGTGGCTCGGCCCCGTGGCGGCCTCTCTCGCTCCCGCGAGCGAAGCGGCTTTCGTCGGTTTCGTGACCGAAACCACCGTCGTCGTCCGCCGCAAGACCGCCACCAAGCTCTACGCCAAGTTCACCAACGCTTCGGACACCCTCCTGAACGCCTACCACATACATGCCGTCGCCGTCTATGGTGCCAATACGGGTCTCGGTACCGGGAACTTCTGGCACCAGGACTTCCTCAACGGCAACGTCTCGGCGACCTTCGGCGGCACTTGGAATCCCTCGCTGCTCCTCGGCTCGAACGCCAACCGGGACTCGTGGGTGACCATCGGTGGCGAGGCCGCGAGCTTCGCCAACAGCACCACCGCGGATCCGGGTTGGGGCGGCGCCGCCTTCAACCAGCCGGGCATCCCGGATACCGCGGAGGCGGGTCTCGCGGGTTGGTACAACGGCAATCCACCGAACCTGCAGGGCCGCGGCGTGACCTTCGGCGCGAATGATTTCCGGGTCCTCGTCGGCAACTTCGTCATGACCGAAGGCAACGGCGTCATGATCTCGCTCCGCGTGGGCTTCAACCAGGGCATCGGCACATCGGCGGAGTTCGGCGAGGGGCTGGTCGGTCTGGGCATCCTCTCCAATCCCGATTCCGACGGGGATGGACATCCCGACCTCGTCGACAACTGCCCCGATAGACCGAACCCCACGCAACACGACTGCAATCTGGACGGGGTCGGCGACGCGTGCGACTGCCCGGAAGACATTGCGGGATCCTGCGGCGTCACGGCCGAAGACCTCGCGGCCGTGCTGTTCGCATGGGGTCCCTGCCCGTCCTCATGTGCAGAGGACCTGGACTCCAGCGGAACCGTCGATGGTGAGGATCTCGTCCTTGTACTTTCCCGCTGGGGTCCCTGCCACGACTGATCGCCTCGACTTCTCGCGTCGCTCCACTGCTCCCGCCGCTATCCGCGCGACTCCTCGAGCGTCACCTCGATCCGGGCAATCCACTCGCGATGCGGCGGTCAGATCGAGGAAGTCCCGACTGTTCTCGGCACGCCGGTCGCAAGGAAGGCCGTTGACGGGAAGTTCATGCTGAACGACGCGAACGTGGTCCTTACCGACGCCGAGATTTCGAATGGCGTGATCCATGTGATCAACACCGTGATCCTTCCCGGCAAGACCCCGGAGACGAAGCGTCACCCCGACGGGTGACTTTCGTCCACGTTGGCGATCTCATCGCGAGGTCGCGGCCGGGGCGAAGAGCACCACGCAGGTCGCGTCCTCGTGGTCGGGCGGCAGGCCGGCGGTCACCCGCTGCGGCGGATCAGCGGGTTGTTGCGGATTCGCCGCGGAGTTGTCGAAATCGAGCCGAAGCTCGAGGCGCCCGCCCGCCGAAACCCGCACCGGCTCGCGGAAGGTCCACGGTTCCGCGAGGGCGGAGCGCCAGTCGGAGATCGAGAGCACCACCGCTCGCCGGCCATCCGACGAGATCGCCTCCAGCCGAACCCCGCGGAGGAACGCTCCGCCCTTCACGAGAACGCCGACCAGATCGACGTCCTCGTCGAGACTCCGCTCGACCGTCCGCTCGACGCGCTCGCCGGGCTCGAGCCGGAGGCCGACGGGAGCGAGAGCGATCGCTTCGACGAGACGACCATCGGCGGCTTCGGCGGGGATCCAGACCAGTTGCGGATCGACCATGCGCATTCGACCGACCGGTTCCGCCAGCGTCTCCAGGGCGATCGACCCGCGGGACAGCGCGAAAGCGAACCCGGCCGGCAACTCGAACGCGACCCGCACCCGCGACACCGCCCCGAGCGATCCGCTGGGCTTCGCCCCGACGTTGCCCATCGATTCGAAGCCGGACTCGCCCGCCTCCGCCAACACCGCCAGC
>JBIKVN010000344.1:0-2655 GCA_044356865.1 Phycisphaerales bacterium | reverse complement strand
CTCTGGGTCCGCGAGGCCCGCCTCTTCAAGTACGGCTCGGGCACGGGCACCAACTTCTCGCAGCTCCGCGGCGAGAACGAGTCGCTCTCGGGCGGCGGCAAGAGCTCGGGCCTCATGAGCTTCCTCAAGATCGGCGACCGGGCGGCCGGGGCGATCAAGAGCGGCGGGACGACGCGGCGGGCGGCCAAGATGGTCTGCCTCGACCTCGACCACCCCGACATCGAGGGCTTCGTCAACTGGAAGGTCCGCGAGGAGGTCAAGGTCGCGGCCCTCGTCGAGGGCATGAAGCAACTCAACGCCGAGCAGAAGGAGGTCGCCGAGCGGCTCAAGCTCAAGCTCGACTACGACTTCAACGGCGAGGCCTACTACACGGTCAGCGGCCAGAACTCGAACAACTCGGTCCGCATCCCCGACGCGTTCTTCGACGCGATCGACGCGGGCGGCGAGTGGAAGCTCATCCGCCGCACCGACGGCAAGGTCGCGAAGACCCTCGCCGCCGCCGACCTCTGGAAGCAGATCAACTTCGCCGCGTGGCGGTGCGCCGACCCGGGCGTGCAGTACGACACCACGATCAACGCCTGGCACACGTGCCCGGCGGGGGGCCGCATCAATGCGAGCAACCCCTGCTCGGAGTACATGTTCCTCGACAACACCGCGTGCAACCTCGCGTCGATCAACCTGCTCAAGTTCTACGACTCCGAGAGGCGGGCCTTCGACCTCGACGGCTACGAGCACGCGATCGGCCTCTGGACGATCGTGCTCGAGATCTCGGTGCTCATGGCGAGCTTCCCCTCGCGGGAGATCGCCGAGCTCTCGTGGAAGTACCGGACGCTCGGCCTCGGCTACGCGAACCTCGGGGCGATGCTCATGCAGGCGGGCATCCCCTACGACAGCGACGAGGGCCGCGCGGTGTGCGGGGCCCTCACCGCGATCCTCACCGGCCGTTCGTACGCGACCAGCGCCCTGCTGGCCGCCGAGCACGGGGCCTTCGCGGGCTTCGAGGAGAACCGCGAGAACATGCTGCGGGTCATGCGGAACCACCGCCGCGCCGCCCGCGGCGTTTCCCGCGACTCCGCCGAGTGGGAATCGCTGCGGATCCGCCCCGTACCGATCGACCACGCGATCTTCGCCCGGAAGGCGATCAACCTCGCGAACGCCGACTCGCTGCTCGACCGCGCCGTCGGAAGCTGGGACGACGCGGTCTCGTTCGGCGAGAAGTTCGGTTACCGCAACGCCCAGGTGACGGTCATCGCCCCGACCGGGACCATCGGCCTGCTCATGGACTGCGACACCACCGGCGTCGAGCCCGACTTCGCCCTCGTGAAGTTCAAGAAGCTCGCCGGCGGCGGCTACTTCAAGATCGCCAACCAGTCGCTGCGGCCGGCCCTCGCGGCCCTCGGCTATGCGCAGGCCCAGATCGACGAGATCGTCGCCCATGTCATGGGCCGGCTCACCGTCGATGTCCCGATGCCGGCCGCCGACGGCTCCGCGGGACGCGGGACCTTCCGCGAGTTCCTCCTGTCGAAGGGTTACACCTCCGAGGACCTGCTCGCCCTCGAGAACTCGCTGCCCGCGTTCTTCGAGATCGGCCACGCGTTCTCGGCGTGGTCGATGCCCGCCCATGTGCTGGCGGCCGCCGGCGTCGATGCCGCGAAGGCCAAGGCCGACCCGCGGTTCAACGGGCTCAAGGTCCTCGGCCTTGCCAAGGCCCAGATCGCGACGCTCAACCGGCTGGTCTGCGGCACGCAGACCGTGGAGGGCGCCCCGCACCTCAAGGACGCCCATCTCCCCGTCTTCGACTGCGCCAACCGCTGCGGCCCGCTGAGCACGCGGTTCATCCACGCGAACGGGCACATCCGGATGATGGCGGCCTCGCAGCCGTTCATCTCGGGGGCGATCAGCAAGACCATCAACCTGCCCGCCGAGGCCGCGATCGAGGACATCGGCGCCGCGTACCGGCTCTCGTGGGAGCTCGGCCTCAAGGCGAACGCCCTCTACCGCGACGGCTCGAAGCTCAGCCAGCCGCTGTCGACCAAGTCCGACGCCGACGACGCCGACGAGGCCGACGACGCGGAGGTCCTGGCCGAGGCCGTCGCGGAGAAGGCCGAGAAGATCAACGCGAGCCCGCTCTCCGACCTGCCGGCCCGCAGCCAGAGTGTCACCGGGGGCATCACCGAGGTGACACCCGTCGAGAGCCCGACGGTCATCGTCGAACGGATCGTCGAGCGGATCATCGAGCGGCCGATGCGCCGCCGCCTGCCCGACACCCGCGAGAGCGTGACCCACAAGTTCAATGTCGCCGGCCACGAGGGCTACCTCATCGTCGGCCTGTACGAGGACGGCACGCCGGGCGAGCTCTTCATCACGATGGCGAAGGAAGGCTCGACGATCGGCGGCCTGATGGACAGCCTCGGCACCGCGATCAGCGTCGCCCTGCAGTACGGCGTGCCGGTCGAGAGCCTCGTGCTGAAGTTCGCCCACCAGCGGTTCGAGCCGATGGGGATGACCACCAACCGCGACATCCCCTTCGCGAAGAGCCTCGTCGACTACATCTTCCGATGGCTCGGCATGCAGTTCATCCCCGGCTATCGCGAGCTCAACGCCCCGAAGCGGGGCGGCGAGAAGCCGGTCGAGGGCGGCTACGGGAATCCCGTG
>JBIKVN010000114.1:0-9726 GCA_044356865.1 Phycisphaerales bacterium | reverse complement strand
GAGTGGGCGAGCCGCCCCTCGGCGTCCCGGCCGTAGCAGATCGAGAAGAGCATGGTCGCCCGCTCGTCGCCCTGCACGTTCTCGAGGTTCTTCACGAAGACCGCCTCGCCGAGCTTCGCCGCCTCGGCCAGCCGCTCCCGCACCAGCGGGTCGGCGTCGCCGGCGGCGTCGAGCAGGTCCTGCACGAGGGTCTGCTGGGCCTGGCTGAAGGTGACCGCCCCGATCGAGCGGTTCGCGGGCGTCGGGTCGGGCTCCTTCAGCCGCCGGATGACTTCGGCGACCACCGCCTCGGCCTCGGCCCGGTTCGTCGCGGTGCCGCCGCGGTCGTAGGTGCCGGCGACGAGGCGGAACTCGACGCCGAGGTTCGGGTGGGCGCGGAACGGCGCCGGGAAGGTCTGCAGGCGGCCGCCGTAGCTGCGGCGGTTCGAGAAGTCGATGAGCCGCTCGTCGCGCGAGCGGTAGTGCCAGAGGAGGCTGCGCTCCGGGATGCCCGCGGCGATCGCCTCGTCGAGGACGCTCTCGAGGCTCTCGAGGTCGTCGTCGCGGGCGGGGGCGTCCGAGGCGTCGCCGCTGCGGTCGAAGAAGGTCGTCGGCGGCAGCTGCCGCGAATCGCCGACGATCACCGCGGCCCGGGCCCGCCCGAGAGCGCACGCGGCGTCGTGGGTCGGCACCTGCGAGGCCTCGTCGAAGACCACGAGGTCGAAATCGGGAAACTCCGGCGGCAGGTGCGTGGCGGCCGAGAGCGGGCTCGCGAGGACGATCGGCTTGAGGGTCGCGATGGCCGCGGCGCCCTCGGCCATGACGCGACGGATCGGCCGGCGGATCGTCGAGACCGCGAGCAGCCCGAGCAGCGTCCGCAGCGAGGCGGGATCGTCGGTCTCGAGCCGGGCGAGGCCCGCCCGAATTCGTTCCCGCGCCGCCCGCACGATGGCGACCGGGACGCCCGCGCGCCACTCGGCGAGGCCGGTCGCGAGCTCGCCGCGAAGCGACTCGGCCCGCTCGCGGGTCGCGTCGGCGAGGGCGGGCGAGTTCGCGAGGCGATCGCGGATCCAGCCGGCCAGCAACGCCCGCTCGGCGACCGCCGCGGCCGCCGACGGCGCTACGCGTCCCTCGGCCAAGGCCGCCGCGACCGGGGCAAGCCCGAGCCGCGTCGCGGCCTGCCGGGCCGCCGCGAAGGCCGAGGCCGGCGCGATCGTCGCGGCGTCGCGGACGATTCCCTCGGCGGCCAGACGCAGCGCGGCCAGCGTCGCCTGCGGCGCCGCAAGCGGCTCGCGCGGCGCGAGGGCCGTGTCGAGTTCGCGGGCGGCTTCCCAGGCGAGGGCGAAGTCGGGCTTGATCGCGGCCAGCGTCTCGGCGAGGTCGGGCCGCCGCAGGCCCTCGCGCCAGGCCCCGCGCGGCTCGAACCGGCCGCGGTGCTCGCGGGCCAGTTCCGCGGCCTCGGCGGCGGCGGAAAGGAACGCGAGGTCCTCGCCCGAACCGGCATGCAGATCCGCCTCGAGGATGCGGCGCAGCGTCTCGCGGGCCGCGGCTTCCCCCGCGACGGTCGCGAGCGCCGCCTCGAGCCGTTCGACCTCGGCCAGCGTCGCGGTGAAGCCCTTCGGCAGCGCCGCCCGCGCGTGGCGGGCGAGGGCGGTCCGGGCCCGTCGTGCCGCCGACCAGCGAAAGAGGACGAACCGCGCGCGGGCGGCCCGCAGGTCGCCGGCGAGCGTGCCGAGCGCGGAACGGGTCTCGGCCGTGAACAGCGACTCGGTCCAACGGCCCGCGAGTTCGGCCCGGGCCGCCCGCGCCGCCTCGATCGCGGCGACGGCCGCGGCGACCTCGCCGGCCACGCGATCGCCTGCGGTCCCGAGCGCCGCCGACACGATCGGCACGAGACGCGGATCGAGCCGCGCGGACTTTCGCGCGAACTCGGCCTGCCCGCGCAGCTCGACGAAGGTCGTCGCGACGGGAACCGCGAGGCTCGCGGCCAGCCGCGCCGCGTTCCGCTCGAGCCGCGCCGCGGCGGCGCCCGCGTCGGCGGCCCGCCGCGCGAGGGCCTCGGCAGCCTCGACGCCGATCGCCTCGGTCGGATCGAAGCGGGCGAGAAAGCCCGCGGCGCCCGCGGGCAGGTCTTGGGCCGCGGCCCCGAGGGCCCGGGCCGCGGCGACCCGGGCCGCGAGATCGTCGCGGCGACCTTCGCGCGGCAGGGCGATCGGAAGCCCGGGATCGGGCCCGGCCGCAAGCCCGATCGAGCGTTCGATCGCCTCGTAGGCGGTCAGCCGGCCTTCTTCGGAGGCCCGCGGCTCGTGCAGCGCCTCGCCGCAGCGTTCGAGCCGGGCGACCGTCGCGTCGAGCGACTCGAGCGCCGCGGCGAAGCCCCGTCGCTCGACCGGCGTCCGGGCGTCGGTGTCTTCCTTCGCCCGCTTGATCTGCTCGACGAAACTCGTTTTCGTCGCCCGGTCGGAGTGGAGGTCCAGCGCGAACGCCCCGAGGCCCACCTTCTCGAGCCGGTCCGAGACCACCGCGAGGGCCGCCGACTTCTCGGCCACGAAGAGCACCCGCTTGCCGCGGGCGAGGCACTCGGCGAGGAGGTTCGTGATGGTCTGGCTCTTGCCCGTCCCCGGCGGCCCCTGCAGCACGAAGGTCGCCCCGCCGGTCGCCGAGCGCACCGCGGCGACCTGCGAGGAGTCGGCGGGCAGGGGAAGCCGGGACTCGGCGAACGCGGGCTTCCCCCGCAGGTCTTCCGGGGCGAAGAGCCGGGCTTCCCGCACCTCGCGGGCCGCCGAGCGATCGAGGAAGGTCGCGACGATCGGGTGCCCGAGCAGCCGCGCCTCCTCGTGCCGCATCGCCTCGAAGAGCGGGAGCTTCTTGAACGAGTAGGTTCCGAGTTTCGCCGTCGCGTGCACGGTCGCGCCCGGCAGGTCGCGCACCGCGTGGCGGACCGTCGCGAGCACCGCGGCCAGGTCCACGCCGCGGTCGTCGGTCGGCAGGTCACCGCCGATCCCGAGGTCCTTCCCTTCCGATTGCCGGAAATGCTCGTGCAGGGCGAGATTCGCCACGGTGTCCTCGTTCACCGCGACGACCTCGAAGCCTTCCTGGCGGGAGATCCGCCGCAAGCGCACCGGCACGAGCACGATCGGGGCCCGCACCGGCTCGGGGCGTTGGGGCGGGCGGAACTCGAGGAAGCCGATCGCGAGGAAGAGCGAGCGGGCCCCGTGCTCCTCGAGCGAGAGCCGGCCGTCGCGGTCGACGCGGGTGGCGCGGGCGAAGAGTTCGGCGTCGGGCAAGCTCGAGCGGAGCAGCCGCGAGGCGATCTCGGCGCGAAGTCCCGCGGCGTCGATCGAGCCGCGCTCGAGAGCGGGAATCAGCCGCAGCGGGCGTTCCTCCCACAGGACATCCTCGAGCGTCGCGAGTCCCTCGTCGCCCTCGATCGCCAGCGGAACGCCGGCCGTCCCGCGATCGTTGAGCAGCCGGTTCCGCAGCGTGAGGTCGAGGAGCTTCCGCTTCCACCCCTCGAGGCGCCGCTCCCGCGGCGAGCGGTCCGGCGCGGCGGCCTTCGGCAGGCCGACCGGCTGCACGACCTTCCACACCGGGGCGGTTTCCGGCCGGGTCGTCAGCGCCGCGGCGTCGACCGCGAGCGCCGCCTGCCGCTCGGGCAGCGGATGGAAGCCGGCCCGGCGGGCGGCGGGGAGGTCGATCACCGCGATCTCTTCCGACGCCGAGGCGATCCACCGTGAGCCCGCCTCGAGCGCCGCCGCGAAGCCGCCGCCCGCGCACGCCGCGGTCGCCTCGATCACCCGCAGCTGGCCGAGGTCGTGCCGGTTGCGGACCCGCGACGGGCCGCGATGCACCGGATCGCTGAAGTGCTCCTCGACGGTCGCGAAGCCGACCGTGGCGTGGCCGTCGCCGACGAGGAGCGTCGCGTGCACGCCGGCAAGCTCAAGCAGCGCCGCGAGCGTCACCGAGAGGTCGAGGCAGTTGCCGAGCCGGGTGCCGAGCGTCTCGGCGGCGGTGCGGACCTTCTGGCCTTCGGTCTCGAAACTCGGCATGCCCGGGACATAGGCGATGCCGCGCGACCCGAGCGCCTCGAACAGCGCCGCCGCAAGCCGCTGCACCCGTTCGGCCGAACCCGACTGGTAGCCGTCGAGGGCGCCGCGCCCGGTTTCGCTCGCAAGCCGGGCCGCCGCATCGCGGGCCAAGGACGCCAGCTCGGGCGCGTTCGGGGTCACGAAACTCGCAAGCGACTCGCCGGCCCGGGCGAGGCCGCACCAGTGCGTGGCCGGAAGGGCCTCGAGGCGATGGGTCGCGACCGCCAGGGCGAGGCCTTCCGCGTCCCGCAGCGAGGCCCGGATCTCGACCGGGCGCCGCTCGGTCGCCTCGCGCAGGATCGCCACGGGCAGGCGAAAGGCGGAAAGGTCGAGGGCGACGGCGACGCCGGGCTCGGTGGGGGGACAGGGGAACTCGGCCGGATGCGGGTCTCCGTCGACCTCGATCGAGAGGCGGGCCCCCGAAAGGCGGCGGCCGGATCCGACGACCGCTTCCTGCAGGCAGCCGACCCCGTTCCACTCGAGGCTTGCGGCCGAGGTGCTTGCGCCCCCGATCTCGAGCGAGAAACCCATCCCCGGACCGGCCGGATCCGTTCCCTTCGCGTGCTCCATGGGGCGGAAGTATGCGGGAAGGATCCCGGGACCGGGAACCGGCCGGTTCCCGTCCGTGGGGTGAATTCCCCGGAATTTCCTTGAACGCCCGCCTTATCGCACCACAATGACTCCGCCGGAGTCCCCGGACCCTCCCTCGGCAGAGGACGGTCCCTGTCGGACGGACGGGGTCGCCCCCGGCCGGATCCCCCTCGTGGGGCGTCCGCTCACGAGAATGCGGAGAGATCCATGAACCGTTCCTTCGTTTCGCTGCTCGCGACGGCCCTGGCCGGCGGGCTCGCCGCCGCCGCGACGGCCCAGGCGCCCAACTGCGCCAAGGCTCCGTCGGTCACGGTCGGCAGCACGCCGTTCGCCTGCCAGTCGACCTGGGGCAACCAGCTCACCCAGTCGAACGCCACGACCGGCTCGACCACGATCAACAAGATCGGCTACTTCCGGTTCACGCCGGATACCACCGCCCGGTACTTCTTCGGCGTCTGCGGCGCGACCTCCGACAGCAAGATGGCTCTCGGCGCAGCGTGCCCGACCGGACCGACCGTCAAGTGGACCGTCCTCGGCTACAACGACGATTCCTGCCTGCTCGCTCCGCCGTCGACCTTCAACTACGCCAGCCGTCTGAACCCGACGAACACCGGCCTCCCGCTGACCGCGACCCTCAACGCGGGCCAGACCTACTACCTCGGCATCGGAGGCTTCGGCTCGGCGAACGTCCCGACCGGCAACCTGACCATCGAGATCGAGCCTCCGCCGTTCGCGCCGTGCGCCAGCCCGATCAACGGCGGGCTCGGCGACACGCTGGTCACCACCGACTCGCTCGGCACCGGCCCGAGCCTGAACCTCTCCGGCTTCTGCTCGGCCGGGGCCGACAGCACGCTCTACAAGGTCCACTACGTCAAGTTCACCGCGCCGTACAACGGGGACTTCATCGCCAACAGCTGCCTGCAGGCCACCGACATGCGGATGGCCGTGCTGACCGTCTGCGGCGACCCCGCGACCACCATCGCCTGCAACGACAACCACGGTTCCGAGGGTGCGGGCTGCCCGGTCTCGGCGGCCGCGGTCCCGTTCTCGGCGACGGCGGGCAGTGTCTACTACATCGCCTTCGGCCTCGGCACCCCGACGGCCCTCATGCCCTCGCAGGTCGTGATCAACGTCCGCGACGCGTCGATTCCGCTGCCCACCCCGTGCGACCCTGAGTTCGTGATGGAGGGCGTCGTCGGCCTGCAGCAGGTGCTGAAGCCGACCCAGTGGTGGTGGCCCAACCTGGACCTGACCGGCATCTGCAACCCCGGCCCGTTCGGCGATGACCTCATCTACAAGCCGAAGTACATCCGCTTCACCGCCCTCGCCAACGGCACCATCACGGTCAGCAACTGCACCGACACCGGCGCCAACGTCGATGCCCGCATTGCGGCGATGACCGAGTGCGGCGTCGCGGCGACGACCTTCGTCTGCGACGACGACGCCTGCACCGCCGGCGCGGCGCCCTACACCAGCAAGATCGAGTTCGAGGGCGTGGCCGGCACGACCTACTACTTCGCGGTCGGCGGATTCGGCGCCGCGACCCCCGGTCCCTACAACGTGACCATCGTCGCGCCCGAGGCCCCGGAAATCCCCGGTGACCTCAACGGCGACGGGGTCGTCGATGCGGCGGACCTCGCGATCATGCTTGGCGCCTGGGGCACCGCTGGCCCCGGCGACCTGAATGGTGACGGCGTCGTGGATGCCGCGGACCTCGCCATCCTGCTCGGAAACTGGACGGCCTGACCGGACGGACGGCTTCTCCTGACCCCTTGGCGGTCGCGCCCCTCGCGGGCGCGACCGCTTTCAATCTTCCCCTCTCACTTTCCGTCGAGGGTGTCCCACGCGCCGTCGAAGGCGAACCCGTAGTTCCGCCAGCGGCCGATGCTCGTACGGTTGATCGACCGGCGGACTTGCTCGTGGCTCAGGGTCAGCACCGTCCGACGGTTGCCTTCCGGCGCGAGCGTGTCGGGGTGGAACGCGACGCCGAGATGGTCGAGCACGCGGCGGATCTCCCGCTCGGGCTCGGCGACGAGGTCCTCGTAGGCGAGGTCGATCGCCGCGAGCCCGAGGGCCCCGATCGCGTGGGGCACGATCTCCCGCTCGAGCTCGATCGTGCGGCGGATCGCCGCGAGATCCCGCGTGAAGCCCAGCGTCTCGGGGTGGAAGTTCGAGAGGAACATGCTGATCGCGACGTCCCGCGGATCGCGGCGGATCCGGACCAGGCGTGCCCCGGGCAGCGTGACCGCGAGCTCGGGAAGCACCCGCCAGGTGTGGAGGGCCTTGTCGAAGGTCCAGGCCGCGCCCGGACGGCGGCGGGCGGCGGCGCCGGCGAGGTAGGCGGCCGAGAGCCGTGACGCGTCGGCGGGCCGGAGGGCGTCGAGCGTCGCCGGCCCGAGCCCGAGCGAGACCGTCCCGAGGTGGAGGTCGAGCACCCCCTCGAACTCGCCGATGCCCGAGATCTCGGGATGCCGGTCGAGCATCTGTTCAAGCAGCGTCGTCCCGCTGCGGCCGAGCGCGACGACGAGCGAGGTCCGCTCGACGGGGGGGATCTGCGCCCGGAGCGCCGGGCGGGCGGAGCGTGCGAAGAGCCGCCGTTGCGCCGCCATCGTCTCCTCGATCGCCCCGAGATCGAACGGGGGGGTGGTCGCGGCGTGGACCTCGCGGGCAAGCTCGAACGCCTCGCGGTACCGGCCGTCGGCATCGAGCAGCCGCACCGCCTCGAAACCGGCGATGCGGACGACGATCGGGCTGCGGGCGGTGCGGGCGAGCGTGCGGAGCGACTCGATTCCCGCAGCGCGATCGCGGCGGGCGAGCAGTCGGGCCGCGAAGATCGCCGACCGCTCGTCCCCGGCGAAGCGGGGATGGGCCGCGAGCGTCGCCTCGATCTCCTCGTGCCGTCCCGCCCGGTGCAGCGCCTCGGCCAGGGCCACGCCCACCTCGACCTCCTCGGCGGTCCGGCGGCCGAGCAGCGAACGCAGTCGATCGATCGCGGCGTCGCTCCGGCCGAGGCGATGGTCGACGATGCCCTTGAGCAGGTTCAGCTGCGGGTCGAGCGGCGCGAGCCGCAAACCCCGTGCCGCCGCCTCGTCGGCCTCGCGGAAGCGCCCGGTCGCGAGGTGGGTCCGCATGAGAGCGACATGGGGACGGTGGTCGCGCGGCATCGCCGCCGACCAGTGGCGGGCCCGGGCCGCGGCCTCCTGGAACCGCCGCGACGCGAGCAGCGCCTCGACCTCACGGGCCTCGTCGGGGGATGGGGCCATCGGACTTCCGCTATCGGCCAAGCCTCGGGGGGTTCCCCTACACTGATTCCCCTTCCCGACCGGCGTCCCGCCGGCACCGAGGAACCGCCCCCGGAACCCCGAACGACCATGACCTCGAAGCCCACCATCACCTGGACCCTGACCGACGAGGCGCCGATGCTGGCGACCTACTCGCTCCTGCCCCTCGTCCGCATGTTCGCCGCGAACGCCGGCATCCACGTCGACGTGAAGGACATCTCGCTCTCGGGCCGCATCCTCGCGGCGTTTCCCGAGCGGCTGAAGCCCGAGCACCGCCATGGCGACCATCTGGCCGAGCTTGGGGCGATGTGCCTCACCCCGCAGGCGAACATCATCAAGCTGCCGAACATCTCGGCGTCGGTTCCCCAGATGAAGGCGGCGATCGCCGAGCTGAAGGCCCAGGGCCACGACCTGCCCGACTGGAGCGACGAGCCGAAGACCGACGCCGAGCGCGACGCCCGGGCCCGCTACGACCGGGTGAAGGGCAGCGCCGTGAACCCGGTGATCCGCGAGGGCAATTCCGACCGCCGCAGCACGAAGTCGGTCAAGGACTACGCCCGGGCGAACCCGCACAAGATGGGGGCGTGGGCCCCCGACGCGAAGACCCATGTCGCGTCGATGGCGAAGGGCGACTTCTTCGGGAACGAGAAGTCGGTGACGATCCCCGCGGCGACGACCGCCCGCATCGAGTTCGTCGGCAAGGACGGGAAGACGACGGTCCTGAAGGACGGCCTCAAGCTCTCGGCCGGCGAGATCCTCGACGGGACCTTCCTCTCGGTCCGCGAGCTGGTCGCCTTCCTCGAGCGCGAGATCGCCGCGGCGAAGGCCGAGGGCACGCTCTTCTCGCTGCACCTCAAGGCCACGATGATGAAGGTCTCCGACCCGATCCTCTTCGGGTACGCGGTGAAGGCCTTCTTCAAGCCGCTCTTCGCCAAGCACGCCGCGACCTTCGCCCGTCTCGGCGTCGACGCGAACAACGGCTTCGGCGATGTCCTCGCCAAGGTCGCGACCCTGCCCGCCGCCGAGCGGGCGGCGATCGAGGCCGACGTCCGGGCCTGCCTCGAGCAGGGGCCCGCGATCGCCATGGTCGACAGCGACAAGGGCATCACGAACCTGCATGTCCCGAGCGACGTGATCGTCGACGCCTCGATGCCCGCGATGATCCGCGAGGGCGGCAAGATGTGGAACGCGGCCGGCAAGACGCAGGACGCGAAGGCGGTCATCCCCGACCGGACCTACGCGGGCGTCTACCGGGCGATCATCGACGACTGCCGGAAGCACGGGGCGTTCGACCCCCGCACGATGGGCAGCGTGCCGAACGTCGGCCTCATGGCCCAGAAGGCCGAGGAGTACGGCAGCCACGACAAGACCTTCGAGTTGCCGGCGGCGGGAACCATGCGCGTCGTCGACGCGGCGGGCCAGGTCCTGATGAGCCACGAGGTCGAGGCGGGCGACATCTGGCGGGCGTGCCAGACCAAGGATCCGGCGATCCGCGACTGGGTGAAGCTCGCGGTCACGCGGGCCCGGCTGTCGGCGACGCCGGCGGTCTTCTGGCTCGACGAGAACCGGCCGCACGACCGCGAGCTGCTGAAGAAGGTGCACGAGTATCTCAAGGACCACGACACCAAGAATCTTGATACGGGAGGCCTCGAGCTCCACGTCATGGAGCCCGGCGCGGCCTGCACGTTCTCGTGCGAGCGCATCCGCAAGGGCCTCGACACGATCTCGGTGACCGGAAACGTCCTGCGCGACTACCTGACCGACCTCTTCCCGATCCTCGAGCTCGG
>JBIKVN010000113.1:0-9746 GCA_044356865.1 Phycisphaerales bacterium | reverse complement strand
ACGTCGCGGTGGTCCGGCTCGAGCAGCTCTATCCGTTCCCCGACGCGACGCTCGCCAAGGTGCTGGCCGCGTTCCCGAAGGCCGAGCGGTTCGTCTGGGCGCAGGAAGAGGCCCGAAACATGGGCGCTTTCCGCTTCGTCGAGACGATCGCCCGCGAGCAGATGGGCCTCGCGCTCGAGTACGCCGGCCGCCGCGACAGCGCGTCTCCATCGACCGGGTCGCTCAAGGTCCACACCGAGCAGCAGGAGCGGATCGTGAACGATGCCCTCGCCGCGGGCGGCAAGGCCTCGAGCCCGAAGCCGGCCGCCAAGGGCGGCAAGTCGTCCGACCCGGGCTGATCCGGCCGCGCTTTCCGCCCCGTTCCCTTACCCCTACCCTTCCGAACTTATGCCCATCAACGTCACCATCCCCAGTCCCGGTGAGTCGATCTCCGAGGTCACCCTCGGCCAGTGGAAGCGCCAGGACGGCGATTGGGTCGAGAAGGACGAGCTGCTCAACGAGATCGAAAGCGACAAGGCGACGCTCGAGCTGCTCGCGCCGGCGGCGGGCGTGCTGAAGCTCACCGCGAAGGGCGGCTCCGAGCAGAAGGTCGGGGCGGTGGTCGCGAGCGTCGACGAGAAGGCGGCGCGGCCGGCCGGTGCGGCGGCGGCTCCGGCGGCGGCGACCGAGGCGAAGCCGGCGGCGGGCGCTCCGGTGCGGGCGACCCCCGTCGCGAAGAAGATGGCGGCCGACAAGGGTGTCGACCTCGCTGCGCTCGAGGGCTCGGGCCCGGCGGGTCGCGTGATGAAGGCCGACGTGCTGGCGGCGGCGACGCCGGTGCCGGCCGCCGCTCCCGCGAAAGCTGCGGCCGCCACCTCGATGCCGGCGGCGATTCCCCTGCCCCCGCCGGTCGGCGGCACGCGGAACATCCGCATCGAGAAGATGACCAGGCTCCGCCAGCGGATCGCCGAGCGGCTGGTCGAGAGCCAGCAGACGACCGCCACGCTCACGACCTTCAACGAGGCCGACATGAGCGAGATCATGCGGCTGCGGAGCGAGCACAAGGATTCGTTCGAGAAGACCCACGGCATCGGCCTCGGCTTCATGAGCTTCTTCGTGAAGGCGTCGATCAGCGCCCTTCGCCGCTGCCCGCGGGTGAACGCCTACATCGCCGGCGACTCGATCGAGTTCCACGACTACTTCGACATCGCGGTGGCGGTCGGCACCGATCGCGGCCTCGTCGTTCCGGTGCTGCGGAACGCCGAGACCATGTCGTTCGCCGAGATCGAGGCCCGCATCAAGGACTTCGCGATCCGGGCCCGCGACGGCAAGCTCTCGGTCGAAGAGATGACCGGTGGGACGTTCACGGTCAGCAACGGCGGCGTCTACGGCAGCATGATGTCGACGCCGATCCTCAACCCGCCGCAGTCGGGCATCCTCGGGATGCACGCGATCAAGCGGCGGCCGGTGGAAGACCCGAAGAACCCCGGCCAGGTCGTCATCCGCCCGATGATGTACCTCGCCTTCAGCTACGACCACCGCATCATCGACGGCACCGAGGCCGTGAACTTCCTCGTGCACATCAAGGAGTGCATCGAGAAGCCCGAGCGGCTGATGCTGGGGGTGTGAGCGAGCTCAGGCCAGCGCCGCCGCGACGAGGACCGCGGCGACCAGCGTGACCAGCAGCGCCCCGACCGCGCCCGAGGCGATCGACGCCCCGGTCCAGCGATCGCGACGGACCAGGGCGACGGTCGCCGCGACCGCGCCGGCCAGGCCCAACCCGCCGCACAAGACCATGAGTCCGCAGGCCAGGAGCCCGGTGGCCTCGGAAATCCCGTCCTCCGGCGTGCCCGAGGCCAGCATCGCGAGGAAGAGGAACCCCACCGCGAACGCCGACGCGATCGCGACCAGGACCATCGCAGCCATCGGGAGGACCGGCGGCGAGACCACGACCGGCGGCGGGAGCGGCGCCGTCCCGATCCGCGGCGGAGGCGGCGGCAGGGGCCGGACGAACGACTCGGTCCGAGGCGGCGGCGACGCTCCGGGCGGAAGGTTGGTCACGACGACCCGCAACTGGTCGCGGCGGAAGCGGGCGATGGCAAGCAGGCACGTGCCCGCAGCCAGCAGAAGCGTCGCCAGCACTCCGCCCGCCGAGAGCGCCGCGAAGCCGTCCCGTCCCTGCGTTGTCATGACGCCGGCTCCGAACACGAAGCTGTTGTAGGTCCCGTGCAAGCCTATGGCCCCGACGAGGCCGAGGCCGAGCCAGAGGATCCGCGCGGACGGCGTGAACCTCGCGATCCCGATGCACAGGCCCATGACCACGCCACACAACGCGTGCATCGGCACCGCGGTGAACGCGCGCAGCGTCCCGACCAGGAAACTCCCCCCCGCCGTCGGCTGGCCGAACACGTACATCAGGTTCTCGCTCGCCGCGAAACCGAGGCTCGCGGCGGTGCCGTAGACGATCCCGTCGAAGGGCTCGTCAAAGGCGTCGTGCCGGGCCGAGTAGCCCCAGAGGACCGCGAACTTGAAGGTCTCCTCGACCAGCGCCGCCAGGACGAACGAGATCGCGATCGCCTGGCCCAGCGTCGCCGGATCGGACGTCGGGATCCCGAGGAGGCCGGCCAGGGCGACACCGACCACGATGATCGGGATCGGCGTGAGGGCCCCGAGGAGCAGGGTGATCACCACGACCCGAAGCGGCTCGCGATTCCGGTCGCTCCAGACCAGGGCCGCGAGCAGCGCCGCGACCGGTACCAGCGCGAGCAGCGTCAGGACCGGGAGGGACATGTCGCCAAGATACCGAAACTTCTACTCGATCCACGTCGCCATCGCGTCGGTCAGGTCGGTCCGCACGCTGAGCCGCCCGAGGTCCCAGTCGTCGGTGGTCTCGATCACCACGAGATCGCGGTCGCCCACCCGCACGTACCCCTCGCCGTCGACGGCCGGGATCACCACGCCAAGGCACGCGTGGGGCTCGTCGCGGTTCACATGCAGCAGGGCCACGTCGATCGTCGGCCGCACCGACCGGATGAGTCCGGCCAGCAGCAGCGCCTTGCAGTCACAATCGCCACCGAGGAAGAGCGTCGACAGCGGCGAGCGGATCCCGCCTCGCTCGCGACCGTCGGGCGACGCGTCGACCGTGCGATACGGCACCGCGTTCTGCACGAAACTCGTGAGGGCCTCGACCACCTCGCGATCGTCGAGGCCGTCGGGCTTCCGCTTCCAGTACGCCTCGAGGATCTCGGTCGCCAGCGGATTCAGGGCCGGCAGCGACTCGGCCACCAGCCAACCGTAATCGGGCTGGAGCCGGTCCCCCACCATCGCCAGCCCGCGGGCCCGGAACGCCCGCTCGCGGGCCGCCTCGACCGCCTCGCGCGAACCGGGCTCCTCGAGGAAGTGGTACCCAAGCAGCTCGGGATCGATCCCGAAGTGGGCCTCGATCGCTTCGGCGGCCGCGGCGTCGACGGTGCCCGAGACGCGGAATGAACGCGGCCGGCAGCCGGCCTCGATGATCTTCGTGTCGCCCTCCCGCGCGCGGATGCAGTTCGCGTCATCGGTCCACGTCGAGAACGGGAACCGCTTGAACCGCGGCGGGGGCGGGATGAACTCGTGGTCGCGGTCAAGGAAGTCCTTGAGCCTCGCGTTTTCGGCGAGATCGAGGGCCCGCTCGAGCGGTGACCGGCGATCGTCGGATCCGGGCATCGCGCCGCCGGAACCGGCCGGCGTACCACCCCCCACCGACTGCAGGATCTGGATCGCGAGCGCCGCCGAGGCCAGAGCCACCGTGACCGCGACGACTCCCGCGACCGCCCGTCGCACGGGACCGTGCCGCTCAGGGCGCGGCGGCAAGCTTCTTCGCCTCGTCACCCTCGTCGCGATCGCTCGGGATCCCGAGGTACGCGAGCGTCTCGTTGATGATCTCGACCGCGCACGGGGCGGCGATCGCCCCGCCGCCATAGTTGTTGTGTCCGAGCTTGTGCTTGTCCGGATCGTCGATCACCACGATGATCGCGATCTTCGGATTCCGGAACGGGGCGCCCGCGATGAAGCTGCTCGTGTACCGGTCGCCGAAGTACCGCCTCGTCTTCGGATCGGGAAGATCGGCGGTGCCGGTCTTCCCGAACACCTCGTACTCGGCGATCTTCTCGGCGCGATGGCCGGTGCCTTCGGTCATCACGCCCCGCATCGCGTCGCGGGTCGCCAGCGTCGTCGCCTCGGGCAGCACCCGTCGGGTCGGAATCAACGCGTCCGCCTCGACCTTCTCGATCGACAGCGGCACGACCGTGCCGTCGCGGCAGAAGGCGGTGAACGCCTCGACGAGCTGGGCCGGCGTGACCGAGATGCCCTGCCCGAAACTCACCGAGCACTGGGTGTAGACCATGCTCCAGTTCTTCCGGTCGGGGAAGATGCCCTTGCTCTCGCCGGGCACGCCGCACCCGGTCTTGCGATCGAAGCCGAAGGCCTGCATCGCCTCCTGCATCTCGGTCTTCGTCATCCGCATGGCGACGATCGACATGCCGGCGTTCATGCTCTTGATGAGCACCTTCCGCCAGCTCGACGGGCCGTAGTGCTTGACGTCGCCGATCGCGCGGCGCGACTTGCCGTCGCTCACCACGATCGGGCCGTTCGCGGGCGTCGGCAGGATCTCCTCGGGCCGGACCTTGCCGAGCATGGTGGCCCACGCCCAGACATAGGGCTTGAAGATCGAGCCCGGCTCGAACGGATCGGT
Organism: Phycisphaerales bacterium; assembly: GCA_044356865.1. Classification (GTDB taxonomy): domain Bacteria; phylum Planctomycetota; class Phycisphaerae; order Phycisphaerales; family SM1A02; genus JBEIUL01. The sequence continues at coordinate 5,035 of JBIKVN010000113.1, read as the reverse complement.
CACGCAGCGGTTGCGACCGAGGCCGGGCCGGGCGTCGCGCATGGGATCGGCGACGACCACGCTCCGGCCGGTCTTCCGGATGGTGTCGTGCATGGCGAGGATCTCGCCGGTGTCCGAGTCGACCACCATCGCCCGGCCGCCGCCGGCGCCGGCCGCGTCGACGGCCTCGTCAAGGTTCCGCTCGACGATCTCCTGCACGATCATGTCGATCGAGAGCTGGATGCTGGCGCCCGACTTGCCGGCCCGGAACAGGTCGGCGGGCGCGTTCAGCGTCTGGCCGCGATTGTCGACGAGCCGCACCAGCGTGCCCGGCTCGGAGTCGAGCCGCCGATCGTTCCGCATCTCGAGCCCGCCGAGGCCGGCGTGGTCGAAACCGACGGTGCCGACCAGCGTCGCCGCCGAGTCCCCGAACGGATAGACCCGCACCAGCCGTTCCTCGACGGCCACGCCGGGAATCCGGATGCCGCGCATCTGCTCGACCTGCGCCTCGGTCATTTCCGGCGCCAGCACCACATAGGCGGGAATCCGCTTCAGGTCGTCGCGGGTCGCGTCGGGCCGAAGCAGCTGGAGATCCTCGGGCACGCGGCTGAGGACCGGGGCCAGCCAGTCGCCGGGCGAACCTCCGAGCCGCCTCGCCAACTGGACGCCGAGGTCGGCATACGGATCGAGCGACAAGTCCGCCGGGGACCCGCCGCGCTCCCTCGCGCGGCGGGTCGCCTCGGCGTAGACGAAACGAGGATCCACGTAGAGCCGGTAGCCCGGCACGTCCATCGCGATCACCTGGCCGCGGCGGTCGTAGATCGTCCCGCGCGGCTGCGGCCGCACGGAAGTGATGAACTGGGTGGGAAGCCCGTCGGGCCGTTCCATGAGGTCGGAAAGGCGTGGATCGGGTGCCGTCTTCAGTTGCCCGACCCGGAAAATGACGGCGACGATGCTCACCCCGAGCACCGCCAGCGTGCCCGCGGCAATGCGACGGACGCGGACGAAGTCGCTCGGACCTCCGCCGCTCACCCGCCGAGCTCCTCGCCGGGCACCGCGTTGGGAGGCTGGACTGCGAACTGCGGTTCATCCTTCCAAGGCAGTCCGGTGGCCGACTCGTATTGCACCGGATCGAAGCGATAGCGGATGGGCTGCCACTCGAGCCCGAGGCGATCCTTGGCGAGCTGCAGGTCGGCCGGCCGCACCGCCTCGGCGACGATCGCATGCATGCGGGTGATCGTCTTGCGATGCTGCTCGAGCCTCAGCTGGAGCCGGGCGATCTCGGCCGTGGTGTCGACGGCCTGCTGCCGGATGATGAGCAGCCCGCCGAACGCGCCGCCGAGCCCGACGATGGTGATGGCCAACTTTGCGAACACGCGGCTCCTCCGTCTCTAGGAACTCCGACAAGCCCTTTCGCGCGGGCCGGACCGACTGGCTCAGGCGTCGTTGCCTCCGGGCAGGCGGATCGTCATGCCCGGACGGAGCTTCGAAGCCTTGATGTTGTTCAACCGCTCGATTTCGGCGACCCGACCGGGTGAACCGAGTTCGCGCTGGGCGATGCGGTAGTAGGTGTCGCCCTCGCGGACCTTGTAGGTGCGGTCGACCGGCGGCACCGCCGCGGTGGCCGCCGACGGATCCAGCTCGGCAAGATCAGGAACGCGGATGGCGTCGCCGATCTGCAGGGCTTCAGGCCGCATCCCGTTGAGCTCGGCGAGCTTCGCTCCCAGCGACTTCTTGCCGTAGTAGTGGCCGGCGACCTTGCTGAAGGTCTCGCCTTCCCGGATCACGTGGGTCCGCACCGCCGGCGGGGCGATGACCGGCTCTTCGGCGGGAAGCGGCAACGGAGACCCGCCGCTCGCCGCGTCGAAGGTGGCGGGGTCCGGATCCGAGAGTTCGACCGGCGGCCCGGGGTTGAGAGTTATGAAGAGGGCGTCCGAACTCTTCACCGGAGGGGTCGGATCGACCCAAGCCGTTCCGACCGCCGGCGGCAAGGGACGGGCCGCCATGTGGTCGGAGACGAGGATGCCCACGAAGAGCAGGAGCCCGAAGCCGATGATGAGCGCCAACTTGTTTTCGCGGGTCATGGGAGTTCCTCAGGCAAGTCGTCGAAAGTCCGGTGCGGATGTCGGTCGGGGTCGGCGGGGCCGCCGATCGCGACCACCCGCAGCTTGGCGGATCGGGACCGCGGGTTCGCCGCGGCCTCCCGCTCGGTCGGGACCGTCGGCTTTCTCGTGACCGGCGTGACCAGACCGCGGCGGGACATGTCGGCGAAAGCCCGCTTCACGAGCCGGTCCTCGAGGCTGTGGAAGGAGATGATTCCGACGCGGGCTCCGGGTCGGAGCCAGGTGGAACCGCCGCCTTCCGGCCTCGCGAGGCGTTCCGCCGCCCGTTCGATCGCCTGCAGCAGGCTCCGGAGGGCTCCCAGCTCGTCGTTGACGGCGATGCGGAGGGCCATGAAGGTCCGGGTGGCCGGATGCAGGCGCGACGAACGGGCCCGCGGGCCGTAGGCCTCACGAACCAGTCGCGCGAGTCGCGCCGTCGAGGTGATCGGCTCGTTCCCGCGCGTTTCGACAAGTTTTCGCGCAATCCTCCGCGCGAGCGGCTCCTCGCCGAAGTCGTGGATGATCCGGGCGAGTTCCGTCTCCGGCAGCGAGGCGACCAGGTCCGCCGCCGTCACGCCGGCGCGAGGATCGAGTCGCATGTCGAGCGGGCCGTCCGCCGAGAACGAAAGCCCCCGCGACGGGTCGTCCATTTGAGTCGAACTGAACCCAAGGTCGGCGAGCACCACGTCGGCTGCGACCGAACCGCCCCCCAGCAGTTCCTCGACCCGCGCGAAACTGCCGGCCATCGAGACGGGCGGATGTCCGAACTGCCGCGCGACCCGTTCGGACGCGAACGCCAGATTGCCCAAGTCCACATCCAACAGGATGAGTCGTTGCGACCCTTGCAGCCGTCGGGCGAACTCGATCGCATGTCCGCCCCGTCCGGCCGTCAGGTCGATCGCGGTTTCGCCCGGCTTCGGATCGAGCAGGCGAAGACACTCCGCCAGGAGAACGGGGACATGTCCAGGATCGGGGTCGGTCACCGACCCGACTATCGACCGTACGAGGTCGGTCAGCCCACCCGCGACGGATCGGCGGAAGAGGACACCCGCGGCTTGGCCGCGGGAGACGAAGCGACTTCCGGGCTCGCCTGCTTCGTCAACGCCAGCTGCTGGCGCCGGGCGGCCTTGAACGCGACGGCGCCGATGAACCCGAAGAGAACGATCGCCAGCGCGAAGACGATCTGGGTGCGGATCCGGGTGAACAGGACCAGCCACGCAAGGGTGACCCCGGTCGCGGTGAAGGCGAGGGCGATGCCGTACAGGGCGAAGACCGCCCCCTTGACCCCGCCCACCGCCCGCCGGACCTGGTGGTGGATGTGGTTGGCGTCGGCGGTCGAGAGCGGAATGCCCGCCAGCCTCCGCCGCAGGATGGAGAGCGCCGTGTCCATGATGGGCAGGCCGAAGACGATCAATCCCGCGAGGACCAGCTTGGTGTCGCCCTGCTCGCCGAGCAGCAGGATCACCACCACCGTCAGGTAGCCGAGCAGCAGGCTGCCGCAGTCACCAAGGAAGATGACCGCGGGATTGAAGTTCCACGGAAGGAAGCCCAGCACGGCCCCCATGACCGCGAGACAGATCGCGATGCGGGCACCGGCCTCCGACTCGAAGAGGTTTCCGAGGTCGCTCGAGGTGGCCATCATCAGGCAGATGACCAGCAGGCCGGCCATCTGGATGAAGACGGTTCCCGAAAGGAGACCGTCGAGGCCGTCGATGAGATTCGCCGCGTTGCAGCCGCCCAGGACGAAGAGGGCGATGAGCGCGGTCCCGAGCCAGTAGTACAGGTCGCCGTTCTGCACGACCATCGGCCCCAGCTCGACGAGGGTCTCGCTCGCCTCGCCGAGGAAGACGACCAGCGCCCCTTCCGCCACCCGCACCCCGACCTGCTCGGCGGCCAGGGCCGCCGCCGCCACCAGCTGGCCCGCGATCTTCAGGCGTGGATCCCAGCCCCACACGTCGTCGGCGAGGCCGGTGAAGGTGATGGCGACGATCCCAAGCACGATGGACACCGGGATCGGGGCGAAGATCCCGGCCAGCCCGTCGGTCATCGTATAGCTGTAGCCGATGGCCGCGATGATCCCGATGAAGACGGCAAACCCGCCGAGATACGCGATGGGCATCGCGTGCTGCTTGCGCTGCCGGTCGGGCCGGTCGACGATGTCGAGCGAGATCGCCAGCTTCCGCACGAGCGGTGTCACGAGCAGCGTCGCCAGGAACGCGATGAGAAAGAGCCCCGAGTAGGAGTTGAGGAGCGTCAGCGGCGAGACCCGCTTGGCCTCGTCGAGCAATGGCACATCCAGGCCGAGCGGCGGCGTGAGGATGGACGGAAGCTCGCCGCTCACCGCGGACCTCCCGGCGAGGACGACCGCCGAAGATGCTCGTGGTCAGGCACCGACATCCGGGGATTCCGATCAGGCCGCGGCCGATCCGCCCGCACCCGGCGCGGCGGAGTACTTGGCCATGGCCTCGTAGTTCTTGCGGAAGTAGCCGCCCGCGGTCATGCGGGGACGGTTCAGGACCAGGCCGAGGAACGCGCTCGGCATGTCCGAAAGCTGGTGCACCATGCGCGAGACGAGGCCTCGCTGCTCCTGGAAGGCCCGCACGACCATCATGGTCGCGTCGACCTTCGCGGCCAGCACCAACGCATCGCCGGCCACCACCGAGGGCGGGGCATCGACCACGATGACGTCGTAGCGCTCCTTCAGCTCGCGGAAGATCTCGTCGACACGAGCCGTCCCGAGCCGCTCGACCACCCGCGACGCCGGGGTTCCCGCCGGCAGGACATCCAGCCGCGGCGAGACGTTCCGGATCGCCGCCTCGAGGCTCGTGGTTCCGGCGAGCGCGTCGCCGAAGCCGACCGAATCCGGATCGAGTCCGCTGACGCGGGCGACCGCCGGCCGGCGGAAGTTCGCGTCAAGCAGCAGCGTGCGTCGATCGCCGGCGGCGAACGCGGCC
>JBIKVN010000343.1:0-2678 GCA_044356865.1 Phycisphaerales bacterium | reverse complement strand
CGGTGTTCCCGGCGCTCTACTCCGACCCGGCCGACACCGGCCCGATCGGCCCGGGCTCGGTCACGATCCACCTCGGCCAGTGGCCGGCCGACGAGAAGCTCCGCACCGCGATCGGCGGCGGGTACTCGCTCATCACCAGCAAGAACACGCTCAAGAAGGGCTACATCCACCCGTCGCCGCCGCCCGGGCAGACGGTCGACCCGAAGCGGCTCGTGCATCTCGGCGTCGGCGACGAGGAGTTCCTGCGCCGCGTCCACGAGTCGCTGGTACCGGGCGGCGTCTTCCTCGTCTACAACATCTGCCCGCCGCAGAACCCGCCCGACCGCGAGTACATCCCGTGGGCCGACGGCCTCTCGCCGTTCCCTCGCGAGATGCTCGAGCGGGCGGGCTTCGAGGTGCTCGCCTTCGACGCGGTCGACCAGGCGTGGGTGATCGACGCGTTCGGGGCGTGCGGCTACGTTGAAGGGAAGACGAAGGAGGAAGCCGCGAAGGAGTTCCTCTGCTGGTACACCTTGGTGCGGCGGAAAGATTGAGCGGGATCGACCATGGACGGAGGACCCTCGCATGAAAGTCGGCATCGTCGCCAACGAGTTCTTCGACCTGTCGCTCGGCCGCATGGGCGGTTTCGGCTGGGCGGCCCGGCAGGCGGCGACGACCTTGCGGGCGGCCGAGGGCGGCCGGTTCGAACCGGTGTTTCTTGCGGGCGAGATCCGGGCCCGGGCCGACGAGCCCGATCCGGTCGCGCACGAATCGCGGCTGGTCCTGCGCCGCGCCGACGAGGCCGAGCATGCCCGTCGCGTGCGCGACGAGGGCATCGACCTCCTGCTCTCGATCGACTACCGGCCGCACTACGAGGCCCTGTTCCGGCTGCTGCCCCACACGCCGCTCGTCGTCTGGGTGCGCGATCCGCGGACGCCCGAGGACATCGCCCGGATCCGGACCCTGCGGATCCCCGGCGCCGGGGACGAGACTCCCGCGGGCATCATGACGCCCGACTGCACGTCGCTCGGCCGCGTCGTGGCGGAATCGGCCGCGCACGGGCGACCGGTGCTCTTCGCGACGCCGGCCCTGCCGCTGCTCGCGAAGATCCCGGGGGCGTACGGGCTGCCGTTGGCGGAAGGGTCGTTCCTGCCGAACATCCTCGATCTCTCGCCGCTTGAACCGATCGTGAAGAGCCCCCGCCCGAGCGTGGTCTTCCTCGGCCGCCTCGACCCGATAAAGCGGCCCTGGCTCTTCGCGGAACTGGCCCGGCATTTCCCATGCGTCGACTTCGTCTTCCTCGGCAAGCCGCATTTCGAGGGGCGGGGATCGTGGCAAACGTCCTCGCTGCCGGACAACGTGCGTTTGGCCGGTCATCTCGACGGAGCGGAGAAGATCCGGGCCCTCTCGACCGCGTGGGCGCTCGTGAACACCTCGATCCACGAGTCGCTCGCGGTGAGCTTCCTCGAGGCGCTCGCCTGCGAAACCCCGCCGCTCGCGTGCGTCGACGGGGCGGGAACGGTCACGGACCACGGCGTCTTCGTCGGCCGCCACGACGGAGACGGTCTCGGCGGGATGCCCATGCTCGTCGACGGCCTGTCGCGGCTGCTCGACGACGGGGAACTCCGAACCCGTCTGGGGCGCGAGGGTCGCCGTTGGGTGACCGAGACGCATACTGCGTCGCGATTCATGACCGAGTTCACGCGGCTTTGCGCGACCGCGGGTTTACCGCTCGAGAACGGCCCCATCGGCTGAGCGTCAGCGCAGCGGCCCTTGTGCCCCCGGCCCCGGCCGCCCGAGGCGGAACGCGAGGGCCTCGCGGTCGGAGACCCGCAACGTGCGGTAGGCGCTGCGGAGTAGCGTCGTCGACATGCTCCAGCCGACGGTGCTCCGGCTCCACGCATCCATCACCGCCGCCCACCCTGCGGTCTCGACAGGAAGTTCTCCTCGGTCGGGATGGAGGTGAGGTCGCACCGCCACTTGCGATTCGGGCCGTTCGCCGTGACGTCGCGACCGAGCCTCACGCGCCGACAGCCCGGCGTTCAACCCCGACGAGGCCATGCCTCGTCGGGGAAGCACCCTGCGGCCAGACGACACGCAGGCGGACGGTCGGTGCGGGCGGAGGCTTTCCCGCGATCAAGACCCGCGTAAAGGCGACGACGAGGCATGGCCTCGTCGTTCCGCGCGGGGGCGACCAACAGCCGTCGCGATTCTCGCGCGAGCCGCTTCGAGGCTCGCGACTGCGGTGGCGAAAGCCGACCGTCGCACAAGGGAAGAGGGAAGAGGAAAAAGGCGAGCCGTGGATGGACTGGCTGCATGCCGGCCGGCGTGCCGCGGCCAACGTGCCTTCGAACTCGATCTCCACCCGATGACCTCGCTCGCGTCGGTCCGCGAACGACCCTCATCGCCGTACGATCGGCTTACTCGACTTCCTCGACGATGAAATTGATCGTGTACGAGACCTGATTCGCGCCTTCCTTCCACCAGAAGGTGAAGGTTCCGTCGGACACCTCGAGTTTCGGGCTGTTCAGGTTGTACGCAGGAATCGGGAACGGTTCCCGGTACTTCGCCAGCAGATCTTCTCCCTGCGACTTCGCGAAGCCCAATCCGATCAACGGATGTTGGGTCGGAAGCGCGAGGAAGTTGACGACGCTGTCGGAGTTCCAGTCGATCTGGTTCGAGTTGTTGATGGCGGTAAA
>JBIKVN010000342.1:0-2697 GCA_044356865.1 Phycisphaerales bacterium | reverse complement strand
AACGCGTCGCCCTCGCGCTGGTCGCGGCGGATCTGGGCCTTCGCCGCGACGTACGCCTCCAGCGAGCCGTGCCAGTCGACATGGTTCACCGCGAGATTCGTGAGCGCCGCGACCGGCGGTGACCAGCCGGCGTCCGAGTCCGACCCCGCTCCGGCCGAGAGCCAGCCGAGCATGGCGCTCGAGAGCTCGAGCGTCACGAAGGCGTCGGGGTCGAGCGAGTCGATCTCGCCGAGCAGGGAGCCGCCGAAGTTGCCGCCGAGGACCGAGGTCCGTCCGGCGTCGCCCAAGAGGTGGCGAACGAGGGCCGAGGTCGTGCTCTTGCCCGCGCTGCCGGTCACGCCGGCAATCCGCGTGAGGCCGCGGCGGTCGAGCTCGCCGATCGCGAGACGGATCTCGGTCGTCAGGGGCACGCCGGACCGCCGCGCCGCCTGCAGGAAGCGATTCTCCTCCGGCCGCGGCACCGCGACGTTGGCCACCACCAGCGAGGCGTCCGCGAAGTCCTCCTCGCGATGCTCACCAAGCCGCAGGGCGATCCGGCCCGGCTCGGGCGGGCCCTCGGTGAGAAGGTCGGACAGCGTCGCAAGCGGCCCCTCGAGCTCGGCCCGCGGGGCCGAATCGGTGAGCAACACGCGGTCGCCCCGCTCGCACAGCCAGCGGCTGACGCCGGCCCCACCCCCGAAGCGACCGAGACCCATCACCGTCACGAGACCCATGATCGGAGTGTACCGGTGCCGCCCGCGGTAGCATCGCCGCGTGTTGCCCGCCGGCCGCCCCGTCCCCAGCCCGCTCGCCATCGCCAGCCTCGCCGCCGGGCTTCTGGTGTGCTGTCCGATCGTGCCGCAGATCGTCGCGGTGACCCTCGGGTTCATGGCCCTCTCGCGGATCCGCGCCGCGGCGGCCGCCGGCGGTCCCGCGATCGGCGGTCGTCGGCTGGCAATCGCGGGCATCGCCCTCGGCGGGATCGGCCTGGTCCTGCAGGCGATCGCCGCCGAGCGGATCGGGCTCGCCGTCCGCGAGGTCTTCGACCGCGACCTGCGCGCCGGGGTGACCGCGGTGCTGGCCGCGAGCGACGAGCCCTCGGCCCGGGCGGCCCTCGGGTCGATCTCGTCGGCCTCGAGCCTGACCGCCGCGGAGGTCCTTGCCTTCGCCACCGCCGCCCGCGATCGCTTCGGCGAGCCCGACGGCCTCTCGATCATCTCCCAGATTCCCACCGGGAACGCCTTCCGGCAGGAGGTCAGCTCGGCGGTCGTCTTCGGTTTCCGCCGCGACGGCCGCCGGGCCGAGCGGACCGGGTCGGTCAGCGCCGAGGTGGTGACGCCGTTCGGCCGGGTCCTCCCCACCCTGCGGATCCTCGAGATCTCGATCGCGGGCGGGACGGACGGCGCCGCCGACCTTCGCCTTGGCCCGCCGGCCCCCGCCGGGACGGATTCCGGCGAGAATGTCCCCGCGGCTTCCCCGCCGCTCCCCGCCCCATGACCGCCCCCGACGCCGCCCCGCCCGTCATCGAGGTCCGCGACCTCGTCCGCCGCTTCGGCACCCAGACCGTCCTCGACGGCGTGACCTTCGAGGTCCGCCAGGGCGAGACCATGGTCATCATGGGCGGCTCGGGTTGCGGCAAGAGCACGCTGCTGCGTCACCTCATCGGCAGCCTGCATCCTTCCGCGGGCACCATCAGCCTGTTCGGCGAGAACCTCGCCGAACTCGACGAGAGCGGCACGGTCGAGATGCGGAAGCGCTTCGGGATCCTCTTCCAGTCCGGGGCCCTCTTCAACTCGATGACCATCGCCGACAACGTGGCGCTGCCGCTTCGCGAGCACACCGCCCTCGACGACCTGATCATCGAGATCCAGGTGAAGATCAAGCTCGAGCTCGTCGGCCTGCGCGAGCACGCCGAGAAGCTGCCGTCGCAGATCTCGGGCGGCATGAAGAAGCGGGCCGGCCTCGCCCGGGCCCTCGCCCTCGACCCGCAGATCCTCTTCTACGACGAGCCCTCGGCCGGTCTCGATCCGGTGACCAGTGCCGAGATCGACCAGCTCATCCTCGACCTCACCCGCAAGCTCGGCGTCACGAGCGTGGTGGTGACGCACGAGATGGACAGCGCCTTCACCATCGCCGATCGCATGATCATGCTCGACCGCGGTCGCGTGCTGCGGGTCGGCACCCGCGACGAGTTCGACCGGCTGCGGAAGCTCGACGACGGCGGCGCCGCGTTCCTGCCCGAGAGCGACCGGATCATCCGTCAGTTCCTGCGGGGCGACGCGAAGGGCCCGATCACCGAGCGGCGGTCCAAGGACAACTACGCGGAAGACCTGCTCGGCGGTCCGTTGCCGACGATCGTCCCGATCGCGCCGATCACCCCGAGCCGCTGAGGCCGGATCCGGTCAGGGGCAGGCGCCCCACGCCCCGAGGATCACCGCCAGGTCGCTTGCGTCGGTCGTCCCGTTGCCGTCGATGTCGCCGCCGGCGCCGCCCCAGGCCCCGAGCACCTGGGCGAGGTCCGTCGCGTCGACGGTCCGGTCCCCGTTGCGGTCGGCCGGGCACGGCGCCTGGGCCGGGGCGCACGACACGCCCAGCGTGCCGGTTCCCGTCTGCGAGACGCCACCGATGCGGATGTAGAGCGGCAACCCGCTCGTCACGGCCACGGTGAGCGAGGAGGTTCCGGTCGCGCAGCCCGCCCCGTCGTCGTTGCAGGCGGCC
>JBIKVN010000341.1:0-2698 GCA_044356865.1 Phycisphaerales bacterium | reverse complement strand
TTCACCGAGCGATCGGTGACGGTGACCATCGTCGACCGCGAGGTGCGTCGGGCCGACCTCGATGGGAACGGAACGGTCGGGGCCGAGGATCTCGCCCAGCTCCTGGCCGCGTTCAACGCGACGGGCACGCCGCGCGAGGATCTCGACCTCGACGGGACGGTCGGTCCGGCGGATCTGGCCCAGTTGCTGAGCGCCTGGTGAAACCCGAGCGACACGAGGCGATCGTCGTCGGGCTCGGCGCGATGGGCTCGGCGGCGCTGCGAAGCCTCGCCGCCCGCGGGGTTCGCGGGCTCGGCCTCGATCGCCACGAGCCCGGACACGACCGCGGCTCGAGCCACGGTCGCTCGCGGGTGATCCGGCAGGCCTACTTCGAGCATCCCGACTACGTTCCGCTGCTGCGCGAGGCCTATGAGGGGTACGAGCGGCTCGGGCGCGAGGTTGGCGAGCGCCTGCTCGTCCGCACCGGCGGGCTCTTTGCCGGCGCGGCGGGCGGCGAAGTGGTCGAGGGCTCGCGCCGGGCGGCGGAACGGCACGGGATCGCGCACGAGATGCTCGAGGCCGACGCGGTCGCCCGCCGCTTCCCGGCGCTGCGGATTCCCGAGGATGCGGTCGCGCTCTTCGAGCCCGGGGCGGGCTTCGTCCGGGCCGAGCCGACGGTGCGGGCGCAGGTGGGCCTCGCGATCCGGGCCGGGGCCGAGGTTCGCACCGGCGTCGAGGTGCTGGCGATCCGGCGCGGCGGGTCGCAGGTCGAGATCGAAACCTCGATCGGCCCGCTTGCCACCGATCGCCTGGTCGTCGCCGCCGGACCGTGGGCCGATCGCCTGCTTGGGCCGTCGCTGGCGGGTGCCGGCGTCGCGCTGCGGGTGACCCGCCAGCCGGTGGTCTGGCTCGAGACGCCGCCGTCGATCCTGCCCGCCCGCGACGGGGACTTTCCGGTCTGGCTTCTCGACCTCGGCGGCGGGCGAAGCGTCTACGGCCTGCCGCCCCACGCGGCGCTCGATGCCCCGCCCGGTCGCGCGGCGGGCGAGCGGCTGGTGAAGGCGGCGATCCACGGCGGCGGCGAGCCGGTCGATCCCGATCGCGTCGACCGCGAGATCGGCGAGGCCGAGGCGGAAGCGATCGCGGCCACGGTGCGGGCCGCGGTACCGTCGGCCGGAAAGGTCCTCGCGCGATCGGTCTGCCTCTATACGTATTCGCCCGACGGCCACTTCATCCTCGACCGCGATCCGCTCGACCCGCGGGTGACGATCGCCTGCGGCTTCAGCGGCCACGGCTTCAAGTTCGCGCCGGTCGTGGGCGAGATCCTGGCCGACCTCGCGCTCGACGGCGCGACGCGAAGGCCCACGGGGTTCCTCTCGCTCGGACGATTCCGCGACCGCTGACCGTCACGAGCCCGTCCAGGCCGCCAGCAGGGTCGCGAGATCGGTGGCGCCGACGAGCCCATCGGCGTCGAGATCGGCCGGACACCCGCCGCAAGCGCCCCACGCCCCGAGCAGGATGGCCAGATCCGGGCCTCCCACCGACCCGTCACCGTCAAGATCGGGCCCGGCCGCCGGCTCGCACGCATCCGGCACCGAGTTCCCGTCGAGGTCGGCGGCCCCGGCCGCGATGTCGCAGAGGTCGTCGATGCCGTTCGCGTCACAGTCGCTGCGAAGTCGCAGCGCGATCGCGGTGCCCGACGAAGCGCCGGCGAGATCGGCCGAGGGAGCACCCACCACCCGCAGGTGGCCCGCCAGCGCCGGCCGGGCGCCGAAGATCCGCTCGCCGGTCGCGATCGGTCCGCCGGCGAGCGCGTAGACCCGCGTCTCGCCGCGGAGCGGATCGGTCGGACGGACCCCCACCAGCAGCGTGTCGCCGTCGCAGGCCAATCCGCTGCCGAACCGCTCGCCGGCGAGAAGGGCCGGCGGAAGCAGCGTGCCGTCCGGGATCCAGGCTTGGCCCTCGCGCCGGAAGCTTCGCACCTCGCCCCACGCCTGGCCGTTGCCGGCGTTCGGGCCGCCGGCGAAGGCGCGATCGCCCGAGATCGCGACGGCCCGCCCGAGGTTCGGCGAGCCGGTGTCCGGATCGCCTTCGAAGGTCGCCTCGACCGCCCAGCCCGACGGGCCGCGGGCCGCGAACACCACGCCGCCGGTCCAGAGGCCGGTCGCGCTGCGGAATCCGGCCCCGGCGATCAGCGCGTCGCCGTCGAGGGCGAGAGCCCGCCCGAGGTTGTCGCCGCTTCCCGGGGTCGGGTGACGCAGGTTCGCCAGGAACTCGGCGCCGCTCGCACCGATCCGGTAGAGATAGATCGAGCCGGCATCCTGCGCGGCGCCGACATCGGTTCCGCCCGCCCCGACCGCGAGCGTCTCGCCGTCGATCGCGACGGTGTCGCCGAAGCGTTCGGCGTCGGCCGGCAGCGGTGCGGTCAGGATCCGCCAGGGCGTCCACGCGCCGCCGATCCGCCGGAAGAGATGGACTTCGCCCGCGGCGTTCACTCCGCCGGGATCGCGCCCGGGCGCCCCGACCGCCAGCAGGTTGCCCTCGATCGCGACGCTGGCGCCGAAGAGGTCGAACGCGCTCGGGTTCGGCAGTCGGAGGCTTGCCTCGACCAGCGGCCCGTCGGCCCGCAGCCGCACCACGCGAACTTCACCCGCGAAGGTCTGCCCCGCGACGGGCTTCCCTTCGGCACCGACGGCCCACCGGCGCCCGTCGGTGGCCA
>JBIKVN010000112.1:0-9828 GCA_044356865.1 Phycisphaerales bacterium | reverse complement strand
CGGCGTCGATGACCATGACCGCGGCGTCGACCGCGGTGAGCACGCGGTAGGTGTCTTCCGAGAAGTCCTTGTGGCCGGGCGTGTCGAGCAGGTTGATCCGGTAGCCGCCGTAGTCGAACTGCAGCACCGTCGAGCTGATCGAGATGCCGCGCTGCTTCTCGAGCTCCATCCAGTCGCTCGCGGTCGCCCGCTGGTCCTTGCGGGCGGTGACCGTGCCGGCGAGCCCGACCGCGCCGCCGTAGAGCAGGAGCTTCTCGGTGAGCGTCGTCTTGCCGGCGTCCGGGTGCGAGATGATCGCGAACGTCCGGCGGGGGAGATGGGCGGAGCCGTCGGGCATCGGGGGAAGCGGAAATCGTACGCGGACGGCCGCTCAGGAAGTCAGCCGGCGGATCGCCGTGCCGACCGCGATGGTCTGGAAGCCCGCGAACATGAGCTGGATGCCGAACACGACCCCGAACACCCAGACGAGCGTGGCAGGACTCGCGATGCAGGCGACGCCGGCGACGATGCCGACGAGGCCGAAGATGCCGGTCACGACGCGGTGGGGGAGTTCCGAGTCGAAGATCGCCCCGCCGAGCTGGTAGAAGCCGCTCACGAGGAACCAGATCGCCCCGACGACGGCGAGGCCGCCGGCCACCGCGGGCGGGTCGAGCAGCATGAAGAGGCCGACGAGGCCGCAGGCGATCGAGAGGACGATGGCGAGCCCGGTCGGGCCGTGGTCGCCGTGCCGGAACGCCCGCACGGTGCCGATGGTGCCGGCGATGAGGAGGAACGCCCCGATCCAGGCCACGATCCCGAGCGTCGAGGCGAAGGGGAAGCTCAGCATGAGCAGCCCGCCGAGAACCAGCAGGAGGCCGTCGAAGAGGAAGATCCAGCGGGGCATGGGGGCGGCGTTCGACATGGTGGGGTCCTCGGGAAGGCGGATGGACGACGAGGCCGTACTATCGCACGAAGGATGGAAACGCGAGCGGAACGCGATCGGCGGCTCGAGGCGTGGCGGCGGCTGGCCGCCGGCGGAAGCGAGGTCGAGCGCCTCCTCGCCGAGGTCGACGCGGGAACGCGGGAGGTCGGGGCGACGCCGGCCCTCGTGGCCGGGTTGCGGAAGCGTTTCGATGCCGAACTGGTCGCCGCGGCGCTCGACGCGGTCGCGGGGCGGCGCAAGGCGGCGGTGAAGTTCCCGGGCACGGTTCCCCCGTGGGGCGACCCGCAGGCGGTCGAGCAGGCGACGTCCGGGGCGGTTGCGGCGTGCAAAGCACGGCGATTCGCGGGCCTCGACATCGCCGACCTCTGCTGCGGGATGGGCGGCGACGCCATGGCCCTGGCGCGGGTCGCGGGCGAGCGGCTCGTGGTCGTCGATCGCGATCCGGTGCGGGCGTGGATGGCGGCGGAGAACGCCCGGACGGCCGGCGGCCCGGCCCGCGTCGACGAGGCCGTGGCCGATGTCGAGGCGTGGGCGGCCAAGGTCGAGCTTGCGTCGCTCGCGATCCACCTCGATCCCGCCCGCCGCGACGAGCGGGGCTCGCGGCGGTTCGACCCCGAGGCGTGCGACCCGCCGCTCTCGACCTCGCTGCGGCTGGTGCGGGCGGCGCGGGGCGGGGCGATCAAGCTCTCGCCGGGCATCCCCGTGCCGCTGCCGGGGCTTCGCGCCGAGGAGGAACTCGAGTTCGTTTCCGAACGCGGCGCGCTGGTCCAGGCGATCGTCTGGGCCGGCGAGTTGGTGAGTTCGCCCGGCCAGCGGCGGGCGACGCGGGTCGACGGCGATGCGGTCGAGACCGTGGTCGGCGTTCCGGCGCCGATCCCCGGGCCGTGCGGCGACTCGGTCGCGACGCTCGCGGTGCCCGATCCCGCGCTCGAGCGGGCGGGGCTCCTCGGGCTCGCGGGGCGACCGGAACTCGCCGCCGGCCTCGGCATCCTCGGCGGCGACGCGAGTCCGCTGCCCGCGGCGGTCCGGCCGTTCTTCCGCCGCTACGAGGTCATCGCCCGGCCACCGCTGCGCGAGGAGGCAGTGCGGGAGTGCCTGCGGGGCCTCGGGGCGAGCGGGGCCCGGGTCCGCACCCGCGGCGACAGCGCCGATGCCGACCGCTGGACGAAAGCGGTGCGGACGGGGCTCGCGTCGGGGGTCGAGCTCGATCTGTTCCTGCTTCGGCTCGGCGACCGTCGGGTCGCGCTCGTTGCCCGAGAGCTTGGCTGAGCCTCAGCCCCCGCCCCCGCACACTTGCTGCGCGAGCTGCACGCAATCCTGGTCCCAGGACGCCGAGCAGCAGGCCTTGTCGATGATGCACACCGTGGTGCAGCAGCTGAAGTTGTCGCAGAACGGGGTCGAGTGGGTGCTGAAGCAGCTTCCGGCCGCCGGCGATCCGCACGAGAGGCCACCCTCGCAGACGTCGCAGGTGTTCAGGGCGATCGCCGCACAGGTCACGTCCCACTGGATCGTGCAGCAGAAGTTGTCGATCGCGCACACGTCGTCGCAGCAGCTCTCGTCCGAGCACGCCGGCCCGCCGTGCGGCGAGCAGCAGTCGCCGGCGTCGGCGTCGCCGCACTGGGCGATCGGGCAGGGCCCGGAGGCGTTCGAGCACTCGGTGGTCAGGTAGACCTGCGTCACGCAGAAGGTGTCCCACGCGAAGTCGCAGCAGGCGGGGTCGACGGCGCAGACCGCGTCGCAGCACCCGGCGTCGTTGCAATACGGCGTGTCGCGGGCCTCGCAGCACGAGCCGGCGCATTCGTCGCCGCACTCGCTGACGCAGCCGCAGGCGTTCTCGTCGCGGGCGAGCGAGACGCAATTGAGGTCCCAGTCGGTGTCGCAGCAGAACGGGTCCTTCGCGCAGACCGCCTCGCAGCATTCCGCGTTGTCGCACCGCGGGCTGCCGTTCGCCTCGCAGCAGCGGCCCGCCGTCCAGTCGCCGCACTCCGGCGGCGTGCAGAGCGGCTTGCCCTTCGGCAGGTTGCACCCCGCGGCGGGCTCGCCGGTCGCGAGGGCCACGCAACAGTCGTCCCAGCTCGCCTCGCAGCAGAGCGGGTCGACGGCGCAGACCGCCGCGCAGCAGTTCCGGTCGGAACAGGCCGGGATCTGGTGGGGCACGAAGCACGATCCCGAGCCCGGGATGCCGCACAGGCCGCGGCAGCGGATGTTCGCCGCGGCGGCGCAGGAGGAATCCCAGCGGTTTCCGCAGCAGAACGGATCGATGGCGCAGACCGCCTCGCAGCACGCGGGGTCGTTGCAGTAGGGCTGGTCGTGGGGCTCGAAGCAGGTTCCCGAACAGGCGTTGCCGCAGGCGACGTCGCCGCAGCAGGTGATGCGGGCGAGATTCACGCACGCCTGGTCCCAGGCCACCTCGCAGCACTCGGGCATCGCGAAGCAGACGCCGGCGCAGCACGCCGGATCGTCGCAGCCGCCGTTCTCGTGCGGCTTGAAGCAGCTGCCGATGCAGGGGCACGGCTGGTCGGCCGTCGCCTCGCACCGGGTGTTCGCGATCGAGACGCAGTTCGAATCCCACCGTTCGACGCAGCAGGCCGGATCGACCGCGCAGACCACGTTGCAGCAGGAGGGATCCTCGCAGCCGGGCGAGCCGTGCGAGCGGAAGCAGGTCTCGACGCCCGGGCAGTTGTCGAGCCCGAAGCAGACGGTCTTCGCGTAGTCGGCGCAGTACTGGTCCCAGCCGATGGTGCAACAGGCCGGCTCGATGGTGCAGACCGCGTTGCAGCAGAGCGGATCGTTGCAGCCGCGATAGGGCAGGTGGGCGGTGATGCAGCTGCCGCGGCCGCCGCCGCCCGGCTGGCAGACGGGCAGGCCGCCGCAGGCGGTGCCGTCGTCGTCGATCGCCAGCTGCGCGCAGGCCGCGTCCCACCGGACCTCGCAGCACCACGGGTCGACCGTGCACACCGCCAGGCAGCAGGATGCATCCGAGCAGCCGGGCAGGGTGCCCGCCACGAAGCAGTTCCGGCGCCCGAGCCCTCCGCAGCTGTTGATCGGATCGCCGCAGATCGCCTGCGCCTCGGCGATCGTCACGCAGAGCGAGTCCCACTCGAGGCTGCAGCAGAAGGGATCCACCTTGCAGACCGCCTCGCAACAGAGATAGTTCGCGCAGGCGCTCTCGGCGTGCGGGGCGAAGCACGATCCGGCCAGCACGTCGCCGCAGCGGGTGCAGACCTCCTCGGCGAAGCGCACGCAGTCGTCGTCCCAGGTGATCTCGCAGCAGAGCGGGTCGACCTCGCACACCCGGTCGCAGCAACCGGCGTCGTCGCAGCCGGGATTCTGGTGCCGGACGTAGCACGAGCCGGATCCGGCGTCGCCGCAGGCGGGATTCGTCGTGCACTCCTGGCTCGCGATGTTGATGCACGAGTAGTCCCAGCTCACCGTGCAGCACCAGGGGTCGAGCAGGCAGACCGCGTTGCAGCAGTCGAAGTCCGAGCAGCCGGGGTTGCCGTGGGCGCTTCGGCAATCGCCCGCGGCCGGATCGCCGCACCGGCAGTTCCACAGGTTGCACTCGGTGTTGGCCAGTTCGACGCAGGCGACATCCCAGCGGGTGTTGCAGCAGTAGGGATCGATGTTGCAGACCCGGTCGCAGCAGAGCGGGTCGTTGCAGAAGGGCGTCAGTTGGGCGTGGCAGCACGACCCCGAGAGCGGGCCGCCGCAGTCGAGGCAGTAGAGGGCCGCCAGCTGCGTGCAGGCGAGATCCCAGGTCTGCGAGCAGCAGTTCGGGTCGGTCAGGCAGACCCGCTCGCAGCAGGTCGAATCGGCGCAGCCGAAGCCCTCGTGGACCACCAGGCAATCGCCGGCGCCGGGGGCTCCGCAGCCGCGGCACTCGGCCCGGGCCCGCTTGACGCAGGACTCGTCCCACTGCGTCGCACAGCAGGCCGGATCGACCGAGCAGACGAACGAGCAGCACTCGGGCGAGTTGCAGCCGGGCGTGGTTCCCGCCGCGAAGCAGCTGTTGGTGGCGGTGCCGCACGCCGAGCAGAACTTCTCGGCGATCGCCACGCACAGGTCGTCCCAGCCGGTCGAGCAGCAGGCGGGCTCGATGGTGCAGACGGTGGTGCAGCAGTCGGCCGAGTTGCAGCCCGGCTCGTCGAGCCGGACTTCGAAGCACGAACCCGTGGCCGAGACGCAGGCCGGGAAGCCGGCCTGTCCCGCCGCCGGGGCGGCGGTCAACGCGAGCAGGGCGACCGCCAGCAGCCAAGCGCCGCACGCTGCCGCGGAAACGGGATGGAACAGGCTGCGCATCGTCACGGAGTCACCGGATCCGGAAGGAGGTAGACCTTGCCCGAGTTGAGGCCCTGGTCGTCGTTGAACGGCGCTCCGATCCAACGCTCGGCCGGACGCTGGAGGAGCGAGCGGCCGAACTGGTCGCCGGTCCGGGCGTCGAAGGCGACCTCCGCGCGGACGAGGGTGAAGGTCGTCTCGCCCGCCGCCATGCGATACACATAGGTCGCCCCGGCGTCGATCCGCAGCCCGCCCGGCGTCGGGACATCGCGAAGCGGCGCGCCCGCGAGCAGCGTCAGGCTGCCGTTCGTCTCGGGTTGGAAACTCACCGCCCCGCCGAAACGGTCGCCTTCGGCGGCGTCCGCGCCGAGCGAGATCGACTGGACCAGCGAGTACACGTTCACCGCGGTACGGCGGAAGATGAAGACCCCGCCGCGCCCCGCGTCGCGACCGGGCGCGCCGATCGCCACGAGATTGTCGGAGATGGCCACCGCCTCGCCGAACCGGTCGCCCGGCTGGGCGAGGCTTGACGGAAGACCGAGGGTCACTCCGCTGGCGTTGAAGAGGGTGTTCGCGGTGAGCGTCCGCTCGTGGCACTTCACGCGACCGGAGTTCTCGGCGTAACCGGGAGCACCGACCACCAGGACCGCCCGTCGCCGGGCCGCATCGCCGGGATTCACCGGATCCACCACCAGGGGATCCACCGAAAGGCTCCAGCCGTAGTCGGACCCCGGCGGGGCGAACTGGAAGAGGAGCTTGCGTGGCGAGGGCAGGTTCGCGGAGTCGAGGGCGGGGATCCGGTGGATGAAGACCGCGCCCCGCCCGTTCGACTTCGGGGCCCCGGTGAACAGGAGCTCGTCCGGGTCGGCGTTGACCCGCGTGAAGTCGACCGAGTAGCCGAAAAGGGCGCCGGCCAGCCCGTCGTTGGGACGGATCGTCCGGATCACCGGCCACTGGCCGGCGGGCGTGTTCGGGTTCCGGGCGAACAGGTACACCGCACCTTGGTTGGCCAGCGGCGCGGCGTCGGTCCCGCCCGGCTGGCGGTAGGCACCGACCGCGAGGAACGACCGCTCGGGAAGGACCGGAAGCGGGGCGACCTGCGCCGCCCGGGCGTACGCCGCGAGAGCCCACCCGAACAGCGACTCGGGCTTCGGAGTCGGCGACTTGAGTTTCGCTTCCTGGCGCCACGCCGTCCCGGCCCGTCTCCAGACGAACGCCGCTCCCGAATTCGAGGCCGTCGCGTCGTCGCCGTAGGCGCCGATCGCGAGGTACGGGGTCGGATCCGGCGGGGTCGCCCGTTCGCCGATGTCGATCGAGGTGCCGAAGACATCGAGAATGCGTGGATCCGAGTCCGACGGATACACCGCCACCTGGTCGGGCGGGCACTCGACGGCCGTCTCGCACTCGTCGGGCACGAGGTTCGCGTTGCAATCTTCGCTCGTGCCGTCGAGCAGGTCGACCGGGTCGGGAATGCCGTTCGCGTTGCAGTCCGGCGCCCCGGCGATCGAGCAGCGGAAGTTCGAGATCGAGCTGGCGGTCAGCCCGATGGTGCGGGCGTTGTCGGTCGTCGGCGCGACCACCTCGCCGAGCGGGCGCCCGTCGAAAACCTGGTACGGGTTCGAGAAGTAGCCGATCCGCTCGCCCGGCTCGTAGGCCATGATCGTGCGGCGAAGGATCCCGCTCGCGCCCGTGAACCGGTAACCGAGCGAGAACGGGTAGTACCCGCCGCTCTCGCATCCGCCGCCGTCTCCGGCGGCATGGCAGCAGCCGTAGTTGTGCCCGAGCTCGTGTGCCGGGGTGAAATCGCCCAGGCAATCGGCGGCCACCGTGCTGTAGCCGAAACTGGGGTCGGTGTTGAAGAGGTAGGCGATGCCGCAGGCGTCGTTGTAGGTCGTGACCAGCTGCACGAGGTCGGCGCCCCACGCGTCCCGCAAGGCCCGGATCGCAGCTCCGGCGGAACCGTTTTGAAGTTCGTTCAGCTGTTGGCCCGCCCCGCCGTTCGCGGGGAAGTTGACCTGCAGCACTTCGACCGGCCGGATCCGCATCGGCAGGAAGTTGTTCTTGAAGGCCTGGTTCGTCGTGGCGACCGCCGCATTGATGGCGAGCTCCGCCGCGGCCGAACCGCCGAGGGCTTGGGCCGCCGAGGCGTTGTAGACGAACAGCACATCCTGGAAGAGCGGGCTGTCGCCGCAGCTCTCCGCGACGCCGCCCTCCTCGTCCGGGCCGGAATCGGGTGCCACGGCCCCGCCGCAGGGGCGCTCGTCGGCCCCGAGCCGCAGCGCCTGCAGCCCCGGCCCGAGCGGCAGCGCTTTCACGACCAGCCCGTCGCCGGCCCGGATGAAGCCGCCCACGAGGCCGTCCTTCGCGGCCAGCGACGCGCTCGCCCCGAGGTCCGAACCGAGTTCGGGATCGCCCGCGAAGGTGAAGGTCCGGGTCCCGTCGGGCAGCTGGCCGCGCGAGGCGAGCCGCAGCATCGTGCCGAGTCCGTCCGCGGTGGGGAACGCGAAGGGATCGCCGGAGACCAGCCCGCGGAGCGCGCCTTCATGCAGCGACGCGAACCCGTCCGGCACCGGCTCGGTCGAGACGTCATCGATCGACGGCGGCGGCAGGGGCACCGACGGCCCGGCCTCGACCGAGGGCTTCGTGCGCACGGGCGGGGCGGCCGCGATCGAGATCGTGGCGAGCCCGGCCGCGACGACCAGCGAGATCACGGCACGCGCCCGCGGTTCGGTCGGTCCCGGACGGCGCGGTGTTCGAGAGGTGTTCTTGGGGCGCATGGCGATCGTCGGTCGGTCGGGGTGGGGCCCATGCGACGTCGGACGCGTCGAAGTTCCCCGAATCGCCCAGAATAATGTCGCCCGGACCTCCCGAGCAAGAATTCCGCCGAATTTCCGGCGAGTCGCGGTCCGGTTCGCCCCTACCGGACTTCCCCGAACTTCCGCTGCCGGCCTGCGAAGGTCCGCAACGCGTCCCGGAACCGCTCGACGGTGAACTCGGGGAAGGGCACCTCGGTCACGAGGAGCTCGGCGTAGGAAATCTGCCAGAGGAGGTAGTTCGAGATCCGCATCTCGCCGGCGGTGCGGATGAGGAGGTCGGGGTCGGGCAGGCCCGCGGTGTCGAGTCGGCCCGAGATGAGTTCCTCGTCGATCGAGGCCGGATCCAGCCGCCCGGCTTTCGCCTCGGCGACGATGCCCTTGACCGCGTCGACGATCTCCGCCCGTGAGCCGTAGTTGAGGGCCAGGCAGAGCGTCAGGCCATCGCCCTCGGCGGTCGCCGCTTCCGCCGCGTCGAGAGCCCGAAGCACCGGCTCGGGCAGGCCTTCGCGGCGACCGATGCGCCGGAACCGGACGCCGTTGTCCCGCATCCGCCCGACTTCGCTCGTGAGGTAGCGCTCGGCCAGTTCCATCAGGCCCGCCACCTCGTCGGCCGGCCGCTTCCAGTTCTCGCTCGAGAACGAGTAGAGGGTCATCGCCTCGATCCCGAGGACCGCGGCCTCCGAGATGAGGTGCTGGACGAGTTGGGCCCCGGCGAGGTGGCCGGCGAGCCGCGGCAGACCTTGGCCGGTCGCCCAGCGGCCGTTGCCGTCCATGATGATCGCCACATGCCGCGGCAGGGCCTCGGCGGGCAGGCCGAGGGCCGCCAGGGCCGCCCCGCGTCGGGTCGAGCGGTCGGGGATCGTGGCGGTGGCCGGGGTCATCGGCGGCCTCCCGAAAGGGCCGCCTCGCCGCGTGAGGAGAGCGTCTGGGTCCGCTCGGGCCCGATCGAGACGATCTCGATCGGCACGCCGACGAACTCCTCGATCCGCGCGAGGTACGCCCGGGCGTTCGCCGGCAGCGACGCCCGGTCGCTTGCGTCGCGGATCTCCTCGCGCCAGCCCGGCATCGACTCGTAGACCGGGCTCACGCGGGCGAGCCGGTCGGCGTCGGGCAGGAAGCGGTCGCTCGTCGAGCCGTCGGGCATCCGGTACGAGGTGCAGAGCTTGAGCTCGTCGAAACCCGTCAGCACGTCGAAGAGCGTGCACGCGATCGCGGTCGCGCCGCAGACCATCGCCGAGTACTTGACCGCGACGAGGTCGAGCCAGCCGCAGCGGCGGGGGCGTCCGGTCGTGGTGCCGTACTCGCGGCCCCGCTCGCGGATCCGGTCGCCGATCGCGTTCGCCTGCTCGGTCGGAAAGGGTCCCGCCCCGACCCGCGTCGAGTACGCCTTCATGATGCCGTACACGACATGGATCTCGCGGCCGGGGATGCCGGTGCCCGCGGGAATCCCGAGCGTCGAGCAGTTCGAGCTCGTGACATAGGGGTACGTCCCGTGGTCGATGTCGAGGAGGCACGCGTTCGCGCCCTCGAAGAGGATCGACTTCCCCGCCCGCAGCCGCTCGTGCAGCAGGTAGACGGTGTCGGCCACGTGGGGCCGCAGCCGCTGGCCGATGCGTTCGTACCGTTCGGCGAGTCTCGCCGCATCGAGCGGCGCCTGGATCAGCCCGAGGGCCTCGAGTTCCGCGGAGCGGATCCCGCACACCGTGTCGAGCTTCCGCCGCAGGACCGCCGGCTCGAGCAGGTCGCCGACGCGGATCGCCGTCGAGCGGAAGATCTTGTCGGCGTACGCCGGGCCGATGCCGCGACGGGTCG